>SXWH01000061.1 GCA_005791535.1 Verrucomicrobiaceae bacterium | reverse complement strand
GTATCGACGATGATCTTCCGGCCGGTGAGGCCGCTGTCGCCCTGCGGTCCGCCCACAACGAAGCGGCCGGTCGGGTTGATCAAAAACTCGGTGTCCTTGGTGAGCATGTCTTTCGGAAGCACCGCCTTGATCACTTTCTCGATGCAGAACTTCTCGATTTCCGCGTGCTCGACGTCGGCGGCGTGCTGGGTGGAGATGACGACGTTTGTGATGCGGACGGGCTTGCCATCGACATACTCGACGGAGACCTGCGACTTCGCGTCGGGGCGGAGCCATTTCGCGGCCTTGCCGGCTTTGCGAATCTCCGTGAGCTTCCGGCCGAGGCGGTGAGCAAACATGATCGGCGCGGGCATGAGCTCGGGCGTTTCGTTGCTCGCGTAGCCGAACATGATTCCCTGGTCGCCGGCTCCCTGCTCGGCGGTCTTTTTGCCTTCGGCTTTCTTGGCGTCAACGCCCTGTGCGATGTCCTTCGACTGCGCGGTCAGGTAGTTGTTGATGAAGAGTGTGTCGGCGTGGAAAACGTCGTCGTTGTTCACGTATCCAATGCCGCGCACCGCGTCGCGGATGACCTTGCCGATATTGATCACCTCGTCGATCGGCTTGGTGGCGCCAGTCTTCTTGTCCTGCAGTTTCGGAATCGTGATTTCTCCGCCGACGACAACGATGTTGCTTTTCGCGAATGTCTCGCAAGCCACGCGGCTCGTTTTGTCCACCGAAAGGCAGGCGTCGAGAATGGCATCGGAAATCGTGTCGCAGACTTTGTCCGGATGGCCTTCACCAACGGACTCTGATGAGAAGATGAAACTACGTGGCATAAAAGTGGGATGTGATTGTTTTGAAATGAAACCCCGGCCCGGCGAAGGGTGCGGCGGATTGGAGCGGTCGGGTTTATTTGAAATCCTGCGTGCGTCAACGTGGAACTGTGGTGCGGAGCGCCCAAAACGCGCGAATGCAAACGTCCCGCTTGCCTACCGGCCCGCTCTCGGTTGTTGTGCGCGGCGATGAAACCATCCCTTTTTGATCTCAAAGACGACGTCGCTGTCGTGATCGGTGCAACCGGCGTTCTCGGAGGCGCGCTTGCCGACGGACTCGCGGCAGCCGGCGCCAAGATTGCAGTGCTTGGTCGCAATGCAGAACGCGGCGAGGCCCGCGCTGCGGCAATTCGGGAGGCTGGCGGACAGGCGCGCTTTTTCGCGGCCGATGCGATGTCCCGCGAGAGCCTGCACGCGGCGCACGAGGCAGTTACGAAGGAGTTCGGCGCACCCACGATTCTGGTGAACGCGGCGGGCGGAAATGATCCGAAAGTGACCGTGACTCCCGAGCGGCCGATTGAGAGCATCGACATCAACGACTGGCGCGCCAATTTCGACCTGAACCTCGTGGGCGGCGTGTTGCTCCCGTGTCAGGAGTTTGGGCCGGGGATGTGCAAACGCGGCCGCGGCAGCATCATCAACATTGCCAGCGCGAGTGCGCGAATCCCGCTTTCCCGCGTAGTCGCCTATAGCGCAAGCAAGGCGGCGGTGCTGAGTCTCACGATGTTTCTCGCCCGCGAATGGGCGACGAGTGGAGTACGCGTGAATTCGATTACGCCGGGCTTTTTTCCAGCGGAGCAAAACCGCAAGTTGCTCTTCAATGAGGACGGCTCGCCGACGCCGCGCACGCAGGCGATTTGGGGCCACACTCCGATGAAGCGATTTGGTGAGAGTCACGAACTCATCGGGGCCTGTGTTTTCCTTGCGGCACACGCGGCGAGTTCGTTTGTGACCGGCAGCGACATTGTGGTCGATGGCGGTTATCTCGCGCAGACCATCTGATTTCGCGAACCAGCCAATCATCATCCATGAAACCGATCCAATCTCTCATCGCATTTGTCGTTCTGATTGCAGCCACAGGCTGCGAAACCACCGGTGGAGCGCGTCGGCAGGCCGCCGGCGTCGCGCGGGAGACCGTCGTGGCAGGCATCGCCGCGGAGCCGAAGGGTGCGTATTACGTCGGACGCCGCTATTTCAAAACCGAATACAAATTCTGGGGCTGGGTCCGGCGTTCCGGCGAGCCGTGGTCCACGGCGAAGCTTGTGGTGATGAACGAGCGCAACAAGTTCATCCCGGACCGTCAGGCCGGCAAGCCGGGCTCGGACAACAACGTTGAATACAAGCTGCTCGGCGAGTTCTCGGGAGATACGATCTACGAGCCGGCGAGCAACGGCTTTTACCCCGAGTTTGTGCTGCGCGGATACGAGGTGCTCTCGACGAATCCCGGCCCGATTTATAGGGATTCCGGCGCGACCAATCCGGACCGCCGGATCATCGCACAGCCCTACTAAGCGGGTTAAGCCGGTGCGTAATTAAGCCACGGCCCGAGCCAGCGCTCCGCTTCCGCGAGTGGGATTCCTTTCCGCGTCGCGTAGTCGGTGACTTGATCTTTTCCGAGCTTTCCGACTGCGAAGAAACGCGAGTCGGGGTGCGCGAAATAGAAGCCGCTCACGCTGCTGCCTGGCCACATGGCGTAGCTCTCGGTAAGCCGGATGCCGGTCTTTGCCTCGGCATCGAGCAGCTTCCAAAGGGTTCCTTTTTCCGTGTGGTCAGGGCACGCCGGATAGCCGGGTGCGGGCCGGATGCCGCGGTATTTTTCCGCGATGATTTCTTCGCTAGTGAGTTGTTCGCCTTTCCCATAGCCCCATTCGCGGCGGACCTTTGCGTGAAGCCACTCTGCGCAGGCTTCGGCGAGACGGTCGGCCACGGCTTCGGCCATGATTGCGTTGTAGTCGTCGCCCGCTTTTTTGTAGCCCGCGACGAGTTCATCGAGACCGATTCCGGTCGTTACGGCGAATGCTCCGAGATGATCGCGCGCCGGCTCTTTTCCAAGCGCGGGCTTTGATCCCACCGGCGCGATGAAATCAGCGAGGGAGCGATATGGATTGGCTGAATCGTTGCCTTCCTTCTCGACCTGCTGGCGCAGGAAATGGAAGCGCATCTGCTCCGTGGTATGATTTTCGTCCGTCCAGATGATGACGTCGTCGCCCGTGCTGCTCGCGGGGAAGAAGCCGTAAACCGCGCGTGCTTTGATAAGCTTCTTCGCGATGAACTGGTCGAGCATCGCATTCGCATCGGCGAAAATCTTCCGCGCCTGCTCGCCGTATTTTTCGTGATTCAAAATCGCCGGGTAAACGCCGCGCAGTTCCCATGTGTGGAAGAACGGTGTCCAGTCGATGTAGTCGCGCAAGATCGCGAGCGGAATGTCGTCGAGCACGCGGGCTCCGGTGAATTCGGGTTGCGGAACGTCCTGCTCCGCGAGGCTCCACGGCAGCCGCTTCGCGCGTGCCTGCTCTACGGAAATGAGCTTCGCCGCGCTGCCTGCAAACTGGGCGCGAGCGGCATCCTGTTCCGCTGCGTTCTTCGCCGCAAATTCCGGCTTTTGCTCGGGCGAAAGCAGTGCGCTCACGACCGGAACCGCGCGGCTTGCGTCGAGCACGTGAACGACGGGCTGGCTGTAGTTGGGCGCGATTTTGACCGCAGTGTGGGGGCGACTCGTGGTTGCGCCTCCGATCAGGAGCGGCTGCGTCATCCCGCGCCGCTGCATCTCGCGGGCAACGTGCTGCATTTCGTCGAGGCTAGGCGTAATGAGTCCGCTCAATCCGATGATGTCCGCACCGTGTTTCACCGCCTCGTCGAGGATGCGCTCGCACGGGACCATCACACCGAGGTCGATGACTTC
>SXWH01000060.1 GCA_005791535.1 Verrucomicrobiaceae bacterium | reverse complement strand
GTCACCGGCCCGACCGGTTCGGGAAAATCCACTTCGCTCTACTCGTTTCTTTCCAGTATCAACCAGCCCACGCGCCGCATCATCACGGTGGAAGAGCCGGTGGAATACCGTCTGCCAGGCATCTCGCAGATCGACGTGAAATCGGACATCGGTCTGACCTTCGCCAACGGTCTCCGCGCGATTCTGCGTCAGGATCCGAATATCGTCATGGTCGGTGAAATCCGTGACTTCGAGACTGCGGAAATCGCCATTCGCGCTGCGATGACGGGTCACTTGGTTTTCTCCACACTGCATACGAACGACGCTGTCTCCGGCATCACGCGTCTGCTCGATATGGGAATCGAACCGTTTCTCCTCGCGAGCGTCGTTCGCTGCTTTCAGGCGCAGCGTCTCGTGCGAACCATCTGCAAGGACTGCAAGGTCGAGACAACCTACGATACCGATTACCTCAAGAGTATCGGCTTCGAACCGCCGCCGGGCGCGAAGATGTATAAAGGCGCCGGGTGCGACACCTGCCGCCAGACCGGATACCGCGGACGTTTCGCAATTTTCGAAGTGTGCGTCGTGAACGAGAACCTCCGCCGCATGGTCATCCGCAAGGAAACCGGAAACGCGCTTAAAGTGCGCGCGATTCAGGACGGCATGGAGACGCTCCGAACCGACGGCTGGCGTCGCGTGCTGAAAGGCCAGACGACCGTGGAGGAAATCGTTCGCGTCACGCAAGCCGACGACGATCTGGCTGAAACGGATTAGCCGGTTCTTGCGGCTACGTCGGCGCTGAAATCGTCCCGTCCTTCATGCCCGCGATGAGCTTGTCGCACGCACGCCAGGCGAGCGCCATGATAGTGAGCGTCGGATTCTTGAACGGGTTACTGCAAAACACGCCGCCGTCGGCCACGACGACATTCGGGCAATCCCAAAGCTGGCTCGCGGCGTTGGTCACTCCGTCTTCAATCCGCGACGACATGCGCGTGACGCCCATTTCGTGATTCACGCTTCCGCCTGCGGTCATCGCCGTCCGCGGGTCTTTTGCCGGGGCCTTGTCCACGATTCCGCCCGCGCTCTCGATGAGTTGGGCGAAAGTCTTTTGCGCGTGGGTGATTTGCGCGAGTTCGGCGTCGCTCCACTCGAAATGAAATCGGAGGACCGGCGTGCCCCATCGGTCTTTTTTCTCGGGGTCGAGTTCACAAAAACTCTTCTCGTTCGGAATCATCTCGCCGCGGGCATGAAGGTCCACAAACGAGCCGTAGTAGCGACGCGCTTCGTCCTTCAATTTCTTTCCGTACACATTCCCGGCGACTGCGAGGGCCGCCGGCACTGTGCCGAGGCTCGGCATGGTCCGTCCGCCACTCCACGCGACGTAGTAGCCGCGCGGGCTGCCTTCCTTTGCCGCGGCCTTTTGCCGCTCAACCGTCATCGGCGCGTAGAGGTGCATCGTCGAAACACCATCCTCATTATGTAGCGGCATGTTTTCCAGAGCCGGAATGCGCCCGCCGAGGTTTGTGCCCGTGCTGTCGGTCATCCAACGCCCTAGATGTCCGCTCGAATTTCCCAATCCTTGCGGGTGTTTCGCCGATTTCGAATTCAACAAAATGCGCGCAGTTTCCAGTGCGCTTGCGCCCAGCACGACCGCGCGTGCGGCGACGTGTTCCTCCTTGCCTGTGGTCCGGTCGATGAATGTCACACCATTTGCGCGCCCTTGCGCATCAAGCGTGACCGTGCGCGCCATCGCATCGGGCAGGACGTCGAGATTTCCGGTTTCCAGCGCGTATGGAATCAAACTCGTCGTGCTCTGAAAGGCCGCACCAATCGAGCATCCGCGCCCGCAGGGTGTCGCGTAAAAGCACGGCGCCCGACCCGGCATCGGCTTCGTGAGAATCGCCATTCGCGCCGGGATGATCGGGATGCCGAGCTTCTTCCCGCCGCGTTGAAGTAGAAGTTCGTAGGCTCGCGGCTTGGGAGCAGGCAGGAAAAAGTCGCTGTCCGGATTGTTTTCAATGCCCTCTTTCGTTCCGAAGATTCCGACAATCTGCTCGGTTCGCTCATAGTAAGGCGCGACTTCCTCGTACGAGACAGGCCAGTCAAATCCGAGTCCATCGGTGCTCCGCGGTTTGAAATCAAGCGGCCCCATTCGCAGCGACACGCGGCCCCAATGATTGGTCCTTCCGCCAAGCATCCGTGCCCGCCACCACATGAAGTTCTGCTCTGTCTTCATCCGGTTCTCGACCGCACCCTCCGCCCACGCTGCGCCCTTCTTTACCATGTACGGCTCGCCTTCCACGACCCAGCCGCCGATCGTCGCGTCGAAGTAACCGTTCGGCTTTTGCGGGTAAGCCGAGCCACGCAGCGGCGCATCGGCGAACGATTGAAACATCGGCGTCTCCCGCTGCGGGTCGTAGTGACGCCCGGCTTCGAGCATGAGCACTTTCACACCGGCTTTTGCGAGGGCGTAAGCCGCCATACCGCCTGCTGCACCGCTGCCAACCACGACCACGTCGTATTTTGCTGCGCGGGATTTGGACGTTTTAAGATGAGCCATAAAAAGGAGAGATGTGGTGTCAGGCCAGGCCCACGTGTTTCAATGCCTCGGGAGTTGCGCCGGGGAATTCGGAGAGCGGAGCATTACCCGTGTATCCAAGCGCCCGCCAGCCTTCCGGCGTTGAGTAATACCCGCCTGCGGCACGGTCGCGGAACAAGCGCCAGAACGAATAAGCCTTCTTCCGCGCCTCGGTGCCCTCCTTCAAAACATCATCGACCAGCGCAGTCTGTTCGGCCACCGCAGCGTCCGCGAATGGCTTTGCAAAACGTTTCGTGGACTCGGCATCCAGCCACGCGAGCCCCGCGCGAATCACCTTCGCGTCGCGCTCCTGCGTGTCGTACGGCGCGCTGATCCACTCATCGAGAAAATCCACTACGCCGACCGCAGATGCCGCTGGTCCGTGCTCATCCGCGGGAATCAGCAGGTCCGCAAGCGCCGCTGCTGCCTTCTTTTCCGCCGCGGAAAATGTGCGCGGCCACGGGATTTCCTTTTTCAGCAAATCCGGGTCGGCTCCCAGCCCGCCTTCGACTCCGAACGCAGTGATATCCAGCGAAGCCGCAAGCGCGGAAGCCGTGAAGATAAGCCGCAGCGCATCGCGCCGTGAAAGTGAGAGCGGACCGGAAGATTGCACAGTTCGGTTTCTCGCGGAGGCATCCGTGAAAGTCCAGAGCGCACCTCGGCTGCGAAAACAATCTCCGCAAATCGTCTACTTCCTTCCAGCCAGCGAGCGGATATTCTGCGTTGCGCCCTGGAGCAGCAGTCCCACGCCCAATCCCGCCATAGCGCCGAATGGGCCGAAGAAGATGGCTGCGACGAGGACGCGCGTGACTTTCACGTCGGTGGGCGGCGGGGTTCCGGGCGGGAGG
>SXWH01000059.1 GCA_005791535.1 Verrucomicrobiaceae bacterium | reverse complement strand
GTCCGCAGCACCGTTCTTCCGGGCACTATCCGCGATGTTGTGATTCCCGCGCTCGAACGCACATCGGGGAAGGTTTTCGACCGCGATTTCGGCGTGGTGATGAATCCGGAGTTTCTCCGCGAAGGCACCGCAGTTGCCGATTTTTACGCGCCCCCGAAGACGGTCATCGGTGCCAAGAATCGCGCCGACGGCGAACTTGTGGCGGGGTTGTATTCCGGGATCAACGCACCGCTCATCCACACAGCCATCGAGGTCGCCGAGACCGTGAAATACTGCGACAACATCTTCCACGCGCTGAAAATCACGTTTGGCAATGAAGTCGGAGCTCTGTGCAAAGCCATCGGCGTCGACAGCTACGAAGTGATGCGCATTTTTTGTCAGGACACGAAGCTGAACCTCTCGCCCGCCTACCTAAAGCCCGGCTTCGCGTACGGCGGTTCCTGCCTCCCGAAGGACCTGCGTGCGCTCACCTGGCTGGCACGTTCCCGTGATATCGAGATTCCGATGCTCTCCCACATCGCGCCGAGCAACGATGCGCAAATCCGCAACGCGCTGCGTTTGATCACCTCGGACGGGAAAAAGCGCATCGCGGTCCTCGGCTTCGCGTTTAAAGGCGGCACCGATGACCTCCGCGAATCCCCGATCGTTACGGTCATCGAGGCACTCATCGGGAAAGGCTGCGGCCTGCGCTTGTTCGACCCCTATGTGAATACCGCCCGCCTCGTTGGTGCCAACCGCCGCTACATCGAGCACCACATCCCGCACATCGCGAAGCTCATGGTCGGAAGTGCCGAGGAAGCCGTAACCGATGCGGATACGGTGCTCGTTGGAAACATCAACGAAGCCTACTCCGCGGCACTCGCCGGACTTTCCGCCGAACAACGCGTGGTCGATCTCACGAGCTCAGGCAAAAAGCCCGCCACGCCGGCGAAATACGAGCGCCTTGCCGGATAGGCCCGCTACGCCCCCTTGAAGTTGGCGTCATCGAGACCGGCAAGCTCACCGGTGCTGTCGGCAAACCGCTCAACCGGCGTCCCGACGCGCTTGAGCATTCCCTGCCACAAATTCGCGAGCGGCGTGCCTTTTGAATACGCGACGTGACGCCCTGTCGCAATCGTCCCGCCACCGCGTCCGGCAAGGATGATAGGGAGATTCTTCGGGCTGTGGGCGTTCCCATCCCGCATGCCGGCGCCGAAGGTGATCATGCAGTTATCCAGAAGCGTTCCCGAGCCCTCCTTGATACTCCGGAGTTTGCTAAGCAGGTAGGCGTATTGCTCAATGTGCCACTGGTTGATGCGCTGATACATCGCGAGTTTCTCCGCCTTGTTCTCGTGGTGCGAAGTTTCGTGATGACCTCCAAATCCCGCGCCGAGAAACGCGAAGCTCCGTCCGCTCACGGCGTTGCCAAACATGAACGTGGATATCCGCGTCGTATCCGCCCAAAACGCCAACGCCATCATATCGAGCATCAACCGCGCGTGCTCGGAATGATCGCCGTGCCGCTCGCTGACGCGCGCAGGGTCGCTGTATGCATCCACGCGTTTTCCGAGAGCCTCAATCGCCTGCCGTGCGGCGGAGTCACCGAGCATGGTATCGCGCTGGCGTTTTGCATCCCACTCGATGCGACGTTCCACGGCACGAACACTGTCGAGATACTCATCCAGTTTGGCCCGATCTCCGGCACCCAGCTTCTTCTGGAGTCGCTTCGCATCCGCGGACACCAAATCAAGCACGCTCCGGTCCCGTCCCGCCGCGACTTCGGCTGCTTCGCGCGCTGTGACGGCCTTCGGGCGAAAAAGACGGTCAAACGCCTGTTTTGGATTAATCTCCTTTGCAAGCGGGATGGTCGGCTGATTCCACGCGATATGGGCACCGTAGAGTTGCGTATAGCCGACATTCGTATCGACTCCTGTCGCTGGTGGCTCAAGCCCCAGTTCAAGCGATGGAAGCGGCGTGAGAATTCCAATCTTTCGCGCAGCGATCTGATCCATCGAGACACCATTGCTATTCAGTGCTTCGCCTGTGGTCCGCGTAATGGTCGTGCTCGTGAGGTAGCCGCTCGTTTTCACGTAGTGACCGTCCCCGGTATTGCTCGCGGCATTCCACAACTCGCTCAGCACGAGAATCTCGTTCTTTACATCGGCAAGCGGGGAAAGCGTCGGCGAAAGCTCGAAATCCCGACCGGTTCCATTCGGTGTCCACATATCCGGATGCACGCCGTTCGCCATATACAAGTGGGCCATCCGAACGGGGAACGCGGCTTTCTCGGCGGCACCTGATGTGAATTCCAAGGCGGGCAGTGCGACGACAGCTCCGATTCCCTTTAGAAATGTGCGGCGATTGATGGGCGTGTTCATGGATACGTGTGCGTTTGGGTTTTCGCGGGCGACCGGCAGTGTGGATGCAGCCTTCATCGTATTTGTCACAAGATACTCCGATTGGCCCAAAAATACAGCACTTCCAGCGCGGCAGTCCCCTCACCCATCCGCGAACGCCGCAATCCTTAGCGTCCAGTCCGGCCCGGTCGCTGCTCGGATCGGAAGACACTCGGCGGCTGGCCGGTCTCGCGCTTGAAAACCACCGTGAGATACTCGACGTGGCGGAAGCCCGTGCGACCGGCGATCTCCGCGAGTGGCAGTTCCGTCTCGGTAAGCAGTCGTTTTACGCGCTGGATCTGCACGCGTGTAATCTCCTCGCGCAGGGTTCTGCCGAGCGCAGAGCGAAAACGTCTTTCGAGCAAACGCCGCGCAAGCGGGATGACCCGCACAACATCCTGCACACCGAT
>SXWH01000058.1 GCA_005791535.1 Verrucomicrobiaceae bacterium | reverse complement strand
AGCCGATGATTTACTACCCGCTGGCGACGCTGATGCTGGGCGGACTGCGCGAGGTGCTCATCATTTCCACGCCAAAGGATTTGCCCATGTTCCGCGACCTGCTGGGCGATGGCTCGCGGCTGGGGATGCGCATCGAATATGCCGAGCAGCCAAAGCCGGCAGGACTTGCACAGGCATTCATCATCGGCGCGGACTTTGTGGGCAAGGACTCGGTTTCGCTGATTCTCGGGGACAATATTTTTTACGGGAAACTGGACTTTTATCGCGAGGCGCTGCGGCTCGTGGGCACGGAGGGCGGCGCGTGCGTCTTTGGTTATCAGGTGAAGGACCCGGAGCGTTACGGCGTGGTGGAGTTTGGTGCGGATGGACGCGCGATTTCGATCGAGGAAAAGCCGTCGAAACCGAAGAGCCCGTTCGCGGTGCCGGGGTTGTATGTGTACGACAACGACGTGATCCAAATCGCGCGCGACTTGAAGCCGAGTCCGCGCGGCGAGCTCGAAATCACGGACGTGAACGTGGAATACATGCGCCGCAATTCGCTACACGTTCGAGTGCTCGGACGCGGCATGGCGTGGCTCGACACCGGCACGCAGCAGAGCCTGCTCGATGCGAGCAACTACATCGCCGCGATCGAAAACCGGCAGGGACTCAAAATCGCGTGCCTCGAGGAAATCGCGTTTGCGCAAGGATTCATCGACCGCGAAGGGATGCAGCGCTGCATCGCGGGAATCCCGAAAAGCCCGTATCGCGAGTATCTGGAAATGGTGCTTGGCGAATCCAAATAGCCCGCACCACCCGTGGACGAAACCGACAAACGACCAGCCGCCCGGGGCCCGCTCTGGCTGAGCCGATGGCTCTGGGTCTGTGTCCTCCTCGCGGTCGCCGCGGGTTACTACGGCAACTACTACCGGCACGGGATCAACTTCCAGGACGAAGGCGGGATGCTCACACATCAAACGCAGCGCCTCATGGCGGGCGAGATCCCGATTCGCGAAGTGCTGCTCGGCTACAACGTTGGCTGGTTTTATCCGCTGGTCGCGCTTTTCAAAATCACGGGAGTGAGCTTCGTCGCGCTCCGCGTTTTCTTCATGGCTCTGAGCACGCTCGCGGCGATCCTCGGGTTTCTCGCCGTGGAGAAAGCGGCGCGTTTCGCAGGGCTGAAGCGCGCGGCCATCGGGCTGGGCGTGGCGACCGGCGTGCTGCTGATCGTCACCCCGGGGATGATGTTCAAAAATTACAACCCGCTCGCAACGGTCGCAAATGCATGGTGCCTGCTCGGCTTTGTGCTCGCGCAACCAAGCGTACGGAAGTCGTGGAAGTGGGCGCTCGGCGGCGGATTGATCCTCGGCGCGACGTGGCTCGTGCGCATCGACCTCGGCTCGTTTTTCACGGTGCTGTGGCTCGGCGTTCTGATGGCGCGGCTGTTTGAAGGAACGGAACGCCTGCGGTTGCTTGGCGTTTCGTCGCTGCTGCTCATCAGCGGCGTGACCGCGCTGCACGTTCCCGTGTTTGCCGATGCCTACCGTCGCGGATTCGGGCCGGACCTCGCTGCGTCGTACTCTGCGTTCTGGCGTGACGCCGCGCGTCGTGTGGGCATTCAGCTTCCAGCACCGCCGCCCAGCAAATCGCTCGGCATGGTGCTCATGCAGTCGCCGGTGAAAATCAACACGGACTTCGGCGGCAAGGACCGCGTGTCGTGGGCCGAAGTGCAGGCCGCGGGCGAAAAGAAATTCGCGGAGAAACTCGGGCTGTTCCTGCTCACCTACGCGCCGCTGCTCTCGCTCATCCCGCTTGCGCTGCTCGCAGCAGGACGCTGGTTCCGCGCGGTGGTCGAGCGGCGCGACCCGCGGTTCGCGCTCGCAGCGCTGACGCTCATCGGTGCGGCGCTCACGATGTTTCCGCAGTACTTTTTCTGGCGGCCGGATGCACCGCATTTATCGGAATTCGGCCCGGGCTACTGGGTGGCGGTCGCCGGCGCGTTCGCGCTCGTGGGGACAAACGGAAACTGCTGGCGGATGCCTTCGCGCATTCTCGCCGTGTATCTTGTCGTGCATTGCGCGGTGTGGTGCTGGCGCATTCTGCCCGACCGGTGGTGCGGCACGATCGCGGCCCGCGAAAATCGCGAGACGTTGTTTGAAGGAGAAAACGGTGTTCGCGTTTTCGAGCAAAAGAAGACCGCGGAGTGGATGAAGGAAGCCCATCGCGTCATCCGCGATAACAGCACGGACGCGGACTTGCTCGTGGCGTGGCCGTATCATCCGTCGTTCAACGTGCTCGCCAACCGCCGCAGCTACGAGCGCCGCATGTATGTGGACGAGACGATCGCGAAGGGCGACTGGAACACCCGCGCCATCGAGCGCATGGAGCTGCGCAAGCCGCGCATTGTGGTGATCAGCAACTGGGACATCAACGGCACCGACGCCTCGCGTTTCAAAAACTGGGGCGCATCGATTTACGCGCACATCCAGGCGAAATACGAACTGCTCGGCACGTTCGACAAAAAGGAACAGTTCGAAGTCTGGAAGCGCAAAGACTGATACGCGTCTTTCGCGTTGCCCGCGGCGGCGCGACTCCATAACTCCGGATGCGTGAAAATCATCGCCCGCATTCTCCTCGCAACGCTCGCCTTCGCCGCGTGCATCCACCAACCCGCCACCGCCGACGAGGCGCCCGCGAAACCCGAGCGCATCGCCCTGTGGAATAACCGCGCACCCGTCGGCGACGGCACATTTCAGGAGGCCGACGCATTCATCACGCTGCACCGCCCGCCGAAACCGAACGGCACCGCAGTCGTCATCTGCCCCGGCGGCGGCTACGGCGGACTCGTCACCGGCGGGGAAGGCCACGGCATCGCCAAATGGCTGAACGAACACGGCATCACCGGGATCGTCCTCGAATACCGTCTGCCGCGCGGAAAGGCCCGCGTCCCGCTGCTGGATGCCCAGCGCGCCATCCGCACCGCCCGCGCCCGCGCCGCCGAATGGAGCATCGACGCAAAACGCATCGGCATCTGCGGCTTTTCCGCGGGCGGGCACCTCGCCTCCACCGCCGGCACGCATTTCGATGCAGGCGACGCCGCATCCACCGACCCGGTCGCGAAACAAAGCAGCCGCCCCGATTTCATGATCCTCGTGTATCCGGTCATCAGCTTCGGCGCCAAAGGACACCAGGGCTCCGCGCGCAACCTCCTCGGCGCCGACGCCACGCCGGAGCTCATCACGCTTTTCTCAAATGAAAAGCAGGTCACCGCGCAGACCCCGCCCGCATTTCTCACCCACGCGCTCGACGACACCGTCGTCGTCCCCGAAAACAGCAGGATGTTTCACGAAGCCCTGAAAGCCGCGGGCGTGGAGAGCAAATACCTCGAACTCCCCTCCGGAGGCCACGGCCTCAACGGCTACAAAGGCCCCATGTGGGACGCATGGCAAAAGCAGTCCATCGAGTGGCTGCGCGAGCGGGGGTTCATTGCCCGCACGAAATGACATAAGTCCCGATCAGGAATGAAGCGGTCGGCCGATTTTTCCCTCGCCCGATGCGCAGGCGAGCAAGTTTTTACCGTGATTCGAGCCGGAAGAATGCTGCGTTGTCACCCGAGTCAAACTCGAATTCCAACTCACCAGTCCCATTCAGCTGAATCTGCGGGGCAGTCATCGGAAACGACGAGAATCCAATTAGATCAGTCGATTTGCGGACACCAATGGTCAGCTTGAATTTGCCGGATACCGGATTCCGAGAGATGAGCGGCGTTCCGACGTGCAGAGCTTGAACCTGAGATGCTGTGTAGAGGCCTGCGATGTTTGCGCCTGAGTACAGAGTGGAAACCAGCGCCGGCTGGCTAGTTTGCCAATCGAAGCCGAGGGCCGAGAGACGAAACTCCGCCGCATCATTCAGACCGTCTCCGTCCACGTCCGCCGTCGGAGAATACGCCATTCCTCCGAGCGCAATATCAAACGGGCTCTCATCACCATCATCACTGGCGATATGAATTCCCGCACTCCGGCTTCCGGAAGCGGTTCCACCCGGAGCGAAAGTTACGACGACCGATGCCTGCTGCCCGGGTGCGATCACAGTGGAGGATGGATTTACCGAAAAGTCGGGCACATCCGGGCCATCGAACGTCACCCCACTGACGTTCAACGAGCCGGCGCCCGTATTCCGAATCACGACAGTCTTGGCCCCAGACCCGCCAATGGTCACGGCACCGAAATTTATCGCGGCCACGCCGTCCACCAAGGCAGTACCTGCCGGATGCTCAAGCACGATCTCAGGAACCGAACTTCCGGCGAGACGAAAGCCAAAAAAGGCGCTCTTAGAAGTCGGTGGGAGACTCAGGTTTCGGCCGGCGCTCTGAAGTTGAAGCAGGTAACCGGAGTTATTGGCCCACCAAGTGCCGCCTCGGGCAACACGGTTCCCGCCCGAAACAGCGTCAAGGACCTCGTAAACATTTCCAGCCTGATCGAACGTGCCATACGCGCTCGCCGAGGCGGTAAAAGCTCCGACAGGCGTGAGGTAGGTCTGCCCAGGCGCAATCGTGCTCTGCTGTGTAACCGAGAGCAAACCGCCCGGCGCAGAGCTTGCAGTATAAAAATTGGCCTGATTTGGAAGCGAACCGACTAGGTTGTTCGGCGTTGAGTTGCTCCGCATCGGATAGAGCCAGTAACCTCCGGTGCCGGCGTTCAAGGCCGGGTCGTAGTAGGCTGCCTTATACCACTCATTTTCAGAGGGGACGTAAACTCGGGCGCCGTTATTGCGGTTGATGATTCCGGACATGGCTCCATTCAGTGTGTATGCTCCATCCTCCGTAGTAGAGGCATCCTGAGGACCAGTTGGTTCACCGTTGTGCATCCAGTTCGCCATGCGCGCAGCGTCGAACCAATTCACGTAGCTTACCGGACGGTTTCCGTCACCTATGACCGAGTATATGTAAGAGCCCGGCGCACCCGATCGGGAAATACCCGCGACAGTCGCGTCAGTTGCCAGCTCCGGAGCGTAGAGACTGTAGTTGTCGGAGGCAGCCACTGCATTAAGAAATGCGGTGTATTGGTTGATTGTGACTTCGTACTTCCCGATTCGGTACGGATAGTCGACTCGTCCGTAGGTGGTAGCATCCGGAGCATTGCCCATATTGCCGATTGTAATGAATTCGAGACCAATCTGCGAAAATGCGTCCGATTGACCGGCAACGCAGACGACCGCGGCAAGCACACCACGGATTGGACCTTTTGCGAATCTGACGAGCGCATTTTGCGCTCCTTGAATGCGAATTTCGGAATGTAGGATATGGGCCATAGGAATTGCCCGGAGAATCACGAAAGACTAAGTGAGAGATCCTCCCCGATTTTGGCATATGAAGAACTGGGATTGCACGCACCCGGGCATGGATGGTTGGAATCGTCGCTGACCGATTCGCCGCACGCGTCATCGCGAAGCAACACCACGTGAAGATGCGGCTCCCGCCCAGAGCGACAACCCCATTCCCAAGGCTTGCACTTGGCGCCGGGATTCTCCATTCCATGCGCATGAAACTGACCCTTCTGCTTTCACTCGCCGTTTCCACCCTTGGCTTTGCTGCCGACAAAAAGAATGTCCTTCTCATCGCAGGCCGTCCATCGCACGGGCCGGGTGAACATGAGCACAACGCGGGCGTTCAGCTTCTCGCGAAATGCCTTGAGCAGGGTGCCGCGGACCGCGTCTCGGTGAAGGTGAAGCTCAACGCCGAGTGGCCCTCCGCGGAGGAGATGGCGGCGGCGAATACCATTCTCGTTTACTCGGACGGCGGTGGCGGACATCCAGCCATCCAGGGCGACCGCCTCCAGCAACTGGAAAAGGAGATGAAGCGCGGATGCGGCTTCGTGTGCCTGCACTACGCGGTGGAGCCCGCGTACGAAAAGACCAACTGGCCCGATGGCGCGCCCGGTCCCGACGGCAAGCCGACGAAGACACCGCCGCCGCCAGATCGCGGCTCGAAGGGTAAAGGTTCGCCGGAATTTCTCAACTGGCTCGGCGGTTACTTTGAGCAATGGTGGAGCGTGAATCCGCATTGGACGGCGGATTTCAGCACGCTGCCAAAACATGTCATCAGCTCCGGCGTGAAGCCCTTCAGCACGAAGGACGAATGGTATTACCACATGCGCTTCCGCCGCGGGATGCAGGGCGTGACGCCGATCCTCAGCGCGCTGCCGCCTGAGGACACCACGAAGCGCGGCGAGGGCCCGCACGCGGGAAATCCCGAACAGAAGAAAGCAGTGCTCGAATTGAAAGCTCCGCAACACGTAGCCTGGGCCGTGGAGCGCGAGGACGGCGGACGCGGCTTCGGCTTCACAGGCGGCCATTTCCATGCCGGCTGGGCGAATGACGACCAGCGCAAGCTTGTGCTGAATGCGATCGTGTGGACGGCGAAAGCCGAGGTCCCCGCTGACGGCATCGCCAGCAAGGTGACGGACGAGGAAATGAAGGCGAACCTCGACCCGAAAGGAAAACGCTAATGGCGGACCAACTCGGCCAGCTCCTGATGACCGGCGTGCCGGGTCCGGTGCTGGACGCGCAGACGGCGGCGACATTCCGCCGCATCCAGCCCGGCGCGTTCATCCTTTTCGGGCGCAACATTCAGACTCCCTCGCAGCTTCGCAAATTGTGCGACGACCTCCGCGATGTCTCGGATACGCCACCCATCATCACGATCGATCAGGAGGGCGGACGCGTCTCGCGGCTGAAGCTCATCGGCAACGAACCGCCGAATGCAAACCAGCTTCGCGACAAGGACGACGCGGCGCTCATCACCGCACACGGCCGCATCACCGGCGGGCTCCTGCGGATGTTCGGCTTCAATCTCGACCTCTGCCCCGTGCTCGACATTTCGTTCGACGACGAGGCGGACAACTCCCTTCGTGGTCGCTGCTACGGCAACGACGCGGCGCACGTGATTCGCAACGCCACGCTTTTCAACGACGCCCTCCGCGCGGCGGGCGCGCTCTCGTGCGGCAAGCATTTCCCCGGCTATTCACGCTGCCCGGCGGATGCGCACCACGAACTGCCGACCGTTCCATTTTCCCGCGCGGACCTCGATGCCAACGAACTCGCCGTCTTCATGCACTTTGCCTCGCCATCGAGCCCGAGCCCTGTGGACTCCATGATGATCGGCCACGCGTTCTACCCATCGCTCGATGACACCGGTGTGCCGACTTCACTCTCACGCCGCGTGATTACGGATATCCTCCGCGGCGAACTCGGATTCCGCGGACTCGTGATGACCGACGACCTCGACATGGGCGCGATCCTGAATCCATACGGCACCGGCGACAGCGGGATGGAGCAGGTCATCCACCGCGCGATCACCGCCGGAAACGATCTCGCGATGATCTGCCACCGCGTCGAGATGGTGGAGAAGGCGCACGGCTATCTCGCCGGAGTCGCACAACCCGAGTTGGATCGCGCGCTGGCAAACATGGCGGCATTCAAAGCGAAGCTTTCGCCGCCGGAGCCGTGGGACGAAGCGGAGTTCATCCGCCGCGACGCGGAAGTGCTGAAGCTGCGAATCGACACCCTCGGCGCAGAACGCGGCGCCGAGCGCAGTCCCGAGGACGGGAAACGTTCGCCCGTCGAGGTGTATTGAAGAACACACGCGTTTGCGGGCGTGTCCGGTTTGACCGGTAGAGGCGAAACCCTACACCACGAGCACGCCCTTTTTCTCCGCCAGCGCGATCACGGCTTTGGTTCCCGAGTTGAACTCCAGAAAGTCGCTCTCGATCCCATCGCTAAAAATCACGCCGCGCTCTCCCATGTGCGACTCAAGGACCAGCGGTTCGCCTGCGGTGATTCGTCCGGTCACAAGCGATGCTCCCGTCGTCCGGCTGGGAAACGGTTCGCGCACCGTGTAGCGAAGCTCGCCGGAGTCCCACGCAAAATCCGTCTCCGGCACGGACCTCCCCGCGATGACCGAGGCACCCGTCATCAGACTCCGGTACCAACCCGTCGAGCCGAGTCCGGTGGAGACAATCAAACCGCTCGATGAATGATTCTCGGACCTCCCGCCGGCGGTAATGCAATACCGCGCGGAACTGTGCCCCGCGATTCCCACAAAAATATCATTCACCGCGCGCAGCCGCATTCCCGTGTTCAGCACAGCCTCCGCCATATCCACCGGGCGTGTCGGGCGTCTGCCGCTCAAGACCTCCGGCATGATTTTCCCGAGTTCCTCCACTTTGAACGGCAGCAGCTTTCCATCCCATCGCGAAGGATCCGGATTCACGCCCACGAGCGGGTGGCCGTCGAGATACGTCATCGTGTTTGCGACGAGACCGTCCTGCCCGAGCGCAATGACAACGTCCTCCGGACCAAAGACGAAGTTTGGAAGAAAGCGCCGATCCACCGGCTGAACCCGCCCCATCGCAGACATCGATTGCTGCACCACGGCGACCGCCTCGTGATACGCGGCATCCTCGCGCTCGTAGTCGCCGAAATCGCCGCCGAGACTCTGCACCCGGAACTTCGCCTGCAGCTTCGTGGCAAAGCGCGCCTTCAAGTCTCCAAGCCGCGTCTCGCGCGTCACGAGGACGATCTTTCGCTCGGTCAGGCGGTTCATTTCTTCGCGTGCGGCCTCTCGAGCAATTCACGCAGCAGGTCGGGGGAAATATTGAGCTGCCCGATCTTCTCGGCCTTCCCGGCCAGCTCCTGAAATGCAAACGCAATCAACTGCTCGGGCTTCATGCTCGAACTCGCGAGCGCCTGCAATGTGGCGGCGTCTGCCGAGGCGAGGGCCTGCATCGTCGTAGAGATTCCGTATGCGCGCGCATCAGCTTCGGTCTTCGCATTCGCCGTTGCCAGCGCCACGAGCGCCTTCCTCAGTTCCTCCTGCGCGATATCGGCGGCGAGTTTCTCCTTCTCCATCTGCGTTTGCTTTTCCTGCACAGCGCGCTCCGCATCCATCTGCGTCTCACGAATCTGCCGCTTTTTGCTCTCCACGGCGATTTCGGTGTTGAGCTCGTTTTCGCGAATCGCCCGCTCCTGCTCCACGGCCGCGTTACGCCGCGCGCAAATTGCCTCGTCCGCCTCCTTCAGCAGGCGTTCGCGAGTCTCCGCTTCAAGCGCCCGCGCAGTGTCGGGAGTCGGCTTGATCGCAAGGATCGAAACTCCAAGCATCTCCAGCCCCAGCGCCGCAAGCTCCGGCGCGGCGGCGAGATTCTTCCGCAATGCCGCGACGATCTGCTCGGAAGCCCGAAGAACGTCGCGCAGCGAAAGTTTCTCAATCTCCGTGCGCGCCAGCACGTGAATCAAATTCACGACGCGCTGGGATAACTTCTCCGGATCATCGGACGCGTAGCTGCTCCCGTTCGCCGACAGCGTGAAATTGAGCAGCGCAGCGAGCTTCTTCGGTTCACTGACACGATACGTCATCTGCCCTTGCAGCGTCACAGTCTGATAGTCGGCCGTCTGCTCCTCAAAAATGAACGGCACATCCGTGCTCGCCATCGGCACAGACACCAGCGACGTCCGCGGCGCGAAGTAGAAGAACGACATTCCCGCGCCCTCACGGACGATTTTTCCACCCTGATACTGGATGAGATACGTGGTGGGTTGGACTTTGATGTATTGGATTCCGAGCATGGTGTGTGACTGGTTGGTTGTTGGTTCGACGCGTCAGTAAGGAGGCAGCAACCGGCGAAAGCCGTGTGCGAGAATGATGAAAAGGAAGAATACATTTCGCAAGCACCGGAACGGCCAGAAGACGGCAGGCACTTCTTTCGACTGAGCCAACGCCGTTGCGGCAGTATCCAAGCGCGCCATGGAAAGCGGCCAGTCCCGCACGTCATTTCGCCATTCGGCTGGAATCGAGTCGAATCCGAGCGTCGCGCCCGCAAGTGCTCCGACAATCGCTCCAACCGTGTCCGTATCACCGCCGCAATCGAGCGCGGAAGTCAGTGCCTTGGAGAAATCATCGCGGTGCCGGAGCCACGCGTACAGCGCGACCGGCACCGTATGCAGCGCGTAGCCGGAGACACCACGCTCCAACCCCATCGCACATGCAAACTCCCGCGTCGAGGCACCGGATTCCAAATGTCCGGCAATCCGCGAAACAGCGCTCCGCCATTTGTCACAATCCATCAAATCCGGCAGCGATCTTGCGAACGCATCATAATCACCGCCGTTCGCACCGCACGCCGCCGCCTCTGCAACCGCAAGCGCTGCCGTCTCAGCCAACGGGTCCGTGTGCGTGATGCGCGCACTCGCACGTACGAACTTGCGGCGTCGCACAGGATCGTCGCGAAAGAAAACGCCAATCAAAGCGCTCCGCATCGCCGGTCCATTTCCCGCAGAAAACACGCCGCTCATTCTCGGAGGGAATCCCATCCAAAGCTTTATGCACGCACGGGCCGTCGCCATGCCAACACCCGCAGGCAACGCGAGAAACCACCAGCGGAGTTTCGCGGCCAGCACCGTTCGGAACCGCTCCACTTCGCCATTCGCGACTGAAAGCGCTTCTGCAACCGCAAAAGCGTGCTCGGTGTCATCACTCACCATTCCGAGTCCGGGCAGTAAACGCATCCGCCAATCGCCTTTCCACCACCTCGCGACCCGCCGCTGCGAGAGCCCTTCGGCGGGCAGACCGAGCGCATCGCCTACCGCGGTGCCCAGGAGGACGCCACGCAGAGCTTCGATGGTGGTTGCGTCTTCGTTCATACGACCAGATCAGCAAAGCGATCGAACAGAGGCTCGATGTCATCTTTTCGCGCAAGTGCTTCCAGCCATTCGGCGTCGATGGCTTCGATTCCGTATCGCACGCCTGCGAGCCCGCCGGCGACGCAACCTGTCGTATCGGTATCGCCGCCAAGGTTCACGGCTTTCAGCACGCAGTCGCGGAAATTGTCGGTCGTCAGCAGGCACCAGAGCGATGCCGCGAGCGTCTCCATCACGTAGCCGCCACTGCGGATTTCGGATTCGGGGAACTCCGGCAGGCGCGCATCAAGGACGTTTGTGAACGCCATGAACTCATCCGTCCACGGCGTTGCGTAGTACGTTTGGAATCCTGCCTGCGCGGCGGAAAGAGCTCCTCGACAGTCGCCGCTGGCCAGCAACTCACGAACAAAAAGGGCGTGGAAGAAACACGCCATCTGCGACCGGCGGTGAGCGTGTGTGATGCAGGAAGCATCCTGAACTTTCCCCGCGAGCGTGATGGTGTCTCCGTCAGCAAAACGCAAGCAGACGGGCAGTATGCGCATCAGCGAGCCGTTCCCGTTGTCGTATTCGCTCACTCCGCCGCATTCCAGCGCCGGCTTTCCTGCCGCGATTCGGTTCAGCGCCTGACTCGTAGCAACACCAATATCGAACACATTGCCATGCGGCGTCCAATAGCACTCGCGGCCCCAGCGCAGGAAACGCGCAGCCATGTCGGCGGGTGAAAAGCCGTGTTCGTTCAGGCTCTCCACCGTGCAGAGCAGCATCGATGAATCATCGCTCCAAGTCCCCGGCGGTTGACGATGTGTGCCATAGCCGCGCATTCCTGTGACCGGATTTCGCTGCACGTCTGCGCGCGCATTGAACTCCACCGGAACGCCCAGCGCATCGCCAACAAGCGAGCCCCACAATCCACCGAGAATGCGCTCACGCCTGGTCGGCGCACTCATTGGCCGACCCTCCAGTTCCGCACAAACTCGCGCTGCTCCGTGCCTTCCGGGATTCGCTGAAAGTGCTCGCGCCCGTGCGACGTCAGCTCGGCGAGTCGTGCAATGACGCCTTCGCCGTTGGCGATTCCATGACGCGCCAGCCAGCATCCGATGACGGTTCCCGTCCGCCCGCGTCCGCCCCAGCAATGCACGTATGCGCATCCCGTGCGGATGGCGGCGTCGAGCGCATCGAGCGTCCGCGCCATTTCCGCGACCGTCGGGATGAACATGTCGCGAATCGGAAATCGGTTCCAGCGAACCTCAGTCCCGCGCAAACGCCCGAGCCGCATAAACTCCGTCCGGTATTCGGAAAACGGACGCTTGGCGTGGTCGCCCTCATTTTCCTCCATGAGGCAGAATATGTCGGTGACGCCGCAATCGAGCAGCGCTGTGAGCTTCGCCGAAGCAACGGCAGGGTCGCGGTCGCCGGGATAAAAGCCACCGAGCATCCGACCAGGCTCCACCCAGTATGCGCGGGTGAATGGGAGTGTGGGAACTGGTCGTGTCATAGATTTGGAAATTGAATGAACTTGAGCGGCACCGCATCCACGAGCCACACGCCGTTCGTGGAGCGAAAGAACGTGTGCCCCGCGCGGTGCATATCGCCAGCGCGGATGTTCAGAACGACCGACTTTCCATGCCGCGCGCCGACCTGCGCAGCCGTGGTCAATTCCGCCGATAGATGGACGTGATGCCGCGCCTGCTTCAGCAAACCGCTCGTGCGAATCGAATCGACGAATCGCGACGCGGTGCCGTGAAAAAGCAGCCCCGGCGGAGTCTGCGGCTCGTAGTCGAGCTCCACCTCCACCGAGTGCCCCTGACTCGCCCGGATGCGCAGTCCATCCGCACTGAATTCGAAGCGTTTCTTTTCGTTCGTCGCGACCACGTGATCGAGCTGTGCGCGTGTCATCGGATTCCCAACTCGCGCGCAACCAGCAAGCAATTCCTCCACAGCCACCCATCCCGCGGAATCGAGCACCACACCCGCGGCATCCGGCTGGTGCCGGAGGACGAGGCTGAGGAATTTGCTGAGGCGGGTTGTTTGTTTTTCAGTCATAACTTCTAGGGAAAGTCGTAAACAGTCACAGAGATTCCTTTTGCACCAAGCTCGTCATCAACGATTCGCGAAACTTCTGCCCAATCCCCGCCGGCGAGGCCGCAGCCGATGCGCGGCATGTGAACAGTTGCTTCCTTCTCGGCACAGAACGCGGCAACCTTGGACAAGGCCAAGCGTAGCGCTTCGTAACGGATAGGCGGTGCCCCGCCTGTTCGACGCACGTCACGTTGTGCAATCATGTTTGCAACCCACAATTGAGGTTCCACTTCAATGAATTGGACTTCGCCGAGCGCAAAGGGCGTTCCATTACCAGCGTGCCAGAGTCGGTAAGCTTCCTCCGGAGATTTCCATCGCTTTGAAATCGCTACGACAAATCCCCGTCCCCATCCGCCGATGTCGTTGCATATATGGACGATAACGGCAGAACCATCAGAAACGGGCCGAGTCGCATCGCCAGTGGCATATTTGATGGTGGGGAAGGGTTTCATGGAAGATTCGCGTCAAGTCGTTCACGCTTCCCGCGCACTTCAGTTCCAAGTACGTCCAACGCGACGGCCGCAATCGCATCCTGCCTTTCAGGAACATACATCCGCTCGACCGGCACCACGAGGTCGGACGCCGACGCAACATGCGTCCTTTGCTCTTCAACAAAAGGAGTAATATCTTCGATTCCAAGCACCTCTTCGGTTCCATATCGGCGCAGGGTTCTGCCGCGCAATCCGAGTTGCAAAGCCCGGCGTTGTAAACAATTCCCTTTCGGGTCGTGGTCAGGATCCCACTGAAGGCGAACTTCAGACGAGCCTAGGGCGCTTTTCCAGTCGTCATGCGATCCGAAACCACTGACTCCGAAAGAAGACGCAACCGCACCCGCCAAAACTTCATCGAAGAACGGTCGCCGGATTCTAACTGCGAGAATACGC
This sequence comes from Verrucomicrobiaceae bacterium, assembly GCA_005791535.1. Taxonomy (GTDB): domain Bacteria; phylum Verrucomicrobiota; class Verrucomicrobiia; order Chthoniobacterales; family Chthoniobacteraceae; genus SXWH01. The sequence goes on along the minus strand of SXWH01000058.1, from coordinate 48,244 downwards.
TCCTGTCCTTCTTTCGTGGCCCATCCGGCGCGAAACATCATCCAGAGGAAATTCGGCTTTATCCAACTCATCCGGTTGAAGCTGAATTCGCCGCCAAAGCGTTGGTGCTTCACCGCGTAGTCAGCAATCGCAGGACGGTAAGCCTGATAGACAACTATCGACTCGGAATCGAACTGCGCGAGGATGTGCCTGCCCGAAGCCGGCCACTCCGGTGCCTGTTCCGCGTGACTCTGGAGTTTAAGTGTGGTGAGGAGATCGTTGTCGTTCATATTTCAAAATGGAATCCGCGTTTGGTGAGACGCTCGTATTTCACGGGGTCGAAGCGGAAGAGTTGGGCGGGGCGGTGGGCTCCGGTCATTTGGGTTTCTTTCAGCGGGACGAGCAGGTCGAACCCGAGGACCTTTTTGCGGAAGTTGCGTTTGTCGAGTTCCACGCCGAGCACCGCTTCGTAGAGATGCTGGAGTTGCGAGAGTGTGAACTTTTGCGGCAGTAGCTCGAACCCGATTGGCTGGTAGCGGAGTTTCGCCCGGAGCCGGGCAAGCGCGGTGTCGAAGATGGTGGCGTGATCGAAGGCCAGCTTTGGCGGCTTCGAGACGGGGAACCATTGCGCATCCGCTGCATCGGTCGCTGCGCGCGTCCGGGCGTCGGCGAGTTTCACGAGTGCGTAGTATGCTACGCTCACCACTCGTTCGCGAGGGTCGCGCTTCACGTCGCCGAATGTATAGAGCTGGTCAAGGAACACACTACCCAGACCGGTCTCTTCTTCGAGTTCGCGGCGGGCGGCCTCGTCGAGTGTCTCGTCCACCCGGACGAAGCCGCCGGGAATCGCCCATTGCCCTTTGAAAGGAGCGAGCCCGCGCTCGATGAAAAGCACTTTCAGTTCGCCTTCATCGAAGCCGAAGACAACGCAGTCCACAGTCAGCGCAGCGCGTGGATATTCGTAGGTGTGTGGCATAATCAGCGTGTTGCGGCGTGAAACTCGGCGATGACCTCGATGGTGCCGATGATGTGGCGGTTGAACTCTTCGAGTTCCTCGGCCGGGACCCACAGTTCGTCGTGAATCGCTCCTCCGACCCGCTGCACCCGGAACCGTGCGGCGTAGTCTGCATCGAAGGAAAACTTCGTCACGAAGCCTGCGCCGCTCGCTTTCACATTCCAGTCCCGGGCGATCTGCGTTGCGTATTCCTCGTTCATCACCGGGTAGAAAATCGGCTGATCCGGCAGTCGCGGCGGAAATGCCCGCCATCCGGACGCCTCGATGAGAGCCAGTTCTTTCGGACCGGTCGGTCGATAGAGCGTCAAAAGTGGTGTTTCGTGTTTCATTTACACGAACACTTAGTGCGAAGGTTACACTATGTCAAATACGAGTTGCAAAATTTCGCGCTACTTCCCGAAAAACGCCGCGATGTCGGCCTGCATGGCTTCGGCGGCTTTGCGAGGGTCGGGGGCGTTGCGGATGGGGCGGCCTACTACGATGTGGTCGGCTCCGGCTTCAAATGCTTCGATGTGGGTCATCGTGCGCTTCTGGTCATCTCCGCCCTTTTCCCCTGCGCCGCGGATGCCGGGTGTGATGATGAGCGGTGCGTCGCCGAGTTCGCTGCGCAGGCGCTTTGCTTCGAGGCCGGAGCAGATGAGTCCGTCGATGCCGGCAGCGATGGCTTTTCTCGCGCGGAGCGAGACGAGCTCTTCCACAGGACCGCTCCAGCCGAGTTCGGCGATGTCATCCTTGTCCATGCTCGTGAGCACGGTGACAGCGAGCAGCTTCATGTCGCCTTTCACCGGCACGGCTCCGGCGTAAATCGACGAGACGCCGTGCAGCGTGCAGCAAGTCGCGCCGCTGCGGGCGAGGTTGGCCACTGCTCCGCGGACGGTCGCGGGGACGTCGTAGAACTTGATGTCGGCGAAGACCTTTTTCCCGACCGCGAGGAGGTCTTCGAGGAGCTCGAAGTAACGTCCGCCCATGCAGAACTCGAGGCCGAGCTTGTAATACGTCACCGAGTCGCCGAGCCGATCCACCCAGGCACGGGCGTCTTCGATGGTGGGAACGTCGAGGGCAAAAATGAGGCGGTCGCGAGAGTCGATGGATTTGGGCATGATGCACACGTGTTGCCGGAAGGGTCGCGCAGTGGCAATGCAGTTTGCGCTTTCTCACGGACAATCCCGACGGCACAAGGGCCGCATGAATCCCATTCTTATTACCCTGCTCATCGGAGCACTCGGCGGCGTGATGGCGGCACTCTGCGGCGTGGGCGGTGGCGTAGTGATGGTCCCGGCCTTTGTGCTGTTACTGAAAATGAGCCAGAAGACCGCTGTGGCCACATCACTCGCGGCGATTGTGCTCACCGCGATGTTTACCACGGCAAAGAATCACGTGAACGGCTTTGTTCACTGGCGGACGGCACTCATCGCAGGGGCTGCCGGCGCGCTCGTCGGCTGGCTCGGAGCCGACTGGCTCAAGACACTCTCGGACACGACGCTCAAGCGTTTCTTCGCAACTGCGATCATCGTCTTCGGCGTGCAGATGTGGATTTCTTCGTTCCAGAAATAACCAGCTTTACTCAACGACCAGCGTTCCGCGCATCACGGCCCAATGGCCGGGGAATGTGCAGATGTAAGGGTAACTGCCCGGCTGCGCGGGAGCATTGAAGTGGATCGTCGTGGCCTTCTGCGGATCAATGACCCGCGTGTGAACGAGGACGTCCGGCGAGTTCGGGACATAGTTTCGGGGCAACGCGTCGGCATCGGAGATCATCTTGTTGGCGAGTTCGCCGACCCGCTCGGTGGAGCCGGGTTTCAGCAGCACCCAGTTGTGCTGCATCACATCCGGATTTTCTAGGACGAGCGAGATTCGTTCGCCCGCTTTCGCACGCAGCTCCTTCTGGGCAAACTGCAACGCCGCCGCAGTCTGGATTCGCAGTTCGCGGCCGCGCTCGCCCTGCTCCCATTTCACGGGCTGCGCAGCAACATTCGCCACCGCTGCGTGGCCCGCGTGAGCAATTTTCGCGATCGCAGCATAACCCGGGAATGCGGTGAACGGCGCGCCGAGGCGGTGCACTGTGAAAAAGATGTCGCGAGGGACCAATCCTTCGATGTCGCAACGCAGATGCAGCACATGAACGGGCTGGAGTTGGGGAATCTCCAGAAAAAGCTGGCGCCCGTCGCCGAGCACATGCGCGGACTTTATCTCGAGCAGGTCGTGACCGGCTTTATCGGGCTGACTCGGTGAATACTCCTTCGAGCCGTACGACTGGCTGTAACGATAATTCCACGCCTGCGCGAAGAAACGTCCGGCGGAACTCACCTTCCCGGAGAAGGTCAGCAAAACTCCATTATCCCGCGCCTCGATGGATTCGGGAATCTGCACCGGCCCGCCAGTGTAGCGGACGAGATGGAGACATCCATCATCCGGCGTGTATGTGCCCCATCCTGTCATTCCGCTCACGTAAAGCTGCCCATCGTGCGGACTGAATCTCGCGCGATGTGCCCCGCCATTGAAATCGCCGGGCAGAGGAACCGCGGCACCCTGCCAAACGTCGTCCACCTTTTGCCGGAGCACGAGAAAATGCGTTCCGGTTCCGTAGCTGAAATGGAGCATCTGTCCGCGCATCGCACCCCATCGATCATCGGGCACCCACGTTTGTCCGCCGGCGGAATTATCCTCGCCGCGCGGGAGCCACACCAGCGGAGGAAGGGTAGCTGAACCGGCGCGTGGACCGGGGTAGCCGTAGTAGCCGCCGGGCACGATCTGCGCGATGGCGCTGGTCGGCGTCCATTCGCCTTCCGAATAGGGCATCGTCAATGTGCCGTCCGGGCCGAGACCGAGGCCGTCCGGATTGCGAAAGCCACTCGCCATCACCTCCGCTTTCTTCCCCGGCAGAATTCGCAGCAATCCTTCCTTGCCCGACGCCGTGTAGAAATTTCCGAGCGCATCGCGCTCCAGCCCGCACAGGTAATCATGTCCACCGGTCGGCGTTGCGAAATCATTGCTGAGACATTCATAAAAGTCCGCCTCGCCGTCCCCGTTCAGATCGTGGAGTCGCGTGATTTGGTCGCGCCCCAGCACACACACCTTGTCCTCCACGACAACGAGACCGAGCGGCTGATGGAGCCCGGCGGCCATACGTTTCCAACGCAGCTTTGCAAGCGTGGCATCCACTCCGCTCACGCGCCACACATCGCCTGTCATCGTGCAAACCGCCAGGTCTCCGTTTGCAAAAAAGTCGTGCCCTCCGATGAAGAACAGCGCGCGCCACGGATTGTCGAAAGGCAGCGTAAGTGTGTCCACGACGTAAGGCCAGCCCGGCACCGGCTTGCCTGTCGCGCCCCGCGTTTCCAGAATCTGCGGCCACAGCGCAGGTCCGCCTTTTGTCAGTTTCCGCAGCGACTCGCCGGTTTCAACCTGCACTTTTCCGTCCTCGAACTTCGCCGACATCAGTTCTTCAGCGCCGTTCACATCGAACGCAAAAATCGTCCGCTGACCGTGTTGGTAAAACCCGCGGTACTTCCGCAGAGCACCGGCTGCCTTGGGAAGCACATCGGTAGTCAGCTTTCCAGCCATCGGCAGTCCGTCCATAAGCCCGTGCCGCGTCGCGCTGAACTTAATGAAGCCACCTTCCCAAACCGCGTGCCATTCATCGGTGACGGGGTCGTAGCATGCAGAGCGCTCGCCTTTCGGTCCAAGCCGCACGCACACGGCTTTTGGCACTTTGATTCCCGCGCCGTGAAAGACTCCGGCCAGCCGCCAGCCGATGTCCATCTGGTTCCACCGTCCGTCGCTCCACGTGCCTTCATTCTGATTTCCCCAGTGACCATAGCGGCCCGAGTCCAGTCCAGGGAATTCGGGCAGGAGCGGGCTCGGACCGGCATACCAATCCCGCGCCTGCTTCGCGTAGAAATCGTAGATGCGGTCGCGATTCACCGGGTGCGCGTGAAGCGGGTGAGCCTCGGGAATCAGCGGCTCGCGCTCGGGCAGTGTGACAGCAGCAGCCTTGGGAAGTTCGTCGAGCGACCACAGTCCGAGCGTCGCTTCATCGCGAGTGAGCGCGGCCGCCGGCGCTGCGAAAATTTCCCGCACGCCGCGCGAGATGCGCACATCGTCCACCAATCCGGCACAGCCGATTCCGTCCTCGACCGTGCGTCCGATCCCCAGTTCGCCGGGCACGACCGCTTTCACGCGCGGCGGAAGCGCCTGCTCTTTCACCAGCTTTCCGTCCACAAAAAGTCGCACGCGTTCCTTCTCCAGAATCATCGCGAGGTGATGCCACGCATCATCGCAAATCGCGACGCCGCTTCGCACCTCACCTCCCTGTCCCGGCAGATAGACCGAGAAATCGCCCGCTCCCGCGTATGAATAAAGTTCCCAATGCGCGCCGGATGCCTTCGTGTCGCTCGCGACAACGACATTGAATGCCTTCGCGCTCCGCAGCTTCGCCCACACTTCGACCGTGATCGGTGCCGTGCGCCATTTGTCGTCGCCGCCGACCAGCAATCCACCTGCGCCTGCATCCAAGGCTTTGCCATACTTCCCGGGCGCGAGCTCCTTTCCTTGAGCACGCGCAGGCGCTGCTGCCGCCTTGGGTTTCGGACCACCGGAACCCGCTTGCGCGAGCTCCTTTCGCAACCAATCCAGGCCGCGCAGATTCGCACGCAGTGTGACTTCGCTATCGGTCTCCTCGCGATGATCAATGATTCCAACGGGGCCGCGCCAGCCGCTTTGCTCAATGATCCGCATCATCTCCAGTTCACGGTCACCCTCACCGAGATGCAGGATTTTACGCCCCTTCGCATCTACGCCGACCTCCATGCCGTTGAGATTCACGGCGAACACATACGGCTGCATCACCTTCCACTTTTCGGCGAACTTCTCGATGTGCGCGTGACCGTGGTGAAAGTTGTAAACGATGCCCACGTGCGACGCTCCGTGATTCTTCCGCAGATACTCCGCGATGGCCGCCATGTTCTCCGGTTCACCGTTCCATCCGCCGTGGTTGTAAATCGCGAGCTTCGAGCCGATTTTGCGCGCCTCCTCGACGGAAGGAAGCAGCGCTTCAGCGGCCAGCTTCACTTTCTCCGCGTCCGTCGGTGCGCTCGGATTCGGCGCCATGAGCCAGATTTGCGGGCTGAGCCTGTACTTCGCGAACAGCTCGAATGCCTTCGGGTGCACACCCCAAAACGCGAGGAATTCGATTCCATACTTTTGATACGCTAAGATCTCGGCCTCAAACTCAGGCACGTGCTTGTCGCGCCAATCGTAGGCGACGCGCTTCAGCCCCAGCGATACGACCATCTGCGCGCGCTGCTCCGGCGTGCGCTGTTTTGCGTCAAATGGCACGATGCACCAGGCATCGATATTCGAGAGATCGTAAAGCGATGCTTGCTTTTGCGTCTGCGCGCGGAGCGTTGCGAGCGATGCCACCAGGAGAATGAGAAGGAGCAGTTTTTTCACTCCGGATGCTACCGAAGCGCGCCGGCATCCTTAGCGAAAGAGTTCTCCAGCGATTGCGCTTGCCGGCGCCCGCGCTTTTCCGCCCCATGTCGCGAACGATGCATACGCAGACCGCCGAATCGCCGCTGCCACCTTCGCCGGGTGCGCGTCCGTTTTATTTGAAGGATCTGGATTTCGGCGTGCTTGCGCAGTGTATTCACTGCGGACTCTGCCTTCCCACGTGCCCGACCTACGACGCCACAAAGCTCGAACGGCACAGCCCGCGCGGTCGCATCCAACTCATGAAGAATGTCGCGGAGGGACGGCTCGACATCACCAGAACGTTCTCCGACGAAATGTATTTCTGCCTCGGATGCCTCGCATGCGAAACCGCGTGCCCAGCGGGCGTGGATTACACGCGGATGTTTGAGGAAGCGCGCGCGGACATTGAGCGCACAGGCGTTTTGAATACGGAAAAGCGCACGTGGATTCGCAGCGTGATGTTGCGGGGTGTCTTCACGCGCCCGTGGCTGCTGCGACTGCTCGGGCGGGCGATGTACTTCTACCAGGCCAGCGGGCTGGAGAAGCTCGTCCGCAAATCCGGACTCGTGAGACTCGCGCCGAAGAGCCTTCGCGAACTCGAGCCACTAGCGCCACGAATCCGGCGGGATTTTTCTGATGATCTGATCGCGCTCGTGGAAACGACCACCGGAAACGCACGGGCACGCGTCGGAATGCTGACCGGCTGCGTGCAGGACCTCACATACTCCCACGTGAACCGTGATACCGTGGACGTGCTGCTCGCCAACGGCTGCGAAGTCATCACGCCGCGCAGTCAGCATTGCTGCGGCTCGCTGCACGGTCACAACGGCGAACTCTCGACCGCGAAGGAAATGGCGCGCCGCAATATCGATGCGATGGAGCGCGCAGCAGGCTCGCTGGACGACCTCGATGCCATCATTACCAATGCCGGCGGATGCGGCTCGCATTTGAAACACTACGATCACCTGCTTCATGATGATACGCAATATGCCGGGCGCGCGAAAGTCTGGTCGGCGAAAGTGAAAGACGTCCATGAGTTTCTCTTCGCGCTCGGTCCTGTAAAGCCGGCGCATTCACTGGCAAATGCAGACGGCTCGCCGCTGGAAATCACCTACCACGAAAGCTGCCATCTTTGCCATGGACAGAAGATCACCCGGCAGCCTCGTGAGCTGCTCAAGTTGATTGCCGGTGTGAAGCTCGTCGAGCTCGCCGAAAGCTCATGGTGCTGCGGCAGCGCGGGCGTTTACAACATTACACAGCCGGAAATGAGCATGAAACTTCTCGAACGAAAGATGACCGACATCGCAAAGGCCGGGGCGCCGGTCGTCGCGAATGGGAATCCGGGATGCTCCGTTCAGCTCGAGTTTGGCACCCGGAAACACGGCACCGATGTGGAAATCGCGCATCCGATGACGCTGCTCGCGCGCGCGTATCGCGGCAGGCAATAAGGGACCCTCCCTAGCTTGCGGACGCCGAATCGAGTTCAGGCACCTCTTCCCGTCGTCCGCCTCCAAAAACGCGGAACGAAAGAACAAGCACCGCGAACCCGAACGCCGCGAGGGCTGCGAACGCGATGAAATTCATCCGTCGGGATTTGAAGATGTCCGGCATCCGGCTTCCGCTCGAAGTGCTCGTTCCGTTGATCGTCAGATTTCGTGCTCGCGCAGCCTTTTCCAATCTCGACCTGAAGGCGGACTCCTCGTTTGAGAGTTCGCTCCAAGAATCCGCCTGAATGACAACCCTCAGCGTGTTTGCATTATTGCTCGTCTCGCGACTCACTACCGCGTCGTGGCCGCGATATCTCGACCCGGAGGCAGCTTCCTCATACATCTCATCAATAGCCTCCGGTGTCGCGGAGGCGAACGTGTAGCTGGCGTTCTGAACGTAGGTCCGCGAGAACTCGTTCGCCCTCATTCCCGCAAAGCCGAGAGCGATCAATGCCAGCGCGATAAGTTTTACGATGACAGTCCGGATGAAATTCATCACGCAGCGGCTTCCGCAAGGAAGGTCTTCCGTCCTGTTTCATCAGCCGCCCAGACGAGCCGCCTATCGCTCCCATCCGGATGCACAAACGTGAGCGTAACAGCACCAAGTCCGTTCACGAACTGCAGCAGTCCATAGTCCTCGGAAAGGCGCGTCTGGAAGTAATCGAAAATCGACTCCTCTTGCGACTCCGTTGCGAAGCATGCGATCGAAACCTCAGCGCATCGCTTCCCGTGCTTCGTTTTCCAGATCGAGAGCCGCGTGAGGAATCGATTCACTTTGTCATCAGGCGAATCGCCGTCTGCGAAGCCGAGGCGCGCGGAGAGCACTTCCTTGCCCGAAAAAAGTCCACCCTCCGATGTATCTTCCCGGATGTCGAATAGGCCGGCGGCATTGGCAACGGGAAGATGCGTAATCTTTGAAACGCTCTGCGGTGCCACAAAGGGTATCGGCGGCGAGAGCGGCTCCTCACCAGCGATCGGCGGAGGCGGCGTCATCTCATCCAGCGCCCCCACTTCGTGTCCGCGGAGATTTGCATATCGGGTCGAACCACTGCGCCCCGGCACCGCGATGCCGCAGGCCTCCATGAGCGCGAGCCCGCGCGACTCGGCGTATGCAATCGCGCGATTCAGCGAATCGATCGCCTCCGGCGTAAAAATTTCATCGAGCAGACCCGGTATCGTTTCCTTTTTAAAGCCGAGCATCTTCGAGCGGGTCCGCGGCTGCCGCAGCCGTTCAATCTCGCGCTTCAGCGCGGCCAGGTCCGTAATGAGTCCGCTTCCCACTTCGCGCTCCACCACGAGACCCTTTGAGCGATCAGGCACCGTGTTCAGACGTCCGGTGCCGCATTTTCCGAGTGGCTTGAAGAGCTTCGCGAGCGACTCGGAATGCTTCGCAAGCGCGCTCAGGCTGGCGTCTCCAGCATACCAATACGGATGCCGGAAGCCGGCGATGATTGCCATGGTCCGCGCATACGTACCGGCAAATGAGATTTCACCGAGCGCCTCGCGACGCGGAACCTCAGCACGCCAGCAGAGAAACTCCCGGTATATATTTGCGACCTTCTTTTTCTCGTATTCGGCCGGCGAAAGCTCCTGCGCACGCGTCGCCGCAAGCGGAAGATGGTCCGCGACATCGAACAGGAAGCGCTGAACATCCGCAGTCGAAACTGGATGGAAGGTCGTGCCCATCAGCGTTTCGGGATGGTGAAGACGGCCTTTCCTCCGACTTCCTGCACGACGACTTGATCGGCGCGAAGGTCGATGACTTTGAACTGCTTCCCGGGGTGGGAAGCGATGGTGAAAGTTTCGTCGAAATGCACTTTCTGCTCGCTCCCGTCGGTGCCAGCGATGACGGCGTGCGTCTGGCTGCTCCGCGCAGGGAGGTCGCGCATTAAAAACACGGTCTCCTTGGTCTCCGGGTTCTCAAGCATGACCTGCGACATATCGGTCCAGACTCCGTGTTTGTCGGCTTTTACCTCGTTTCGAACGGCTTTCACTTTGAGTGCACTGCCCTTCGGCGTTGCGCCGGCGACGAGGGTTTCCTCCGTTCCGTCCGAATGCTGAATGCGGGCCTTCCCGCCCTTCACCTCGCGGAGGACCATCGGGACGGTGACTTCGTTTAGCGTTTTCATCGCCACGCCTTCCATCACACCGGGAAGTGAATTCGGGTCGCGCGGATTTGTATCAGCTAGAAACTCTTCGCGGTTCGAGTAACCGTCGCCATCCGAATCCGCAACGAGTTGCGCGGGGTCATTCGGGTCGAGATTGTATTTCTTCCACCAAGCTTCGAGCTGCGCCGAGTCCTCATTCGAAAGCGGCGATGGCGTCTGCGGCGTCTGTGGCTTGGAAGCGGTCTCTGAAGCCGGCGGAACTTCCGGGCTATCCACACCCTGCGGTACTGAGGGCTGCCGCGACGATTCAACCTGCGTGGTTTCCTGCTTCCCGCACGAAACGAGAGCAACGGCCAGCGCCAGAGAAGCGAGTGATGATAATTTCATGAAATTGGTTCTGATGGTTGATTCCAGAGATTCAACCCCTTCCGACCCGCAATATTGGCGCGTTTTCGCGAAAACTCAATGCCAGATTGAAATTGCGGGCGATATCAGATCCTCGATTACAGCGATTTTGGCCGCTATCATGGAACCATTCCAGAGCGATAAAACTCTTTCCTACCGAATTGCAGGTTCGCATTTTATCGACTCTGCGGCGCATCACCCGTCACCAGAGTCAGATAGGCTTCCGTCATTTGACTCATCGAAAAGTTCGCCGCCACATGCCGGCGCCCAGCCTCGCCAAACCGACCTCGAAGCTCTACATCCCGAGCGAGTTGGATGATGGCTTCGGCAAACGCTTCGCAATTTCCCCGACCAACAACGCGACCGGTCAGTCCATCAATCACCTGCTCGCTGGCGCCTCCATGATCCGTCGCAATGACCGGAAGTCCGGCGGCGGCGGCTTCGAGCGTGGCATTTGGACACCCGGCAGGTTCGGAGATCATCACGAAGACGTCCAGCGCGCCCAGGAACGAGCGAATCTCCTCAATCTCGCCACACCACTCCACCGGCAGCCCCTCTGCCAACGCACGAAGTTCCGCAGCATGATTTGGAAAATCTCGCTCCGGACCGCCCGCAATTCGCAGTACGAAAGGAGGCATCGACGGAGCTGCTATACGCACGGCTCGCAGTAATTCATCCACGCGCTTGTCCGGTGAAAGTCGTGCAGCCGTTCCAAGCACCACGATATCGCGCGGACCGTGGCGCACCGGCTCGGAAAGCGCGATGCCGTTTCGGATCACCGACACCGGCGCACCGAGTTCCGCGGCGCGGGCGGACTCCGCGTGATACTTCACCACCATTCCCGCGAGCCGCAAACCGTAGTCACGCGGCTCACGATACGGCAGCCCGGCCGGCACGGCGGAGAAAAAGCGCTCAAGCGATGAGAAAAGCATCTCGCCCGGGCTGATGTCGAAAATCCGGATTCCGGGGAGCGCGTCGGTTAGCAGCACTTTCCAACTGGTAATCACGTTCCAGAAAAACACGGCCTGCGGCGGGTCCTGCGCGATTGCTTCGAGCAGAGGCTCCGCAGCCTCCTCCACCGGGCGACCGTCGGCGGGCGGGACAGCCAGAACCGGAATCCCCGCATCCAGCAGCGCACGGCGGCCCGGCGTGGGATACTCCGACTGCTCCTGAATCGTCGCCGCACGCACGCGCACACCGCGATCTTTCAAGGCGTTCAAAAGCCGACGGGCACTCGATTGCGCGCCGCCCGTGGAAAAATTGTTCGCGATCAACCAGAGCCCTTCGCCCTGCGTTCCCGCCGCTGTCCGCGCCACAGCAGCCGCGAGCCAAGCAGCGCGCGCCGCCATTTTCTGCCGCGAGAATGATGGCGGAAGTTCAGCCGTTCCGCGGCGACACCGGGATAAAGCGCATGCGAATTCCTGCGGCGGCGCGTCGCATGGAAGAATCGTCACACCCGCCGACTGCGCCGCGATCTCCCGTGTCGCGCAGGCGTCCGTGGCTACAAGCGGCACGCCTGCGGAAAGGGCTTCGAGGTGTGCGAGGCTCAGGCCTTCGTAGTCGCTTACGCTCAGCATCGCATCCGCTTCCGCAAGCAAAGCCGCCGGGTCCGCGATCAATCCGGGACGCTCAATCCACTTCTCCGCTCCGTGCTGAGCGATCGCAGCATCCAGCGCGGCAAGCGAAGTCGCAGAATCCGCACTGTGCGCATCGCGCGCTCCCGCAATCACAAACCGCACCCGGCGCGGCGCAAGCATCTCCGCGGTCGCGCGGGCGATTGCAGGAATGCGTTCGAGCCGCTTCTGCGGACGCGGATTCGCGAGCGTGACCACCGTAAAAGCGTCGCTCGTCGCGGTCTGTTTTCGCGCGACTGGCGCGATGCCATTCCAGACCGTCCGGACCGGCATCTGCGGAAGCAATCGGGAAACCTCCCGCTCCACGCCCATCGCACACGCGGCGAGCAGCGTCGCGTCGCCGCGCTTCATGGTCGCGTAATCCGGCGGCCATCCGGCCGAGAAGTTGTGAATGTGCAGAATGAGCGGCAGACGCTTTTCAACAATCGCCCGAGCCTCCGCCGCGCGGATGAGATGCGCATGCACGACGTCTGCTCCGAAACTTAACGCCGCATCGCGCACCCCGCATGCAAGCCGCTCCGCATTGCCGCGCAGCGCGGATAAATCCACGAACCCGGGCGGTGCCGGAAAACTCTCGCGCAGCGGCCTGCCAGCGGCGACCACCAGCGTCGCGACTCCGAGCGCAGGCATCGCAGCAGCCAGATCGAGCGTCACGCGTTCCGCGCCGCCAATCTGAATGCTCGTTACCAGCTGAAGCACCCGCAACCCGGCAGATGCACAGCCGTCGAGCTCCTGAAAATGAACCGTCTTGATCTCCGAACGTAACGCCCGCCGCCATGCATCCTCAAACGACACCCTCTCCCGCAAGCATTCTGCAAAACGCTGCGCAGCATCCGGCGAAAGCAGCATCGCAGGCGGAGCGCACAACTGCTCCGAGGCCGCGCCTGCGAGCGAGAAATCCCCACCGCATTCCGCGAGCGCGGCATCCCACGCAGAAGCCTTGGTGCCTTCACCAATCCACGCACCCACTGCCATCCAGACGCCCCGCGGCGGAAGTTCCGGCAGTCGCCCGCGGGCCGGAAACCACACGCCGACGCCGGCAATCACACACATTCCACCGACTGCGGAAATGTGATCCGCGAGCGCACGCAGATCGTCCGTCGCGCATTCCACTTCGCATCCGGAGTTGGCGAGCGCGCGTCGCGTTCTATTCACCACGCGGGCATTTCGCCCGAGGATGAACGCGGGGATTTTTGGCACTTCCACGGACTCAGTACGCCGACGGATGACCGCTGAATCCGCTGCTCCGGCGCGGCCTCGACGGCGGCTCCGGATCATTGTTCATCATCATTCCACCGAAGTTCCCAATGGTCCGCGCATCCGTCGAACTGCCGTCGCCGAAATCGTCACCGACGACAGACACCGCGACATTCGACGGCTGGTCGCTCGTGAAGACAAACTGTCCGTCCCTTCCGGGCCGGTAGTCGATGGTCCGCGAGTGCGTTCCCGTCGAACCCGTCCACCGCACTTGCAGTCGCGTTCCCAGCGCGACGGAACCGCGAATCCAGAATCCATCCTGCACAACACGCACTGAAAACCCGCTGCCCGCGGGAACATCGGGAGCCGACGCCGGTGAAGGATCGGGCATCCTCAAGGGCTGCGCGCGCGAGCCGTTCAGGATGCTCTTGATGAGTTTCCACACAACAAGCGCTGCCGCTGCGACAAACGCATAAATTATCCAGCCACCGCCGGACGATTTGGGAGCGGCGGGTTCGTGATCGTAGTGAATCTCTGCGGGCGCCGCGGGGGAAATCCGGCCCGGAACTTCGGCCGCCGCCTGCGCCGGTTGCGCGGGCTGTTCGAGGTTCACCGGCGGCGCGGCAGGCTTCGGAGCCGCGGGAACTACGGGCGCGTCGAGCGCGACCACACGGAAACCGTTGTCAGCATTCCGGCTTCCGGGGTCATTGCGATAGCGCCGCGCCACGCCGGCATCGGCAGCCGGCCGGCTGAACGCTCCGCCGCGCAACACGCGCCGTGGTTTGTCCGAGAGGTTCGCATTTGTCTGCACAGGATCGACCGCGGGCGCTGGCTGGTAGGGCGCGAACCAGTCCTCGCACCATTCCCACGCGTTCCCGAGCATGTCGTGTAGTCCGTAGCCATTTGCCTTGTTGCGCCCGACCGGCTGCGTTCCGCCCGGTGAATTTACCGCCGTCCACGCTTCGCCCGCGCTTCCGTTGCCTCGCGCCGCGAACTCCCACTGCGCCTCGGTCGGCAGCACGATTGACCGCCCCGTCTGGCGCGACATCCATGCGCAAAATGCCTTCGCATCCGCGAAATCCACCATCACCACCGGATGCTCATCCGTCTGCGGAAAGCCGGGATTCCTCCACGTGTATTCCTTCTTCTGCACGAGCTTTCCGCCCTCCCAGCCGAAGCCGCCCGACACGCCCTTCTCCGATTCCGTGCGATAATTTGTCGCCGCCACAAAGCGCGCGAACTGGCCGCGCGTGACGGGATGTTTCCCGATCAGCAAAGGCTTCGTGATCGTGACATCGTGCACCGCATCCGGCGCCTCGCCGAGCCGGAACGCGCCCGGAGCAATGCGCACCATTTCCATCTCCGCGCCACCACCGAGCGGAAGTTTGACGGCGTCCAGGGCAAGGGCGGAGACGGCGAGTGCGGAGAGAAGAATGGAGCAACGCATGCGCGGATATTTAGCGCGCCGCACCGCTTTGGCGAAATGATTTTGTTGCCGCTATTTCGGCGGCGGCGCGGCCTTTTCCTTTCCGCGTTGCTCCGCGGATTCGCGGATTTTCCGCTTCGCAAGCTGCGTCCGCTCCGGCCACGTGAACACGGGGGCTTTCGAGGGATCGTAGCCTTCCATGTGCCCGGTCAGGCGCGTCGCGGGCTTTGTGTATTTCAGCTCAGTGTCACCGAATACCTCGCGGCAGACGGCGGCAAGTCCCGGGTCGTATTCGATCAACTCCGCACGCGTGTTCACATGATTGTGGTCGTGGTCATTCTCGCGGTTGTCGTCGAACCACGACTGCACGCCCTCCGCAAAATACTCGTGGTGATTCACGCTCGCGTACTTGCCCTTCCAAAGCCCCGCCTTCATCGCCGAGTCGTAAGCCGCGCGAACGCGACCATCAAAAGTAGGATCGACATTGTTCATCCCGCGCAGGTGCAGATTGTGCGCGAACTCGTGGATGAGAATGTTCTCCGTGGAATACGGGTCGCCCTTGTAGCCGAGCAGATTCTCCTCGCCGCAACTGCAAAACGGATCGTGCTCGCTTCCGCCCAGCCCGCGCGCCCGCGCATCCCAGAAATCCTTCACCGACACCCCCGGATACTGCGAATCCTCCGGCAGGCCCAGCCGTGCGAACTCCGGCAAATCGGTCGTGTATTCATCATGCGCCATGATGCAAAGCCGGGCGCCGCTCGCCACCATCGCCTTCCGCACGTCGGGCCGTCTGGCGAGCATCATGTCGATCAAATGCGCGGCCTCCTTCAGCGCATACGGATTCACCTTCGCCGATGCCACGATTGGGAAACCGCCCGCGCTCGTGCGTTGCGTGTAAAATGCCGGGATGCCGGCCGGATCCGGCGGATCGAAGCGCACGCCCTGCACCGGCACCGTACTCGTCGCCACGATTTCCTTTTTATCGTCCGCGCCCACCAGCGCGAATTTGTGCCCGAGCGTCGTCGTGATCGTCGTGTCGCGGCCCGGACGCACGCTGCCGTTTGGCACGCGTTCGGTGTCGGATTTCAACCAGAAGACCTGCACGGTCTGCTTGCTGCCATTGATGATCTGCAGCTTCGGGCGCGGTTCCTCCGCCACGAGCGTTTGGAGCGCAACGAGCGCCGACAATGCGATGAGTTTCATGCCCCGCACCCTGCCGGAAGCGCGGCCGCTTCACAAGCCCGCCCCTCGCCGATGCACGCGAATATTGAACGTCCGCCGCGTCCGCAGGTCTCAGTCCCTTATGAAAGTGATCGCCTTCCTCGCCCTCGCCAGCACCGCCCTCGCGACCAATCCCGTCGTGCCCCAGCCATTCACAAAAACGCGCTACGACCAAACCCGCGCGAACTCCCCATTTGTCCTCGCCACTCCCGCCGTTACCGAAAACACCGCGCCGAAAACACGCTTCACCGCGAACATGTATGTCGTCGGCCTCGGGCGTGCGGATGGCCGCGAGTACGTCACCCTCATCCGACTCGGCGAGGAATCATCGCCGATCCGCCTTTGGGGCGACGCGCCCGGTCCCGACGGAATCACGGTCCGGCATATCGCCTGGTCCGACACATTTGGAAAAAGCAAGGTGACGCTCGCAAAAGACGGCATCGAGGAACAAATCGGCTTCAACGAAAACGCGTTGAAAGCCAGTGGCTCCGCTCCGCCGATCCCAGTCAACAAACAACACAACGGCCCCGATGGAAAGCAACCCCCGACGAACAAAGGCAACCGGATCCGCGTGATTCACTGACCCCGCCACACCGCCCTTCGTCCTTCAATCATCCTTCCATTTCCTTCGCAGCGGGATGCGCTCGGGGCGCAGGGAGGTGCGGCCGCCGCGCTGCTGGCGGATGCTGTCGAACACCTCGTCGCAACCGTCCACCTTCAGTTGATGCACGATCTTCAGCAACTCGCCGAGCCGCCCTTTCGGGAAGCCCTTGCGGTCGAACCACGCCAGATACTCCACCGGCAGGTCATACAGCGGCACCCCGCGCGGCGGATAATGCTCCGGGCCGTATTTGCCGAACGGCATCCCCGTCCGCGCGATGTCTGCGAGGTCCGCAGACATCCAGTCGCGAAGATTCTCGTCCAGCATCCTGCGTCACTTGATGGCCCGCAGCTTCATATTCTTCACGCTCACCTCGTCGCCGTGGTCCTGGATCAAAATCGGCGACGCCGTCTTCTCCCCGAACCCGCGCGCGTTTTTGTATTTCGACTTCGCGATGCGCTCCTTCATGTCCACCGACGACATCTCAAATTCCAGCGTCTTCGCCCCGTTCAACCAATGCTCCACCTTCGCCCCGTTCACCACGATGCGGCTCGTGTTCCATTCGCCGACCGGCTTCGTCTTCTTGTCCGCCGCCGGCTCGATCAAATCATAAAGCCCCGCCGTCTGGTGCAAACGTCCGCCCTTCACGCCATCGGGATGCTTCTCGTCGTCCAGCATTTGGTATTCGAAACCGAGCCCCTTCGTCTTGTCGGGCAGATTGTATTTGATCCCGCTGTTCCCCACCGGCGCGACCTTCCAGTCCCACACCAGCTCGAAATTCTCGAAACTCTCCGTCGTCACGATATCCCCGCCGCCGCCCTTCGCCTCGTGCTTCAGCGCGCCATCGGCCACCACCCAGCCTTTCGCGGGGAACTCCTGCTTCCCGATTCCCGTCCAGCCCGCCGTCGACTTGCCATCGAAAAGCAGCTTCCAGCCCGCGGCCTTCTCCTCGGCGGAAAGCTCATTATCTGCTGCGAAAAGCGGTGCGGTGAATGTCAGGGCGAGGAATAGCGTGGCGAATTTCATCGCCGCCGTTCCTATCACGAAATCCGCACCGCGCAACGCCGGCGCGAACGCGCCCGTGGACTGCTGCGACTTGTCACAGCCGTCACGCAATCGACTTGTCGCGCAGGGCGCAGGAGCGGCGACATTCCTGTCGCCGAAAGCGCTCCGAAGCCTGAAAGCGCAGATTTTCGAGCATGGCACGCTGTCGGCGACAGGAATGTCGCCGCTCCAATAACCGCCCCCCCGCCCTCCGGAGGCCCGGCGGGTCATTTATCGAAATTGCTGAAGACTTCGGTCTTCGGGAGCGCCGCTTTTACCGCATCCACCGCTTCCCTTGTGAGCTCGGTGCAGCCACGAAGATCGAGTCTCTCCAAGCCTGTGAGCCCGTGAAGCCCGTCCACGTTCTCAAGCCCGGTGCATTCAGAAACCATGAGGAATTTCAGTGCCTTGAGTTCCCGCAACGCATCCACATTTGTGAGCGCGGGGCACCGCTCGAGGCCCAAGCTCGTCAGGCCTTTGAGTTCCTTAAGCGCATCGATATTCGCGAGGACGGGGGAGCCAACGATCCCGAGCCCAGTGAGCTTCTTCATGTCCTTGAGCGCATCGATATCGGTCAGAGTTGGACAGTCGCCAAGCCCAAGCCCGGTCAAATTCGAGAGGCCCTCGATCTGGGACAAATCGCGCCATGGAAATCTAGGGTAGCTTAGCAGTTGTTTTGGCTTAAGCCGCCGAACCATGTCGAAGTCGCGCTCTGAAACCGCGCCAGTGCGAATGAACAGATCCCGTCTCGTGCCGTTCCACGTCCCTTTGCGAAATGCGGCTCGCCAGTCCGCACGAATCATCACGACGGGGTCATTGTAGGTAAACTCCCACCCGCGCTCCTCCGCCTCCTTCACCGCCTGCCGGAAGTCATAATGCCTCCATCCGCCCCACCCGACGACGATCGCAAACACGACAAACGTCCATCGCAGCAAATGCCATTTGCGGCGCGGCTCGGTGGCGGGTTTTTCGGGAAGCATGGTGCTTTTTACTAACAGCCCCAGCCATTCCCGGCAAGGGCTGCGCTGTCCGGCGAGGGGCGTGGTTTTTGGAAAAGAAGAACGCCGGTTTCCCTTTCGGAAAACCGGCGCCTCTCTCTCCTCCCGTGGCCGCGTCACTGCACGGCCTTACGTCCTATGTATTTGGCCGGGCGCCTCGCTGGACGCCCGTAAGTTTTGCTATACGGCCTTTTCGCCCATCTCTTCCGTGCGGATTCGCACGGCTTGTTCGACGGCGGTGACGAAGATTTTTCCGTCTCCGATTTTGCCGGTTTTGGCGGCTTTGATGATGGCTGCGACGGCCTGCTCGGAGATGTCGTCGGTGACGACGGTCTCGAGTTTGATCTTCGGCAGGAAGTCCACGGTGTATTCGCTTCCGCGGTAGATTTCGGTGTGGCCTTTCTGGCGTCCGAATCCTTTGACCTCGGTAACGGTCATGCCTTCGATGCCGATGGCGGCGAGGGCGTCTTTTACTTCCTCGAGTTTGAAGGGTTTGATGATTGCTTCGATTTTTTTCATGGTGTGTTGCGTGTTTTGTTTTTCGCTTTGGGTGTGGGTTCCAGCCCGGGCGTCCTTATACCACTCCGCCCGAGCTGGTTTCCCCCCTACATGAGGCTCTTAGTGCTCGTAGCCCTCCTCGCCGTGGTCGGTAATGTCCAGACCGGCGACTTCGGACTCCGTATCGGGACGGAGGCCTACGATGGCTTTCACTATTAAGGTAATTACGATGGTTGCCACGATGCTCAGGACGAGCGTGATGGCGATGGCTTTGAACTGGCCGCTGATGAGCGCGCTGGAATCGAGCGTGAATGCGTCGCCGACTTTCTTGGCGAGGCCGTTCTTGCCGGCGTAGTCGGCGAGAGCGAGGTTCGCGTTCACTTTGTCGGTCGCGAGGAAGGCGGTCAGGATGGCACCGAGCGTTCCGCCGACGGCGTGGACGCCGAAGGTGTCGAGCGCGTCGTCGTAGCCGAACTTGGCCTTCAGAATCATCACGAAGATGAAGGGGACGATTCCAGCCAGGACGCCGATGATCATCGCGCCGTTTGCGGTGACGAAGCCGCAGGCAGGGGTGATGACCACGAGGCCGGCGACGATTCCCGAGCAGAAGCCGAGGATGGAAGGCTTGCCGCGGAAGAGTGCTTCAGCGCAGGCCCACACGAACCCGGCGGTGCCGGCTGCGAGCGTGGTGGTCATGAAGGCCTGGGCGGCGACGCCGTCAGCGGCGAGCGCGGAGCCTGCATTGAATCCATACCAGCCGACCCAGAGCATTCCGGTGCCGACCATGCAGAGCACCATCGAGTGCGGGGACATCTTGTCTTTTCCAAAGCCGTGCCTTTTGCCGAGCATGAGGCAGAGGACGAGGGCGCTCCATCCGGAGGTCATGTGAACCACGGTGCCGCCTGCGAAGTCGATTGCGGTGACCTTTGCGTCGGCGTTCCAGACGCCGTTCATGAGACCGGTGCCGCCCCAGACCATGTGGGCCATTGGGAAATAGACTGCGAACATCCAGATGGTGACGAAGAGCATCACAGCCCAGAATTTCATGCGCTCGGCGACTGCGCCGATGATGAGCGCAGGCGTGATGATGGCGAACATGAGCTGATACATCGCGAAGACGCTCTGCGACGGCCAGCCGGCGTAGGTCGTATTTGGCGCGGCGCCCACGTCTTTCAGGAACAGGAACTCAGTGCCGCCAAGGACGGGGCTGTTGAAGTTCGCGCCGAAGACGAACGAGTAACCGCAGACCCACCACAGGATGGTGACGAGGCCTGCGATACCGAGGCATTGACCGCAGATGGAAAGGACGTTCTTCGAGCGAACGAGGCCGCCGTAGAAGAGGGCCAGACCGGGAAGCGTCATGAAGAGCACCAGCGCGGCGCAAATCATCAGGAAGCCGTTGTGGCCGGGACCCGCGATGTCCTTCAGCGGACCGGTGGGCGCGAGGTTGTTAAAATACTGCATGATGTCCGCCACCTTGTCGTCGGTGGTGGGCTCTTTCTTTTCCTCGGCCTTCGGAGGAGCTGGTTCGGCAGGCTTGGCCGGCTCGGCTGGCTTGGCCGGCTCGGCTGGCTTCGCGGTCTCAGTTGCCGCGGGCGGTGTGGCGGGCGCGGCATCCTGCGCGGAAAGGGATGCTGTGCCAAATCCCAGCATCATGGCGGCTGCCACGGCGAGGTTTGTTACGGTTCGAATTAGTTTCATGCGTGTTTCCTGATGTAGGTTATTGTTTTTTGACAAACCGTCGCGTCCTGCTGTCCGATTTTTGCCACTTGGTGCGGCATCGTGTCGTAAAGCTGACCGTCGTTTTGACACGCCGCCCTTAGCAACGGCCATGCCAGCTGCGTGCCACGAGGCGTTTTACAGAGGAAAATAGTTGTTCCAGGTTGTTTTGGGAGGTGTGAAGGTGTGTATAAAAAACGCCACTTTCGAGGACTGTGCGCTTTTTTAACCACGCCAAATCGGGCTTTCGACGACCAAAGGGCACGTTGCGGGCAAAAGCTTTCGCGGCTTGCGGAAAATGGCCGGAAGATCCACCCTCCGCAGCGCGATGGAGTTCGATTTTATAAAGCGCCTGTTCTCTCCTGCTCCCAAGCCTGCGGAGCCCGCAAAGCCTGTATCCAAGCCGCTTCCGAACCCGCGCGAACGTCGTTTCGACCTCCGCCTCAATCCTCCCGGACCGAATCTCCCGAAGGAAAGCGAGCTGCTCCAGCAGGCGCGCGTGCTTCTCCTCACGGCGGGCTCGCCACGGCTCACCGGCCTTGTGGATGTCCGCTGGAATGCCCGCATGCGCAGCACCGCCGGGATGGCGTTTCCGCAGAAATCGCTCATCACCCTGAACCCCCGGCTCGCGCAGTTTGGCGCCGAGGAAATCGACCGTACGCTGCGCCACGAACTCGCCCACCTCCTCGCGTACGAGCGCGCCGGCAGACGCCGCATCGCGCCACACGGCCCCGAATGGCGCAAAGCCTGCCGCGACCTCGGTCTGCGCGATGAAAAACGCACGCACGACCTCCCGCTGCCGACGCGCACTGCTGCGAAGCGCTACTTTTACAAATGCCCCGCCTGCGGCCAGGAACTCGCCCGTGTGAAACCCCTGCGCAAAGCCTCGGCGTGCCTCAAATGCTGCCGTGCCCACGCCGGCGGACGCTACGACGAGCGCTTCAAATTCCAGCCCGTCAAATAACCCCGCGCGGCCTACTTCTGCTTCTTCCGCTTTTCCGCCGGACCCGTCAGCGGCCAGTTCTCATCCGGCGTGTGGTTCGATTTCAAAAGCTCCACAGCCTTTGCCACGACATCCGGCTTTGACGCCGCGAGATTGTTCTTCTCCCCGGCATCCGCGGCCAAATCGTAGAGCTCCACAGCCGCGTTCGGACCATTCTTCACGGCCTTCCAGTTCCCAAATCGCACCGCCTGGATCGGCTTGCCCTCGTGCAACTCCCAGTAAAACACATCACGCTTCGGCGCCGGTCCGCCCTTGAGGAACGACACCAGCGAAAGCCCGTCCGTTTTGCACTCCGCGGGAACTTTCGCGCCTGCCAGCTCCGCTGCAGTTGGCAGAAAATCCCAAAACGCCCACGGCTCATCGCTCACGCGACCCGCCGGAACCACGCCCGGCCAGCGCGCCAGCGCCGCCTGCCGCAGCGCGCCCTCATAAAGCCCGCGCTTGAAACCCCGCAGCCCGTTGCTCGCTTGGTCAAACAGCTTCCCCATCTCCGAATTCGGCGCCCACGACGACCCGTTGTCCCCCGCCAGCATAATCAGCGTCTTCTCATCAATTTTCAGCTCCTTCAGCAAATCCACCAGCCGCCCCACATCCGCATCCAGCCGCGTCACCTGCGCCGCGTACGACTTCTGCGCCAGCGTCCACGGCTTGTCCGCATAAATCCCCAAATCATCGATCTCATTCCGCCCGTGCGGCAGCGTGATCGCGTAGTATAAAAAGAACGGCCCGTCCTTTTTCGCCCGCACCCACTTCAACACATCCTCCTCGATCAAATTCTGCGCATACGTCTTCCCCACACCCTTCCCGTCATTCCCCGGAAGCTCAAACTGCCGGTCATCGTTGTAAAGATACGTCGGGAAATACGAATGCGCGTGGCGCTGGCAATTATACCCGAAGAAATGATCGAACCCCTTCTTCAGCGGACTTCCCGTCGTATTAAACATCCCCATCCCCCACTTCCCCATGCACGCCGTCGCATACCCCGCCGACTTCAAAATCTGCGCCACCGTCACCGTCGATTCCGGAAGCGGCAACTGCCCCTCGCCCTTCGCGATTTCCCAATTTCCCCGCACCGGCGAATGCCCGCTGTGCAGACCCGTCATCAGCGACGTCCGGCTCGGCGCACACACACTCGTCCCGCAATACGCCTGAGTGTAGCGCGTCCCCTCCGCGGCCATCCGGTCCAGATTCGGCGTCGCGATCAACTTCTGCCCGTAAACCCCCAAATCCCCCTGCGCCAGATCATCGCTCAGGATGAAAATAATGTTCGGCCTCACATCCGCAGCCACACACGCAGCGGCAAAACTAAACAGCACACAAAACAATCGGATCATCATACCCCTTGCATAGCGCAACATCCGCAGTTCCGGACTATAAAATGAACCCCCGCCCCGCGTGCGGACAAACCCGAGCTGCATCGCGAAATGAAAACGGCGCCCAAAACCGATTCCCTCGTGCAGTCAGTCACTCATCGTCATCGTGAGAACAATCACACGAAATCGTGCTGTCCACCGCAGCGCCAACGGATTAGTTTGAATCTGTCTGCTTGTCTTCGTTGGAAGAACATTTCTTTCTCCGAACCGCTAAAGACAAACCGCCACCCCTCGGTAAATTCAGTGGTAATGCGCCTCGCAGTGCTCCGAATTCACCTTCAATCGCCATGTTCTCATGGATTTCTGCTGCTGTTTGACCGGGAGGAAAGCGGGGTTTCACAGAGTCACAAGCGCTTATTTCCTGCTTTGAGTCTGTGTCATTGTTGTCCGGACAACACGGTCCGCACTCATCGCGAGCACATTTACGCGAAACTGCACGTGCGGGACATCGCCGGGCTGACGTTGTGGTTCGCGCGGGCGAATCTCGATAACTGAGCGCCGGCGCGAATCCGGCCGACCGGTGGCTGCAATCCCGCGCTTGCGTTTTGGGCGGACAGGCGGCGTGATTGCGGGATGCGTTTCATTTTGCTTCCCGCCGTTGTTTTTGCCGCGTCCGCTTTTGCCCAGGAGACGAAGGTCTCGCAGTGGAACGGGTATGAAAAAATCGACTACCAGTTCGCGGACCGCGCGGCGTTGATCGTGAAGCCGAAGACGCCGGCGCCGGGGAATCCGTGGATCTGGCGCACGGAGTTTTTCGGTCACGAACCGCAGGGCGATATCGCGCTGCTGGCTGCGGGATGGCATGTGGCGTATTACCGGATCAGCGACATGTATGGGTCGCCGGCGGCGGTGGAGTTGATGGACAAATTTCACGCGCACGCGACGGCGGAGCACAAGCTGGCGAAACGTGTGGCGCTGGAGGGTTTCAGCCGCGGGGGATTGTACGCGGTGAATTTCGCTGCGGAGCATCCGGAGAAGACGGCGGCGATTTATCTCGATGCGCCGGTGCTCGACATTCGCTCATGGCCGGGCGGCAAGGGCAAAGGCAAGGGCGGTGCACGCGAATGGCAGCAGGCGCTGGAGGCATTCGGGCTCACGGAGGAGACAGCGAAGACATTTACGGGAAGCCCCATCGATAAAACGGCGGTGCTCGCGAAGGCGAAGATTCCGATCATCTCCGTGTGCGGCGATGCGGACAAAGTGGTGCCTTACGACGAGAACACGAAACCGTTTGCGGAGAAGATTCGGAAAGAGGGCGGCGTGATCGAGGTGATCGAAAAGCTGGGCGTGGATCATCATCCGCACTCGCTGAAGGACCCGAAGCCGATCGTGGACTTTCTGCTGAAGAACGCGCTACGGGACTGACGCCGCCGCGGCGGGAAACCAGCGGTAGAGGAAGAAGTAAACGAGCACGCCGGTAACGCTGACGTAGAGCCAGATGGGGAGCGTGATTTTCGAAAGTGCGCGGTGTTTTTCATACCGCCCGGCGAGCGCGTGCCGCATGGTGATGATGGCGAGCGGCGGAACGCAGATGGCGAGGATGATGTGGGAGATGAGCATCACGTAGTAAACCGTCCGCCAGATGCCCTCGCCGCCAAACGGCGTGTGCAGCGCACGCGTGGGGTCGGCGGCGTGTTCCTGTGCGACGAGGTATTTATGGAGGAGGTAGCAGACGAGGAAGATGCTTGAGACTACAAAGGCCGCGCCCATGGTGTAGCCGTGCGCCTGCTTGCGGTCGGCTTTGATGAAGATCATCCCGAGGATGAGAAGTGCGCCGGCGGTGGCGTTGAGGCTGGCGTTGATTGCGGGCAGGTCGGCGGCGGTCATTTTTTGTCGGCGAGGATACGTTTCAGATCTTTGAGAAGACGCTCACGGTTCTTTTCGGCATCGGGACCGACGGCGTCGTAGTAGCCGCGGATTTTCCCTTCGCGATCGACGAGGACCATCATGCCACTGTGGATGAATTTCTCCTTCGCATCGATGGCGTCGTTGTCGGCGAGCACGAGCTTGAAGCCCTCGGTGCTGAGCTTGAAAATCTCGTCCTTTTTGCCGGTGAGGAAGGACCAGCGATCGTCCGCCTTGTAGCGTGCGGCGTAGTCGGCAAGCACTTCGGGCGTGTCCTTTTCATCGGTGGAAATGGAGACGAGCCGGACGTCGCCCATACCGGCGGTGGCCTGGTGGACTTTCTGCATTTCACTCGTGAGCGCAGGGCAGATGCCGAGACATGTGGCAAAGAAGAAGTCGGCAATGAACACCTTGCCGCGAAGCGATGTGGAATCGAAGGGCTTGCCGCTGCGCTCGAGCAGGATAAACTGCGGCACGGTGAAGCGCGGGTTATCGAGCATGTCTGCGATCGGGCTTTTATTCTCGGGCAAAGGTGCCTCGGCCGGCTGCGTTTTCCCACAGCCGGCAAGGAGCGCGGCGAGTGCGACGATGACGATAGTTTTCATACCTTGGTGAGAACCATGAGCCCCAGGATGAGCGGGAGATAGAGGATGCTCGCGAAGAAAAGGCGTCGCGCAACGGGCCGCGAGCGGTCTGCGCAAAAGTGCAGCGCAGCGAGGAAGAAGATGCTGTTAAAAAGCAGCGCGCCGCCGAGATAAATACTGCCACCGAGGCCGGCGTTGAACTGCACGAGCGTGATGCCGGTGAGCAGGAACGTGAAGAGGAGGCTCGTGATGGCTGTGGGCAGGCCGGTTTGATCATCGCGCTTCAGCATTACGAGTCCGGCCGCGCGGTACTGGTCGCGATACATCCATGCGATGGCAAGGAAGTGCGGCATCTGCCACGCAAAAAGCACACCAAAAAGCACCCAGGCACCGAGCGTGAGATGCGGCGTGGCGGCGGCCCAACCGACCACGGGCGGAATCGCGCCACTGACCGCACCGACGAGTGTGCACCACGCAGTGACGCGCTTCATCGGTGTGTAAATGAGCACGTAGATGACGATGGTGCTCACGGCGAGAATCGAGCTGAGCGGATTGATCGCGAGCCACAGCCAGCCGCCGCCGGCCGCACCGAGTGCGACTGCGATCCAGAACGCGGCGCTTTTCTTCATGCGACCCGCAACAATGGGCCGATCGGCGGTGCGTGGCATCCGGGCATCTACTTTCACCTCCCAAAGCTGGTTCAGCGCAGCCGCACTTGCGGCGCACAGCGCGGTGCCGAGCATCGCCTGAATCAACCGCAACCACTCGATCGGGCCGTGGTTCCCCATCCAGTATCCAACGAACGTGGTGATGAGCACGAGCATGTTCAGCCGCGCCTTCGTCAGATCGAGAAGGTCGGCCAGAATCCCCGGTTCGGCGTTTGCCGCCGGGACGCTCGTGGAGTCCGTCACGCCCGCACCCTCCAGCTTCGCGCGGCGAGCAGCGCCGTGCAGGCGCAGATGAATGCGCCGACCATTACGTGCGTATTGGTGATGTGCGGATGCCGGCCTTTCCAGATGACCATGACACCGAGAATGACCTGAATCACCACAAGCGCAAGAATCCCCCACCCCAGCCGCGTAATGCGGACTTCACCCGCAGCGCGTTTTGCGCAAACAATCGCGAGGCCGATGACGTGACCGGTGATCAAAATGGGAAGCACGCGTGAGTGGAGAAAGTGGATTCCGACCGCGTGCGTCCACTGCTCCGGGAGCAGACCCGCGCCGGCCGAAGGCCACGTAGGAATGACGAGCCCGAGGCCGCGGTGGCGCAGATACGCGGCGCAGGCGAGCTGGATGATATAGAGCCATTGCAGGGCGATGGCCATGACGTGGATCTTCTGCGCGCCATCGAGCTTCGGACGGTCGCCAAGCTGTTTCCAAATCGGGGAGAGCCGTGCGGCAATTACGACAATCAGCGCGAGGAAAACCTGCGCAAAGACCCCGTGGAAAGTCCGGATATTGGTCGCGAGCGCGAGCTTCTGCGCACCGAGCACGGCGTTGTTTGCGGCAAACGCGAGGTCGCTGGCTGTCTCGATTTCCACGCGCAGCGAACCAAGCGCGGCCTGAATGCACGTCGCGATGTAGGCCACGAGCACGAGCTTTTGATCCGTGCTGATTTTCTCGCCGCGCCGTTTCGCGCCGGCGAGCAGCAGTCCTATGAAAATTCCCATCGCGGGCCACACGCGAAGTTGCGCGACAACCTCCGGTGAAAGCCCCGCCTTCTTTCCAAGTGAAGCCGCACCCATGAATGCTACGGCGACGAAGAATGCCGTCCAGTTCCGCCAAAGCATCGCCGTGAGCGCACCCATGGACAGCCCGACGGTCATCGCGACGAGCCGGTGGCTGTGTTCCTTCAGAAGCGGCGGATTTTTATACCATGGGAGGTCGGTTCCGGGCGTTTTGGGATTGAGGAACGCGCCATCGACATGCGGCGCATTCGGTGCCGCCATGCCCGCATCATACGTCGTTACTATGGCACCGAGAAAAATGAGAAACAGCGTGGCGAGCACGCAAAGCTTCGAGAGTCGCGAGAGCCAGGGATTGTCGATGGTCGTGGACATGAGCAGTTGAGTTTATCGGACGAAACGCCCGCGAAAAGTGCGCAGTTTCACGGATGGGAAGCAAAGCTCCAAATACCGGCGCGCACGCCTAGTCTCTAGTTAGCCGGTGAATTTCGACGGACAACAGCGGGATTGCGTGCCGTCCCGCGGACTGTCCAATTCCAGTGAAAGGCCCGCCGGACTTGCGCAGGCAAGCGCAGGCTACTCAGTGATGCGCTGGAGCAGCGGCTTCCGCAGCCTGCTTCTTCAGCGTCTCACGCTGTGCCGCAAAAACCTTTTGCGTCGCGTCCTGCTGGTCCTTGAACCACGCGTCGAAGTCCTTCTGCTCTTCGACTGTGTAATCCGCGCGCATGCCGAAGTGGCCTGCGCCGCAAAGCTGCGCACAGATGATTTCCCAAGCGCCCGTGGTAATCGGCTTGAACCACATCGGCGCTTCGAGGCCCGGTGTCGCGTCCTGCTGCACGCGCATTTGTGGGAGGCAGAAGCCGTGAATCACGTCGCGGCTGCTGACACGCACGACGGTGGCGCGATTGTTTTGCAGATGCATGTTGCTCGTCACAACGACGTCGTCCGCGGAATTCGGATCGTTCGGATCGATGCCGAGATTGTTTCCACCGCCGACAAAACGAGGGTGTTGCGCACCGAACTTCTGGTCCGGCCCGGCGTAGTGGAAGAACCAACCGAACTGGTAGCCGATTGCACGAATACGGAGCGGGTTCTTTTCGTCGGTCGGGATTTCGTTCACGCGCTTGCCCCACAACGGAATCGCAAACCCGAGAAGGATGACTGCTTCCACGATGACAACGCTTGCTTCAAGGTGGGTCGATACGTGGCTCGTCACACCGTGGTAGTCCGCCTTCGGATTGCGACCAGCGCGGAAACGCCAGAGCGTGTAAACGAAGTAGGACAACCATCCCACGAATAGAATCAGCATGAACCAGTGACAGAAGTTCAGCATGTGGTCGATTTCCTTACCATGCTCGGAGTGGTTGGGCAGGATGCCCATGAGCTTGTTCAGGTCGAGCCAGTCGGAAATTGCGGCAATCGTCATATCAGGCGTTGGAAGTAGTTGGAGCGTTTATGGCTTTGCGCCAGAGGAAAAATGCGGTGGCACCAGTGGCCACGAAGATGAACCCGACGAGCCCAAGAAGGACCCAGAGAGTGGTGTTGGAGGCCTCGCGCATTACGGCGTCGTCGCCGCCCATGCAGACTGCGCAAGCTTGTGCATTCGCCGAGAGTGCACAAAGGGCCGCGGAAATGAATGAAAGTCCCCGGAGCGTTTTCATACGAGATTTCTGGATTTGCGAAGAAACCACACACCGTAAAACGGAAGGATGGCTGCGGCCGCTCCGAAACCGTACGTGAGTGGCGCGATGCCCTGATTCTCCGAGTTCCACCACGCGACACCACCGCAGAGCAAGGCGCTGAGGAGGATGAAGCTGATATGGAAGTAACGGAGCGACATAGGTTTGTTTCAGGTTAGTGGAACCAGTGCGAACTCGACGGGATCGGATCGAGATACGCGAGCACGAAGAGCATGAAGAGCGCGAACACGAAGAAGAACGTGAACAACAGTGGACGCCAGATTTGCATGGTCTCCTGCTTCAAGTGCATGAACCACGCACCGACGAGGCAGACTTTAAACGTCGCGACAATCAGACCGATCACGATGTTGATGCCATCGCCCTTCAGACCGACCAACCCGAACGCCCACTTGAAGATGCCAATATGCGCAAAATCAATGTAGGAGAGCGCGACAGTGATTACGGTGAAAATAAACAACAGAGCGCCTATGATAAGGTAAACCTTGCTGTGGCTCATCAAACTTCCGTGATGACCTTCATGCCCGTGGGCATCGTGCTTGTGCTCTGCAGGTGTGGAATGATCGGACATGGTCGCTACAGGAGATAGAAGATTGGGAATACGAAGATCCAGATGAGGTCAACCAAGTGCCAGAAGAGACCGGACACTTCGATGCGGTTACAGAGCTGTTCAGGGTTGGTATAGAAGAGCTTTGAGCCACCTTTGATTGGGAGCCAGAAGTAGATGAAGCAAATGCAACCCGCCAGCACGTGCGCTCCGTGGAGGCCGGTAATCATGAAGTAGGTAGCCAGATAAGTATTCAGTTTCGGCACGAGCGGTCCATGGCCCGCGACGAGGTCACGTTTGTCGATGATCAGATGCTGGTCTTCCTTGCCGGTTTTCGCATCCTTTACGGAGTGGACGATCGGACTGTCCTTGAGACCGAGATCCGAAATCAGGACCTGATCGCGCGGCACGAAGTGCGCCTTATCATTGTCGGGGTCGTAAGGCTTTGCATTCTCGGCATCCACCTTGTGGACGCTGATGGTGTTCATGCGATGCAGGATCTCGGCCTTCTTTTTCGGGTCAAGGTCCGGAGCTTTCAATGCAATGATGTCCGCCTCACGAACGACGATCTGCTTGAGCATTTCATCGCGAGTGTGGAAGAGCTTCGCTTGCTTCGCGGGATCCTTTTCGTCCTTACCAAGTGCCAGGACCGAGTTGAGGTTCGCTTCCGGGATGAACGGCACGCTGGAGGCCTTCATGGCGTCCTTGTCGTTCTCCAAGTCCAAGTGACCGCCGATGAAGAGGCGAGGGTATCCTTTCCGTCCAATGTGTCCGTCCTTGCCTTCGTGCTTGTCGTTTCCAAGGAGCGGTTCGTACTTCTCCGCAGCGGTCTTTTGGATGTAGGCACCGAAGTGATGGAACTTCGCGGGCCATTCATAGGACAATTTAATCGTGAGAAAGAGCAAGCCGCAGATCCATGTTACAGCGAGCCAGACCTTGTATGCCCTCAGGTTCCGCAGCTTGAGCGATTCCCAAGCGAGAATAACGGTCACTGACGAGAGGATGAGGACAAAGGTATTGAAGGTGCCGACGGGCACATTCAGCCAGCCTTTCGGCCACATCCACGGTTCAGCACCGAGGCGCATGAAGATGTAACCGGCGAAGAGACCGCCGAAGAGCATGACTTCCGATGCCAGAAATAGCCAGATGCCGAGCTTCGGATTCGCGAGGCCCGTATCGGGACGTGGCCGGACTGTGTATGGGATTTCCATTGTTCGCTAAATATTCTGCTTAATGCGCGGGTGCAGGCTGCGCGGCGGGAGTGCCGGCCGGCGGCTCGGATTGCGGTGTGAAGTCCTTCTCCGCACCGGGGACGCTGTATTCGTAAGCGTTCCGGTAAACGGTGATTGGTTTGGTGAAGTTGCCATGCGGCGGCGGAGTCGGGGTATCCCACTCCAGCGTCGTGGCATTCCACGGATTATCGTTCGGCACCTTCTTACCGCGGAAGATGCTGTAGAAGAAGTTGAAGACGAAAACGAGCTGGAACGCGGCTAGCCCCCAAGCACCCCATGATGACCAACTGTTAAGGTGCAAAACATTCTCAACGGTTCCCTTATAGGTCAGTCCACCATCCCACCACCGGCGATGCACGCCGCCCATGCCTTGAATGAACATGGGGAAGAACAGGATGTTTATGAATACAAGCGAGCCCCAAAAGTGGACCTTGCCCAAGAACTCACTCATGAAACGACCGGTCGCCTTCGGGTACCAGTGATAGCAACCCGCGAAAATCGCGAAGATGGTTACCGGCGCGACGACGTTGTTGAAGTGCGCGATCACGTAGTAGGTGTCGTGCATGTAGAGGTCGATCGCATTGAATGCGAGCGGGATGCCGGTGAGCCCTCCAATTCCGAACATCGGAAGGAATGCAGTGGCAAACAGCATCGGCGTATTGAACCGAATCGAACCGCCCCACAGCGACAGCAGCAACGCGGTGAGCAGGATGACCGATGGAACGGAAATCATGATCGTCGTCGTCTGGAAGAATGCCGATACCTTCGGCCCCATTCCGGTCATATACATGTGGTGCGCCCAGACGATGAACGAGAGAAACGCGAGAACGAACACAGCGCCGACCATTGCCTTGTAGCCCCAGATAGGCTTGCGGGTGTTGCAGGCGATGATTTCCGTAATCATGCCGATACCGGGCAGAATGAGCACGTACACCTCCGGATGCGCCAGGAACCAGAAAAGGTGCTGCCAGAGGATTGGCGAACCGCCTCCAGAGTAATGCGGCACGATTCCCGCAGCCGTCGCAGCCTGCGTCACCACGAGGCCGGTTGGCTGGAAGAACGATGAACCAAAGACCCGGTCAAACAGGTTCATCACAGCGGCCGATTCAAGCGGCGGGAATGCGAGGAGAAGCAGATAGGCCGTGATGAACTGCGCCCAGCAGAAGAACGGGAGTCGTCCCCACGTCATACCCGGAGCGCGAAGCTGGACAATGGTCGTGATGAAGTTGATCGAACCGAGAAGCGAGCCCGTGATGTTGAACACCATGCCCAGCAGCCAGAGCGTGCCACCGTTTGTCCACACCCCAAGCAAGTCGCCCGAGGCATCGACACTTCCCGGAAGGTCGGCGATTCCCGCGAGCGGCGGGTAGTTTGTCCAACCGGATTTCGCAGCGCTGCCTGGAACGAAGAAGCTCGCGACCATGAAGATGCAGCTCACGAAGAAGCACCAGAAGCTCGCCATATTCAGGCGCGGGAAGGCCATGTCGATTGCGCCGATTTGCAGCGGCATCACGAAGTTGCCAAACCCAGCCATCGCAATCGGCACGATGCCGAAGAACACCATGATGGTGCCGTGCATGGCGCCAAAGACGTTGTAACCCTGCGAGGACAGCGTGTAGCCGACCTGCTTACCGTCTTTCATCACGGCGGTGAAGACGTCATCGCCGAAAATATTAAACATTAACTCGCCAAGACCAGTCGGAAGGGGCTCTGCGCCACCTTTGGCAATGGTCCAGCGCATGAGCAGCATCAGCATGAAACCGAAGAACAGGAACGCGAGTCCCGTCACGGTGTATTGCATGCCAATGACTTTGTGGTCTGTGGAAAAGACCCACTTGCGCCAGAAGCCTAGCTCGTGGTGGTCGTGTCCGTGGTCATCGTGATGACCATGGGCGTCATGAGCGTGGTCTTGAGCCATAATGTTCGTTCTGTATTCAGGTTTGCCGCATCCGTTCCTGGCGCGGCGTATTTAATTACTTCGCCGGAGCGGTGCCCTTTGCCGGGAATGCTTTCAATTCCGCCTCAGTCCACTGAGTGGTGCGGGCGGCGAATTCTTTGCGAACTTCCGCGACGAATTCCGGTGTGATGGGTTCCTTTGCTTCATTACCGAAGCTTGTGCGCACGTAGTTCAGCACGTCCGCGACGTTTTTGTCCTCTTTCAGGATTGGGAAGGTCAACTCGGGCTGCGGCATTCCCGTGGCGTAGATTTTTCCATCCACAGTCATGGGTCCGGTAATGCCCTTCAAAACGATCGCGACAAGACGGCGGGTGTCTCCCGTAACATAATCGGTCTTGGCGAGCGGAGGGAAAGCGCCGGGGACGCCCATTCCGGTGAGTTGGTGGCAGGCCATGCAGGTCTGCATGTAAACGGCTTTTCCACGATCTGCGGAGACTTTAATGTCCTCCTGAGCGAAGGCTGCTGTTGCGGTGAGAGCGAGAGCGATGATGAGTGTTTTCATAGATTCTTTGCTTTGTTCCGGTTACTTTGCTGCAGGGAAATTGAGAAGGTCCGCTTCCGTCCACTGGTCGGTCTTGGATTTGAATTCGTCGCGGATTTTTCCGACGAACTCGGGAGTGATCACAGGCTCAGGTTTGTTCCCCCAGTTGCTCCGAACGTAGTTCAATACGTCCGCAACATTTTTGTCTTCCTTCAGGATTGGGAATGACAACT
The DNA here is from genome assembly GCA_005791535.1 of Verrucomicrobiaceae bacterium. Lineage (GTDB taxonomy): Bacteria > Verrucomicrobiota > Verrucomicrobiia > Chthoniobacterales > Chthoniobacteraceae > SXWH01. The sequence continues at coordinate 14,801 of SXWH01000058.1, read as the reverse complement.
CCGGGTTCGGCATTCCGGTTGCGTAGACGGTTCCATTTACCTTCAATGGACCAGTGATTCCCTTGAGCACGATCGCCACGAGTCTGCGCGTGTCGCCCGAGACAAACTCCGTTCCTGCAAGAGGCGGAAATGCTCCGGGAACGCCCATTCCTGTAAGCTGATGGCAGGCCATGCAGGTCTGCATATAGACCGTCTTTCCATTCGCAACGGACGCCGCCAAATCATACGAGCCAGCCGACGGAGCAGGAGTACCAGCGGCAGGCTTTGCATCGCCAGCAGGTTTCGCATCACCGGCTGGTTTTGCGTCGGCAACCGGCTTCGCATCGCCAGCGGGTGCGCCGCCTTCAATTTTGTCCGTCACGGGAATCGCTTTGATCTCGGCTTCCGTGTAGGCACCGACCTTGTCGGCAAACATCTTCTTGGCTGCGAGCACCTGAGCTTCCGTTACTTCGCCGGCCTTGTTCCCCCACTCCTGACGGATGTAGGTCAGAACACCTGCCAGCTCACGTGGCTTCATCTGAGCGCCGAATCCCTGCATCGCCGCGCTGTTATAGCTCGCGCCCTTCACGGTCAAAGGACCAGTAATTCCGTGGAGCAGAATGGCCAGGAGGCGCTTCTCGCTCGCTTCGCTTCCGTCAACCCACTCGGATCCTGCAAGCGGCGGGACTGCTCCGGGTTGTCCTACGCCGGTTGGCTGGTGGCAGACCGCGCAGTTCTTGGTATAAACTTTCTGCCCGAGTTGAACGAGCGGGAGTTCGGCCGCACCGGCACCATTTCCGCCGTCGGTCTTCGGCAACGGGAAAAACGCTACGGGACTGCTTTCGTATTCGTTGTAGACCGACGAACTGAATCCACCGTGGAACACGCCGATGTAGGCACCAGCCCAGCACAGTGCGCCTGCGCAGAGCACTCCCAGCCACGTTGGGATTGGCATTGTGCCGGACCGCGGTTCCGCGTGCTCGCGCGCGATGGATGCGTGGACTTCGGTAATGTCCGACGTTTCGAGGTAATCAATACGATCTTGTCCTTCGTTTGGCTGGCTCATTTCTTTGCCTCCTTCTTGGCGACCGGCGCCTCCTTGAGTTCATGACTGCGGTCGAGTGAAAGGAGATACGCAGCAAGATTACGGGCAGACGCGGTGGGCACCCACTGCTTGCCATTCTCGACTTTCACCGCATTCGGCGAAACACCGGAGCCGATTTCCCGCTGCTCGAAGAGCGCCGGATTTGACGGGCAGTTTGAATTGGAAATCCGCGCGCGGGGATTGAACAGGTGTTTGTAGATGAACGCCTCGTCGCGGACGATTTGCTCAGCTTCCTTCGGCTGTTCGTTTCGCCAGAAGCGCTTTCCTTCCGAATCACGCCAGCCGTAGTTCGCAAGGTCCGGCCCAAGACGCGTCGCGCCGAGAAGAGGCGTATCCTGATAAATGTAATCGCGGGCAACGGAACGACGAGGCCCCCAACCGCGCTCGACATCGGGACCGAATTGCGGGTCGCGAATCTGCTGCGTGTGGCAGTAAAAACAACCGTTCTCAACGAAGATGCGCTGACCGTGGCGCTGTCCGAGGCTATGCTCGATTTTCGACGGATAGACGTCGCTCGGAGCGTTCTGGTTCTCTTCCCAAACCACCTGCGGCTGAAGTCCACTCAACTGGCTGTGTGGAATCAAAACCATCGCGCCTGTGGAAACGATGAACGCTCCAAGGATGCCGGTGAAAAGTGTGCTCGGTGTTTCCATTTAGTGTGCCTCCCCCGGGTTGGCCAGAAGCGTCGGCTCGCCGGCCGGCTGGCCGATGCGCAGACGCATGAACATGAAGTGAACCGCGAAGATCAACTGCGCGAGCCCGAAGAACGTGTAGCCGATGTACGACTTCACCGCCTGATATGCGCCGGCGTCCTGCACGACGTTTGCGAATGTGAATTCCCGCGCAGTGTATGCAGCCGTGACGTCCACCGTCGGGTTGTGGAGCGTGAAACCGGTTGCAAGACCACCGATGAGGAAGAGCGCGATAATGGTCGCACCACCGTAGGCCGTGCCGAGGAAGTGAAGTTTGATAAATGTGCGGCTCAACCACTCACAACCGACAAGACGCGGCGTGATGTAGTAAATCGCGCCAAACATCACCATGCTGAAGAATCCGATTACGAGCGCGTGTTTGACACCGTAATCCCACGTCGTAAAGCCGGTGAAGCTATTCACCGAACGCAGCGCACCGAGGACGGAGAGTCCTGCCGCGATTGCGAAGAACACGGTGCCGACGTAGGTGAAACGCAGTGTCGGGGAATACGCCATCTTTTCCGTGTGACCGGTCATCGTACGTCCGAAATTGACGGTGAGACAGGCGATTGGGATGATCAACAGAATGCTCGCCGCGATGCTGAGCGTTACGAGGTATGCCGGCACGGGACCACCGTTTAGTTTTGTCATCGCGGTAAGGCCGCCGAGGAAAACCCAGCCCCAGAATCCGATCTTCGAGAGGTTGTAGCTGTAAATGGGTTGGTTGATGACTTTCGGGATGAAGTAATATGCCGCTGCAAGGCCAAGCGTCCCAATCCACAGATTGAACAGTCCGCCCTGGAACCATGCGTTTACAACATTCTTCATCACGCCCGGCAACTGTGCGCTCGTGAGCAAATCCGCCGCACCGAAGAACCAAGGGAACAGGAAAAATCCCGCTACCAGGTAAGACACCGAGATGTAGGGTGCAGCAGTCCGCTTGTAGCGGAAGAGAATCAGGCCCCAAATTCCGATGAACAGGTAGCCGATGAAGATGCACGCCCGGGCGGCACGATGGATTTCGAAATACTCGAGTCCGGTGTTGTATCCCGCCAGAAGCAACACGATTCCAAGCGCCACACCGGCATTCCAGAACCATGCGCCGAGCTGCAGAACGCCCGGAGCCTGGATGGAGACGCGGCAAAGGCGTCCGATCAGCCAAGTCGCAACACCCATTCCGGCGAGCGAGCACCATCCGTAGATGAGCGCCGTGTTGTAGGCAGGCCAGACACGTCCGTAGGTAAAGTTCGTGTCGAAGATTGAGCGAATGATCCCGTCGACTCCGAGCAGGCTGTAAAGCCATTCGGGCCCGGGAACGAAGTTCGGTGTGTGGAGCTTTCGCGATGCCACATATCCGAGGAAGGTCGAAACAATCAGCCAGAAAATGGCGGTGCTGAAGAATGTCAGGACCGGGCCTTTTGCGGATTGGTCGATAATCGCGCGCTCGACGGATTCAGGGCTCGCTGTTGGTGCAGTTTGGACTTTCGCCACAGCCTTTGCAGGTTCAGGCGCAGTTGCCGTCGGAGTTGCCACGCTCGCGGCAGGCAGGATGTTTTGAGAATCGGTCATTTCGAGTCAGACCAGTTAAGAAGCGGAGGACGATTAGGAGCCGGAACCGCGGCAATCGCGGGTGCCGGAGTTGCGGTAGCAGCCTGCGGTGCAGGCGCGGGTGCCGGAGCAGGGGCCGCGTCGGCCTTGGGTTTCTCCAAGGTGTCGGTCGCGGGCGCAGCTGGCGTTGTTGTTGAAGCCGGCGCGGTGATTGGCGGGAACGTCATCGTGCTCGTTCCGCGTCCCTGCAAATTGGGCATCGACAGCGGAGCGTCGGCAGCAGGTGCATTCAAGTCGATTTTCACGGCACTCGCCGCCGGTTTCTTTGCTGCGATTTCGGTCACGACCTGGGCAATCGCTGCTTCGAGAACGGTCTTTCCTTCGACGTTCGACTTTGCAGTAAGGAGCTCTGCGTCCTTCGCCGATTTCGCGGCTTCACGATGCCGAACCACTCCACGGAGGTCATCGATGTTGTTGAGGTTAATCTTGTTTCCGCCGTTGTAATCGTTCGAAGCAGCCGCGAGCAGCGCATCGATTTCAACCTGCTTTTCCTTTTCCTTGGAGACGAGACCGAGCGCCGTTTTTTGCGGCTCCAGTTCCGTGCTGGCGGCGGGTTTGCTCACCCAGAGGTAAACACCGGCAGAGACTGCGCAGAACGCGGCGATTCCGCCGAGTCCTACGAAAAATCCACCCGGTGTGGTGACGTTGTGGCGCATGTTAGTTCGTAAGTTTCAGTGATTCGGCCAGACGGGGATCCTTGGTCGGGAAAAGATATCCCTCCGAAAGGTGGCGCAGAAAGAAGGTGCCGAGAATTCCCACCACGGCCAGCCAGGCGATTCCGCAGGCGATGAGACCGGTGAACGAGAAGCCGCCGGGCGCATATTCGGGAATGATAATCATGAAGAGGTCGAGGCACTGCATCAGGATAATCCACGATGCGCAGAAGATGATTTTGCTGCTCTTCTTCACTCCCTGGAAGAGGAGCGGGACGAACATGAAGAAGAAGCGTCCGAACACGAGGAAATGGCTGAGGTAGGTCCACGACTCGGTGTTGCGAAGGCGGAAGTAAATCGTTTCCTCATCGATGTTCGCGTAAGTGATGAGCATGTACTGGCTGTAGCCGATATATCCCCAGAACACCGTGAACGCGAAGATGAACTTACCCATCGTGTGGAAGTGCTCCTCGGTCACTGGCTTGAGGTAGCCGAGACTCTTGAGCCATTTGCAAACGAGAATAATCACGGCCATCGAGCTACCCGCGGCACCAGCGAAGAGGTAAACGCCCCACATCGTGGAATACCAGTGATGGTTGAGCGACTTGAGCCAGTCGATACCGCCAAACGTTACCGAAAGGGCCATCACCGGAATGCCGGCGATTGCCGCCTTGCGCATTGTGAATGTGTGCTTTGCGGCACCGTCCGCGTCTTGTGCGATGCTGCGATTGCGCAGCACGGTCGAGAGCAGGAACAGAAGTCCAAAGATTCCAATGGCACGAACCCAGAAGAAGCTGATGTTCAAATATTTCCCCTTCGTTCCCTGCATGAGGGAGTCTTCAAGGTGCGGCTTAATCCACGAGTAGAGGAGGTCGGGTTTAACCACGAGAATCGCAGCGATCGGGATGAACAGGACTGCAACGACCTTCAGGAGCGCCGAGACGTTCTCCATCTGGCGGCGGATGACGACGGACCATTCGGAATCCGTCGCATGATGCAGGCAGTTCCAGAAGAAGCAGCCGAGACAAATGGTAAAGCCGAAGAAGAAGGCGAACAGCCAGCTAAATGCGAACAGTTTCGGGCTCGCGAAGCCGACGATGCCGGCTCCAATCAACCCGATGACGGCCATCAACTGAAAAATGGTTTTCAGAGACGCAGCCTTTTTCGAGTCGAACTTCTCGGAGTTCGGTATGGCGATGTGGTGACTCATTTCTTTTCAGCGACGTTCAATTTGCCCTCGGCAACCTTCTGCAGTGCGCGGAGGTAGGATACGATGGCCCAGCGGTCCTCGATCGTGACAATCGGCCCGAGCGCACCCATCGTGTTTTTGCCATGGGTAATGGTGTTAAAGATTTGCCCGTCAGGCTGTTTCCGCATCGGCTCGCTGGTCAGGTCGGCGACCGTCATGAGGCCGAAGGCTTTGACCGGGCCGTTGCCCTTCGCCGCGACTCCGTGGCAATGACTGCAGTAGATACCGTAACGCTCCTGACCGCGCTTGACGAGGTCAGCTCCGCGGGAGGCGAGGTTCTCCGGGATACCATCACCGTAGAATTCGCCGATGCGACCGGTGTTGAGGTAGTCGGGCTGATTCGCAAATGCGCCCACTCCCGTGCCGAGATTGTTACCGTCGTTCTGGTAATAGGTTCCCGCGATGTTGTATCCGATCGGGATGGTTCCGGCGACCGGCTTGCGCTCCGCGCGACCGTCAGCGAAGAAATCGCTCCGCACCTGCGGATTTACCTTCGGCTGATGAGCCATGTCGTTGAACCATTCCACGTGCGTCTGCTCGCCTTTCTGGCCGCGGAACCCCGCGAGCCCGAGGGCTGCGACGCCTGTAATGATGAGTGCTCCAAATCCGATTTTAAGAATCATGGCTTACTCCCGGTCGTAAACTGGCGTGATGTGAGCGCCGCCGAGCGTTTCGAGCAGTGCTTTGGTTTTGGTCTCCGAGAACTGCGGGTCGCGGCTTTCGATGACGAGGAAGAATTTGTCGTCCGTCACCTTGCCGAAGCGGCTCCAGTTAAAGAGCGGGTGGTGAAGGCGCGGGAGACCGTTGCGGATAATCATTCCAAAAACCGCACCGAATGCGCTGAAGAGAATCGTCAGCTCATACATGACGGGGAAGAAGAACTGCAGCGCACGCAAGCCATGCTCCCAGTCATTCGGTTTGCCGTTCACGATAGTTGGATAAATGCCGAAGCTCGTGATGGTGACGAGTCCGAGACCGGTGAGGAATCCCGTCAAACCGCAGACGAACACGAATGCAGACAGCCAGGATTTTTTCATACCCATCGCCTTGTCCATCCCGTGAATCGGGAAGGGCGAGTGGCAGTCCCAGACAGTGTAGCCGGCGTCACGGACCTTCTCCGCCGCGTTGTAGATTTCCGTGGCGCTGTTGAACTCAGCACCGAGGGCGAATAGTTTTTTGAATTCGGCCATGTTAGTGAGCTGCCGCCTCCTTCGGCTTTGCAGTTGCGTGGCTGTCGTGACCGTGATCGCCTTCCGGGTGGAAATGCGGGTCGGCCTCAGGCTTCACGGCTTTCACCTCAAAGATGGTAATCATCGGCAGGAAGCGCATGAAGAGAAGGAACAGTGTGATGAACATTCCGAACGTGCCGATGAAGGTAAAGACCTCCACCCACGACGGTGTGTAGTGACCCCACGAGGAAGGCAGGAAGTCCTGCGCCAGCGTAGTTCCAATAATCACAAACCGCTCATACCACATACCCGCATTGACGAACTGGCAGACGATGAACACCACGATGTAATTGTGGCGCATCTTTTTGCTCCAGAAAATCTGAGGCGAAATGACGTTGCAGAACATCATCGCGTAGTAATGCCATGCATACCAGCCGGTGGCGCGATTGTAGAAAGCGTTCGATTCGTAGAAATTTCCCGAGTAAACGAGCGCTACGAAGAGCTCCATCAGGTATGCGTAGCCAACGATGGTGCCGGTGAGCAGGATGATCTTCGCCATCTTGTCCACGTGGTTCCGCGTAATCATATCGTCGAGCTGCGGATAGAAAAGCCGCGCCGGAAGCATGAGCGTGAGCACCATTGCGAAGCCGCCGAAAATAGCGCCTGCGACGAAGTAGGGCGGGAAGATGGTCGTGTGCCAGCCGGGGACGACCGACGTCGCAAAGTCGAATGACACGATCGAGTGCACCGAGAGAACGAGCGGCGTGGAGAGACCCGCGAGGATCAAATACGCCATTTCGTAATGCTGCCAGTGGCGGTTGCCGCCGCGCCATCCGAGCGCAGCGACGCCGTAAGCGAACTGCTTGATTTTGGACTTCGCGCGGTCGCGCAGTGTGGCGAGGTCGGGAATCAGGCCGACATACCAAAACAATACCGAAACCGTGAAGTAGGTCGAAACCGCGAACACGTCCCAGAGCAGCGGCGAACGATAGTTCTGCCAGATGCCGTTCCAGTTCGGAATCGGGAATAGATACCAAGCTTTCCAGAAGCGACCGACATGGAAGCCGGGGTAGAGACCGGCGCACATAACCGCAAAGAGCGTCATCGCTTCGGCAGCGCGATTGATCGAAGTGCGCCACTTTTGGCGCGTCAAAAACAGAATCGCCGAAATGAGCGTTCCTGCGTGACCGATACCAATCCAGAACACGAAGTTCGTGATGTCCCACGCCCAGCCGAACGGCTGGTTTTCGCCCCAGACACCGACGCCGTTTGCGACCTGATAGGAGAGCAAGGTCGGCACCAAAAGCGCGATTGGCGCAAAGAGGAAGAAACCAATCCACCAGTAGCGGCGGGTCTTTTCTTCGCAGATGGACGCAACATTCTCCGTGATCCAGCCGAGCGAGCGGTCGTGATTGACCAGCGGAATCTTCGCGAGTTCCGGCGGGCAATGCAGGACAACTACTCCGTCCTCGGACGTATTGTGTGAAGCGGTAGCCATTAAGCGTGCGCTCCTTTCTCTTCCTTCGGTGCGTCGGGCATCGCGGGATTTGGATTCATGATACGGGCAAGATAATGAACGCGCGGCTTGATGCCGAGGTAGTCGAACACACGGTAGGCGCGGGGATTGTCGATATCGCGGCTGACGGCGCTCTTCGCATCGAGCTTGTTTCCAAACGTAATGGCACCCGTCGGACAGACCTGCTGGCAGGCGACCTTGAATGCGTCGGTCGGAACTTTCACATCGCTGCTGTCCTTGGCTTTCACCTTGGCGGCGATCTTCGCCTCCTGCACGCGCTGGACGCAGAATGTGCACTTTTCCATGACACCGCGCATGCGGACGGTGACGTTTGGATTCTTCGAGAGCTTGAGCGTTTCCGCCATACCCTTCTCGTTCACGATGTTCGGGACAAAATACTTGTCCTTCTGGCGCTCGTTGAAGTCGAAGAAGTTGAAGCGACGCACCTTGAACGGGCAGTTGTTCGCGCAGTAGCGCGTGCCGATGCATCGATTGTAAGCCATCACGTTGAGGCCGTCGTCGCTGTGGACGGTGGCGTTCACCGGGCAGACCGTTTCGCAAGGCGCATTCTCGCAATGCTGGCAGGGCATCGGCTGCATGACCATGCGGGTCTTTTCAAAGTCGATCGTCTTGTCCTCCCGCGCATTCATCGGAGTGACGAAGTAGCGGTCCATGCGGATCCAGTGGAGTTCGCGGCCTTCGATGACCTGTTCCTTGCCAACAACGGGAATGTTGTTCTCGCTCTGGCAGGCAATCATGCAGGCCGAGCAACCGGTGCAAACCGAGAGGTCCACAGCCATTGCCCACTGATGATTTTTGTCATTCAGCGGCGGATTCGAATAAGCGCTGCGCGCAGCGGGATAACCCTTCGCGTCAAACTCCTCGGCGTGCGCGTCCATCGCGTGCTTCTCGTGCAGCCAATGCTTGTCGCGGGCGTTGAATTTCGGGTCTGTGCTTTCGCGATAGACATCCGGTCCGCGGCCTTCGAGCGCTCCGTGTTCTTGCGTGATGGCTAGCTGATACGCTGACTGCTCCGACTTCCGGACCTTTGCCGCTGCAAAATAGTGGTTCGCGGTGGTGCGCAGCGGGTAGGCGTTGAAACCGACCTGACTCTTCTTCGCAAAGAGACCGCCGTGCGACATGTAGTTGCCCTCGCGTCCGCCCACGCGACCTTCGTGCGTGCGACCGTATCCGAGGGCGATGGTGATGCTGTCATCCGCCGTGCCGGGGATGATGACGACCGGAACGTCCAGCTTCGCAGAACCGACCTCTACGGTGATCCATGCACCGTTGCTGAATTCGAATTTTCCGTTTCCTTGCGTCGCAGACAGGCCCAGCTTGATCGCCGTGTTCGGGCTGATGATCGCCGCATTGTCCCAGGTCACCTTCGTGACGGGATCCGGCATTTCCTGAATCCAGGCATTGTTCGAAAAACGTCCGTCATCGACCTTCGGGCAGGCGGCGAAAACAACCTCCGTCCCCTCGGCAGGAGCGGTGTACTTCGCAGCGAGTTGCGCGGCCGATGCGCTGTTGAACGCAAGCGGTTCACGCGGCGCGGCGGCGGGAAGGAAGCCGTCGCGCAGGAATTTCGCCCATGACACGGCGTCGATTCCGCGCGCCACAGCATTGAAAGTCTCCTGAACGAGTTCCAAGCCCTCCGATTTCTTGGCGGTGAGGATGAAATTGAGCAGTTGGATTTCCGACCATCCGCCAAGGAGCGGCAGAATCATCGGCTGCTGCGAGACATGAGAGCCATCGCTGGCCGTGCCGTCGCCCCATGCTTCGAGATAGTGCGCAGCCGGGACGTGCCATTTCACAAAGTTGCGCTTTGTGACCTTGCCGTCTTCATCAACATCGACCGAATACGTTGTTTCGTCTTCGTAGAAGCCGTGACGGACGACTTCGGCGTTCTTGATTGCGGCCGCAAAATTCAGATCGCCGGGCGCGTTGTAAACCGGATTTCCACCGAGGATGAACAGCGTTTTGACCTGCTTGTCGTTGAGCGCCTTCGTCAGGTCGGCGATTGTGGTCCCGCCACCATGTCCATGCGTCTTGCGTCCGACGAGCGTCTCGCCGAGAGCGCCGAGCGCCGCATTGATTGCAAATCCGAGCGCCTGAACGGCTGCGGGCTGGCGATAGCCAACTAGCACGAGCGCCTTGCCCTTTTGCGCCACCAAATCCTTCGCGGCTTCCTCGATCCACTTCGCGTCCGCGTCGGTCGCGACTTTCGGGAACGCTTCCACGACAGCCTTCAGCGCCGCATCATTCGTCGCCGCCGCAATCTTCTCGGCAAACGCACGGGCCACCGCGCCCACTTTACCGGCCTGCGAGCGCAGACGGTGGTCTGCCATGCCGCCGGTCGTCGTGTATCGATTCTCCACGACGTAGAGACGATTCATCTTCTGCTCCGGCTTGCGGCGCGCGGAAAACGCACGGATGCCTTCGAGACGACCTTCGTCCATACCGAGGAAATCGCAGTCGAGCGACAAAATCACGTCGGCCTTGTCGATCTGCGGAACCGCACGGAAACCTTCGCCGAACGCCGCTTCCTGTGCCGTGCCGGACTCCGAGCCACCCAGCGGCTCATACACAACCCACATCGCCTTCGGCAGCTTCGCCGCGACCGCTTTTTTCAAGCGCGCGTAAGTCGGCGAGGTGAAATGCTCGGTCAAAAACGCAATCCCCTGTCCGTCTCCGGCCTTCTCCACAACGCCGGCTAGCCACTTCGTGAAATCAGCCTCCGTTGATTCCCTGCCATCAAGCTGGAAGCGGCGCGAGCGGTCCGGATCGTAAGCATCGAGCAACGAAGCCTGAGTCTGCAAATCCGTCGCACCTTTGTTTGTGCCGTGCGCGGGATTTCCGTCCACTTTGGTCGGACGCCCGTCATGCGTCGTGGCCACCAGCGGGATCGCACCGCGACGATGCGGACGCGAGGTCGCGTAAAACAACGGCTTGCCCGGAATCGTCCACTCCGCGGTCTGCGCGAAAGGCACCAGCGTCTTCTCCTCGCGACGGCATGCGCTCAGCGACAGCCCGGCGAGCGCTGCGCTCGCCGCCATGTATTTCATGAAGTCGCGGCGACCCACTTCGGGGTTCAAATCGGCCGCGCCGGCCTGAAACTCACGGTCCTGCCATTCCTTGAATTCAGGCGTCTTCGCGAGCTGCCCGAAGCTGCGCCAATACTGCGGCCCATTGGCTTCTTCCTGCGGATGTTCAAAAACTCGTTTGCTCATGGTCCGTGTCGGTTAGCGGTGGCAGCCAGCACAATTGCTGTCCGGCGGAAGCACCCCGCGCTGAACTTTAAAGTGTTCGCCCATGACTTTCTGGGCCTTGCCGGGCGTCAGCTGATCGCCCGCCTTCAGCTTCAATTTATCCGGCGTCGTGCCGAGCAGCGAAGCCAGTTCATCTGCCTGCGTCGGCGCCTTCCATCCGAGGTCCGTCACCTTGTCCAGCGGACGCAGCGCATTCTCAGGAGCGCGATGGCACTCGAGGCAGAAATTCATGGTCAACGACTTCGCCTGATAGACGACGTCCATTTGATCGACGCGACCGTGGCATTCCACGCACGACACACCGCGGTTGATATGGACCGAGTGATTGAAATACGCGTGGTCCGGCGTCTTGTGGATCTGCACCCACGGAACACCCTTGCCCGAGGCCCAACCCTGGCGCAGCGGCTCGAGTTTCGGACTATCCTTCTGCACCTGCGTGTGGCAGCCCATGCAAAGCTGCGTGGACGGGAGATTCGAATGCGCGCCGGAATCCGCGAAGCTGTGGCAGAAGCGGCAGTCGATGTTCAACTGCCCCGCGTGCACCTTGTGCGAAAACGGAATCGGCTGCGAAGGCTGGTAGCCGACCTTCGTGTATTCAGGTGTGAAATAATACCACACCGCCCCCACGGCGCCCGTGGCTAAAGCCCCGAGAACAAGGAGAATCTTGAGCGGAACGAGGTTCGCTCCGCGTTGAAAAATCTGCGGCATCGGTCAGGAATTAAGGTGGAAAATGCAGGTCACTTTCGATCGAAACGGGTGTCAGATTGGGAAAAACAAACGAGCGATGCAAGGACTTTGTGAAAATTTTCACAAGGCCTCCGCTCCTTCTCTGTCCAGAGACGAATCATTCCGCCCGCACGTGTCAACTCATCCCATCGGGACACCGAGAACTGCATGGTTTCGAGGTCGAATCCCGCTCTGAGAGCCCGCCAATCGTTGCCCCAATCCGAGCTCGCTGATCGCAATTTGGACTAACAGCAACGAGGGATTTCTTGCATCCGCATCGACGGCGCGGACGTTTACCAACCGCGGAATCGGGTCGCGTTTTGTCGAAATTGCGTCTTTCAGTGCTGTTCCCGCCAATGCGAGATTCACCGTTCGCAGGCCGCATCGAACTCCATGAACCTCGAAACACACCGAATCACGCGCCGCGCTTTTGTCGCAGGCTCCACCGCCACCATTGCCGGCGCGCTCGCCGGCGCGCCTTCCATCCGGGCCGCGGAGAACGCCGGGCCTTTTCAGGCGATCGGCACGCGTGCGGGCGAGGTGACGGATACGACGGCCATCATCTGGACCCGCCTCACGGCCGCGCGGCAGCGAAATTCGGACGGCACGGTGATTCCGAAACGCGCAACCGGCGAGGCTAAGCGCGGAAGGCCGGAAGCGGAAGTAGCCGTGCCCGCCGATCAGCTCGAAGGCGCATGTCCCGGCGCGCCGGGTCGTGTGCGGCTGCACTACGGCACGCGGGAGGATCTCGGCGATGCGACGGTTTCGGAATTCATGGAGGCGGCGGCGGAGAATGATTTCATCTGCCATTTCAAACTGGCCGAGCTGAAGCCGGGGACGGTGTATTTTTACGCGAGCGAGGTGTACGGCGCGGAAAAGGAAAACTCGTCGCGCGGGAGCTTCGCGACGGCACCGGCGGCGGATGCGGCGCCGGACCTGCGCTTTTGCGTGATGACGTGCCAGGGCTACGCCGACCGCGGGCATCCGGACGGGCATGCCATTTATCCCGCCATGGCCGCGCTGATGCCGCAGTTCACGTGTCTCACCGGCGACCTGGTTTATTACGACAATGACGCCCCGAAAGCCGTGACGGAGCGGCTCGCGCGGTATCATTGGGAGCGGATGTTCAGCCTGCCGCGGCTGGTCGCCTTCAACAGCAACCACTCGACCTACTGGCTCAAGGACGACCACGACACGCTCAGCAACGACTCCAGCCCCGGCGCAAGCATGGGCGAGCTTACGTTTGCAAAAGGGCAGGAGATTTTCCGCCAGCAGGCCCCAATGCACCACGGCGACCCGAGCTACCGCACCGTGCGGTGGGGGCGCGACCTGCAGATGTGGTTCACGGACGGGCGCGACTTCCGCTCGAAGAACAAAGCGCCCGACGGCCCGGAAAAAACCATCTGGGGCGCGGAGCAAAAGGAGTGGTTCAAGCGCACCGTGAAGGAAAGCGACGCCACGTGGAAAGTCCTCGTATCGCCCACGCCGCTCGTCGGGCCCGACCGCAAGGGCAAGCGCGACAACCACGCAAACGAAGGCTTTGCCCACGAGGGCGACGAGCTCCGCGCGTGGCTGAAGGCAAACGTGCCGGACAATTTCTTCGTCATCTGCGGCGACCGCCACTGGCAGTACCACTCCGTGCATCCCGCCACCGGCGTGCAGGAATTCAGCGCCGGCCCCGCCAGCAACGAACACGCAAGCGGCTCACCCGGCTACGATGCCGCGTATCACAAATTCCACCGCGTGCAGGGCGGCTTCCTCGCCGTCACGCTCCGGCGCGACGGCGCAAAAAGCACGATCCTCTTCGAGCATCGCGACGTGAAAGGCGACGTGTCCTACGCATGGAAAGCGGAGCGGGCGGTGTGATTTGCAAGGGACTCCGCGGGAGATGACCGGCGCTCAGAACTCCCAGCCCATCCACTCAAATTGCGTGATGACCGGCACGCCCATGGCGCGGCAGACGCGCATCGTGTGGCCCGTTCCGCCCCGATCGGGGTCGGCGGCATGTACGTAGAAAATCCCGGCGACCGGTCGCACCATGTTTTCCGCGCCCGTGACCTTGAGCGTGTCGCGCAAAATCAACTGCGCCGTGGCCCGCTGGCGCGGATGCATCCGGCCTTCGCGGTAATTGGCCGCCACGCGCTCATACTGCGGCGAAGCGGCGAGCGTCGCATCCACTACCTCCTGCACACGCGCAGGGGAAATATCGGCAATCGCCGTGGCCGACGACTCCGCCGGACGCCGGCTGCTGCGGTGAGTGGCGTATGGAAGCACGAATTCCAGCCGCGCCGCATCCACACTCGCCACCCCCGCGGCAAACGCCTCGTCGGACCCCTTCGCATTCCCCGTGCGAAACCGGGCATTGGGAAAAGTCCGCGCCAGATGCGCCGCGAGCGCGGTGAGATACGGCGCCTGCGGCTCCGGCAATTCCCGCGCGCCCTCAAGCAACACGACCGGCGAATTCTCCCCCGAAAGCAAAGTGAACAACCCCGCGTAATTCATACCGCGTGCAATAGCGCAGCCAGCCGGCCAAAGCAACGCCCCCTGACAAACTTCCGAACACCCAAATCGCGATCTCCACCTTCCAAGCACACCAATCAGTCCGTCGAAATCCTCACCTTCCCCCGCGCCGCTCACAAAAAGAACCCAAACGGGCTAATGGCTCACCATTAAAAAGTCTGGAAGAAACGTGAATCGCTCTGCGGTAAAACTGAACGGCTCTGCGGCAAATCACAAACGCTCTTTGGTGATAATGACTCATTTTGTAGCAAAAATGAAACGCTCTGTGGAAAACCAGAAACGCTCTGCGGAAAAAATGAATCCCATAATGGT
>SXWH01000057.1 GCA_005791535.1 Verrucomicrobiaceae bacterium | reverse complement strand
GTGGATGAGAAAATCACGCAACTGCTCCCGCTCATGCAGGGAACTGGAACGGGGGTGACCAAGTGAAGCCGCGCTCAATCGGAATTCTCGTAGTTCTTTTCCTCGTCGCTCTATTGGTGTTCACGGGCTGCTACACGGTCCGCGAAACCGAGACGGCTATTGTTACTCGCTTTGGTCGCACCGTGGGTGAGCCGAAAGTCAACCCGGGGCTCTATTTCAAAATTCCATTCATCGAGCTCGTGAACAAGCAGGAGAAGCGCGTGCTCGAGTGGGACGGACCGCCGGTGGAAATGCCGACGAAGGACAAGACCTACATCGAAGTTGACACGTTCGCCCGCTGGCGGATTGCCGATCCGGCGAAGTTCTTCGTTGCGCTCCGTGACCTCCGTTCCGCGCAGTCGCGTCTGGATGACATTATCGGAAGCGAGACGCGCGCCGCAGTGGCCCGGCACGAACTCATTGAGATCATCCGAAGCGACAAGACGCGTGTGCTCAAGGTCGATCCGCAGAATGCGCCATCGGGCGGCGGAGCTGTGCCGGTGAGAATCCAGCGCGGTCGCGTGGAAATTGAGCGCGACGTTCTGGCGGCTTCCGCGCCGAAGCTCGTGCCGCTTGGGTTGGAACTGATTGATGTCCGGGTGAAGCGCGTGAATTACAACAACGCAGTGTTGCAGCGTATCTTCCAACGGATGATGAGCGAGCGGCAGCAAATCGCACAGCGCTTCCGCAGCGAGGGCGAGGGCGAGGCTGCCACGATCAGCGGTAAACGGGAGCGCGATTTGCGCGAGGTGGAATCGACCGCCTATAAAAAAGTGCAGCAACTTCAGGGCGAGGCTGACGCCGAGGCGACGCGGATTTATGCGGAGGCCTTCAACAAGAGCCCGGAAGCCGCGGAGTTCTACGGATTCATGAAGACGCTCGAGACCTACAAGAAAATCCTCGGCGGCAGCACGAGTCTGGTGCTCTCCACGGAGAGTGATCTTTTCTCGATGCTGAAACACGCCGGGGCCAAACCTCCGGCACCGCTCTTGAAGCCTGTGAAAGCTGCGCCGCCAGTCGTGCCGCCAGTCGCTGCACCCGCACCCGCGCCCGCGCCCGCGGCTCCGCTCGAAGCGCAGTAGTCTGCAAGGGTTCGCGGGTTGCGCGATTCTGAATGCGTGTCATGCTGGCAGCGTGTTTCGAGTCATCGCATTTATCGCACTTTCCGCACATGTGCTTGCGGCTCCGCTGCAGGTCCGGGTCGCGACTTTTAATTGCTCGCTGAACCGACCGACACAGGAACAACTCCCTGCCGACCTCGCTACGACAGCGAACGTTCAGGCGCAAAAAGTCGCCGAGATTCTTCAGCGGGTGCGGCCCGATGTGGTTTTGCTCAACGAGTTTGATGTGGATCCGACGAGCAATCCCTTCCGTGTGCTCGCGATGAACCGCTTTCACGCGAACTATCTCGCGGTTTCGCAAAGCGGCCTGGCGCCGCTAAATTATCCCTACCGCTACGCAGCGATCAGCAATACCGGTGTCCCGACGGGCGCGGCATCCACGAACGGCGGTGATTTTGACAACAACGGTGCGGTCGTTAGTTCGTATTCCGACACGGCGACGACCGCACAGAAAGACCTGTATGGAAACGATTGCTTCGGATTTGGCTGGTTTCCCGGGCAATACAGTTTCGTCGTTTACTCAAAGTATCCGATCCAGACTGCGGCGATTCGATCGTTCCGGCTCTTTAAATGGAAGGACCTTCCCGGGCACGTGATGCCACCCGGCTACTACACGTCCGGCGAGCAGGATATCTTCCGCCTTTCATCGAAGAACCACGTGGATATCCCCATCGAGGTGAAGCCCGGGCAGGTTTTTCACCTGCTGGCCTCGCATCCCACACCGCCGGCCTTCGATTCCTCGGAGGATCGAAACGGGCGCAGGAACCATGACGAAATCAGACTCTGGAAGGAATACATCAGCAACGCCCCGTTTTTGTACGACGACGATGGCGTCTTCGGCGGACTCTCATCCGCGAATGGCGAGCAGCGATTTGTGATTCTCGGTGACATGAATGCGGACCCGCTGGATGGAGACAGTTTCAATGGTGCGATCAACCAGCTTCGAAATCATTCACTCGTGAATGCCGGACCGAATCCTGCTAGTCCTGGTGGCGCGGAGCAGGGTCCATTGCTGGGTGGAGCAAATTTGAACGACATCGGTGCGCACGCAAATGACACCGCGTACTTCTCTCCCGGTACGGGCAACCTCCGTGTGGATCATGTGCTTCCCAGCAAGGCCGGATTCTCGGTCGCCGACAGCGGCGTTTTCTGGCCTGCAAGCACGGACCCGCTTTACGGGCTGCTGTTTCTGTCAGCGAGTTACACTCAGGGAAATCAAATTACGGATCACCGTCTTGTCTGGATGGATCTCATTTTGACACCGGTGCTCAGCCAGTGCGTGCGCAACCTCGCAGCCGAACGGCAGGGTGCGGATGTTGTTTTGAAGTGGGGTTCGCAGGCCGGCGTAACTTACCGGGTCGAGCGCAGCGCCGACCTCGTTCAATGGTCCGACCAGCCCGCAATTCCGATTGTTGTCAACGGAGCAACCAGCATGGCCATAGCGACAGACCCGGGAGCCGGTTCGACCACGGGACGTTTCTACCGCGTCGTCGCGACGCTCGGCGCGGACTAATCCCGACGCCTGCGGAAGCCAAGCAATCCGAGGCCTGCGAGCAAAAGAGCAGCGCTGCCGGGCTCGGGAACAGCGGTGACGACGACATCGTTGCCGGTGCCGCCTACGTAAGTGATTTGGAAGTCGAAGCCGCTCACGGTGAGCGGAGCGCCCTCGGGCAATCCTGTGAATGTTCCCGTCACTGTATCGGCGTCATCGTTGAGGATAAGCGTGAACGCGTCCCCCCCGACCGGGATGAAGCCGTTGATGACTGAAATCGAAAGTGCACCCGCAAGAGTCACGGAGCCGGTCGCAGCGATCTGGTCGTAGTCACCGGCGGAGCGTCCGGCGAGTTCAATGACGAGTTCGCTATTTGCGCTCATCGTGAAGGCACTCGATGTCACCGGGGTCGCGGTGAGTGCAAGTGTCGCGGTGGAGTCTGCGATCGTTCCGGGTCGGATGCGGCCGGGGTTCCCAGCGCTTCCGTCCGCATTTACCGGACCGAGTGAGTCGGTGCCGCTTACGCTGCCGGTAAGGATGCCGCCGTTCGCTAGGTTGATTACGGGCCGGTTGTCTACGGGTAGTGCTCCTGCGAGGTTGCCGGTGACGTTTAGAAGGCCGCCGTCTACGGTAAGGTCACCGGTGAACGTGCCGCCCGCGGCGAGCGTGAGGCTTCCCGGGCCGCGGAGCGTGAGGCCTGCGGTTGATCCGGTCACGGGTGTTGCGAGCCGGACATTTGAGTTCGTTACCAGGAGATGCGGCGCAGCTCCTGTAAGGAAGAGCGACGCAGCACCGAGGAACTCCACGTCTGACCCGGCGAATGTGGCAGGGATTGCCCCGCTGCCGCCGATGGAGATGCTGAGCGTCGACGGGAACTGAATTGGAGCTGTCGCTTCGAAGGTGCCGGCGTTGAACTGAAATTGTCCGGCGGTGCCTGTTCCTCCCGGCCCGAGGCTGCTCGCGGTGCTTACTATCAACTTCCCGCCATTTACTGGCGATGCGCCGGCGGTGCCGATCCGGACGCCGCCGAGGAGGCCCGAGTTGTCTCCGGAAAGCTGAAGGGTTCCTTCACCGAGTTTGTGCAAACGCCCGTTGGCGGTCGCGGAAGTGAGGTTGCCGGAAATCAGCGTGTCGATTGCGTCGGTCCCATTCGCGATGGTGAAGATACGCGTCGCCGAACCGAGGTTCAGCCCGGCGGTGATAGTGATGGTTCCATCCGGATTTGTCGTGGTGACGCCGCCGCTGAGCGTGAGTGGCAGAGTGGATGAGAGCAGCGCGGACTGCTGGAAATTGAACCCGCCGACCAGTGCCGAGGCGACTCCGGTAAAGCTGAGAGTTCCTTTGTTTGTGAGCGTCAACGTCCCGGTTGTCGCCGAACCTGCGACGTTCAGCGTGGTCGATGGCGCGATGTTCAGGTTCCCAGTTCCGGTTACCGGGCGTGCGGAATTCAATGTAACGGAGCCTGTCGTTTCCAAGGTGCCGAGCGCGGAGAGTTGCAAGCCGCCGCTCGCTGCGCCGAGTTGGTTGTCTGCGCTTATTGAGACGGTGCCTTCAGTCACGACGACACCACCAGTGTGGGAATTTGCCGCGCTGAGGATGAGCTTTCCTGCTCCCGTTTTTGTTAAAGAACTTGTCCCGCTAATCGCGCCGCCGACAAAGGTGTAGGTTCCCGTCGTGTTCGTGACGCGCGTCGTGCCGACGGTCACGCCAGCCGCCTGGATGGTGACCGTGGAGCCTGCGGTCAGGCCGGTGTCATCGAATGTGACGTTGTCGTTGTCCTGAAACGAAACGGGAGTTCCGGTAAGGGTCCACTCCGTGTTCGAGGTATTCCAGATGCCTGTGATTGGGCTCCAAATCAGGTTTCGACCGGCAATGCCCGTTGTAAACGCTGAGAGTTGGATATCATCCAGCGCAAATTCGTCGCGCGAACCGCTGCCTCCGGCGTCCGCACCGGACCAGCGAAGGTAGTATGACTGACCAGTCCCGAAACTGAGGCTGGATAGGGAGATGCTTTTCGTCACAAGAACAAAGCCGGAAGCGTCCGATGCCGCCGGGGAGATGTAGTCCAAGCCAAGTTCCGAAGTGTAGGTAGCATCGTCCGACGACCGCGAGAAATTGAAAGAGTTTGCACGCGCCTGATCGTTGCGGACCCATAATTTGTAGGCGAGGGAGAAGCCGGTTATGACCGAAGCAGATGTATTAGTCAGCTTGAGGGTGAGGGTGCCGGGCGCCCAATCTGACCCGCCGGGCTGGAAGCCAAGCGCGACCCCCGTTGTAATGTTGCCGCCGGAGAACGCGTACATCCCGCCAGTTGTTACAGCGGCAGTTGCGCTGCCACGCGTGTAGTCTGTGTTTGCGGTGTTCTGTGTGCCTCCGAATGCCAGATTTCCGTTGCTCCATCCGGTTACGGCCCACGCATTCGAGTCGAGTGTGCCTAGAGTCGTCGCGCCTGGAAGATAACCGAGTCCCGCCCAAGGGCCGTTGTTTACACCAACGACGGTGCTGTCGAAATCAATCGTGTAAGTGGCACCCGGGTCGACAATCGAGAGTTGCGCATTTGCAGTCGCGGCGATTGCCGTAATTGCCACGAATGTAACCGGTGCGAGTCGGCGTGCAATGGGCAGTTGAATGCTGATTTTCATGCGGTGACGGTAGGTAGCACGGTCTTTTCGGGCGAGCGATTATTTGCGTATAGATGACCGATGCTCATACATTCAGAAGAGGTGGTACGAGTGCAGCCTGCGCCTTGCTCCAAGCACGGCGAGACCGCTGAGCAGCATCACTGCGCTGCCGGGCTCGGGCACGGCGGTTAGGACGACGTCGTTTCCGTCACCGCCGGCGTAATTGATGAAGAATCCGGTGGTGCCCACGGCTGCGCCGTCCGGGAGCGCGTCGAAGGTGCCGGATACAGGGTCGCCGCCGTCATTGAGAATAATCGTGAGAGAGTCGGTTCCGGCTGGCGTGTACCCGCCGAGAAGCGAAACGAAGAGAGATCCGCCGAGTGTTACCGAGCCGGTCACACTCAGGCGGTCGTACGAATCCGGCGAGGTCCCGCCGATGTCGAGGTCCAAAGCTGCGCCGCTTTGGATATCGAGATTTCCGCCGACAAGGAAAAGTCCCGCGGAGTCGGTGAGAGTGCCGGGCGCGATGAGTCCGTCCGCTGTGGCTGTAACCGCGCCCACGCCCGCCGCGCCCGCGCTGATTCCGCTGAGGATGCCGAGGTTTGTTGTGGTGATCGTCGGAATCGTCGCGCCAGTAAGCGCGCCGGAGATTTCGAGGTTTCCGCCATCGACGGTGATGTTTTCCGTGATGGTGTTGGCCGCGGCTGGAAGAATTACGGTGCCTGAACCCGCAATTGTGAGCCCCGAGCTGATTCCCAGTCCACCCGACGCATTCAGTCCGCCGGAGAAGGTCACGTCCGAATTTGCTGTAATGCGGTGGGCGATGGTTGTTCCGGTTGCTTTGAAGATACTGCTGGTTCCCTGGAATGTGATCGGGCTTCCGGTGAAGGTTGCGCCGCCTGGTAATTGTCCGGCCCCGACTGAGACGCCGATGGGCGTGTTCACTGCGCCGCCTTGCACGGACAGGGTTCCAGCATTGAACTGAAGCTGATTGGCTCCCAAATCATCCGCGTCGCTGATGATTACGGTGCCGCCGTTGCTCGGTGCGGCTGCGGCGATGCCGATGCGCAGGCCCGCGTGTGCGTTCGCGCCGCTGATTGCGAGGGTGCCGTCGCCGACTTTTGTGATGCGGTTCGAAGTCGCACCACCGAGGGTGATGCCGCCGGTAAGCGCGAGGTCGATGGCCGCGGAGCCGTCCGCGACGGTGATGGTTCGGGCGGTGGTTCCAAAATCAATCGCGCCGGTGATTGTCGCGGTTCCCGTGGTGTTCGTGGAGTTGATCGCCGTGCTAACGATGGCGTTTGTCGATGTAACCGTCGCGGCGCCTGCGAGCGTCAGTGCCGAGGCTGTAGGGGTGGTTCCCGTGAGCGCGAGCGTGCCGGTTCCCTCGACGGTGAGCGCCGCGGTGTTGAGCGTCCCCGGAATGGTGAGCGTCGTTCCCGTTCCGATTTCGACACTTCCCGTTCCGGTGACGCTGCGCGCTGCGCCGAGTGTGATGGACCCGGAGGTTTGCAATCTCCCGCCGCCGAGTTGCACGGCGTTGCCCGAGGCCCCGAGGCTGGAATCCGCGCTGATCGTCAGCGTTCCGGCGCTGATGTTTGTTGCGCCCGTGTAGGTGTTGTTGCCGTTTAGAATGAGTCTGCCGGCTCCGGCTTTGTTCAGGCCGGCAGCGCCCGCGATGATGGAGTTGATCGCGGCTGTGTGCGGAGATGTCGTGACTGTGACGCCGCCGGCTCCGAGTTCGAGGGTGGAGCCGGTGAATGAGTAAGCATCCGAGTTCACTGTGATTCCACCGCTTTGAACGGGTCCGGCGAGTGTGACGACTTCGCCCGTGCCCGTGAATGTGGACGCGGTTGTAAGCGAATTTGCGTACGGTGAACCGAAATGACCTTGGGCTACATCCTGCCAAACCGCGCCGAGGCCATCGCCGGTCCACGTGTAGGAAATGCCGCCGGAAGCGGTGTAAACGAACTGGAGATCGTCGATGCGCCAGTTTGCAGTGTTTGTAGAAGGAGACCCGGTTCCGTTGTACCCAAACAGCCTGAACGTTGTGGCCGAGGTAATCGCAAAGTTGAACGCGGCTGCATCCTGCAGAATCCAGGTCGAATTGCTGGCGACTGTGCCGGTCACGATATCTGAGGCGTATCCGTCGGCGCTGCTTCGCAGTGTCCATGCTTGCGGGCCTGTGCCCGTCGAGCGACTCCCGAAGAGAAGGTCCGCGAACGTGAGAGTGATTCCGGACGCCGGGGTGAGCGTAAATTCAAATGCCGCCGAGCCCGATGCGTTGATGTTCAGGGCCCCAACCCTCGCGGCCGCGCCGGCATTGTTGGTCCCCGATGCGCCCGCATAGCCGCTCGACGCGCTTGTGGTCGAGAGGAGCGTCGTTGTTCCGTTATTATTGAATTGCGTAATCGTTCCGCCGCTGACGTCGGCGGCATTGATGGACGACGGCGTTGCGGTTGCCATGTTCCATGTGATTGCGGCGCTGTGCACTGCGGGCTGTGCGGTAATGATGATTGCGGAGATGCTTCCGAGCAGGATGCGGCTCGTGATTGGCGCTTTTTTGAGTCGGTTCATTTTCGGGTTAATGGTATCTTTTTGCTTACGATTTTAAGCGGTGGTCGGTGACAGGAGGGTGTCGGGTTTAAAAAATTCCGGATCGAACGGCAGGGCGGTGCCTCGAAAACAGCTCGCGGGATTTTCGGCGAGGGACGAAGGACCCGCCTGACGGAAGCGAACGCTTCCGTCGTCTCACTCATGTAAGAGGGCCGTTGATGAAACGCGGCCCAAGGCATTGGAAGGCAGCCTTCTCCGCGATTCGGAGGTGGGCGTCAAGTCGTCACTTGCGCATTTTTCTGCGTCAGGGAATTGACGCTCGCACCCGCAGGAAAACGCGTGGTCCCGAGCCGCTTCCGGTGAGCGGAATCCGGGCGCGGAAGGTGGCGATTTCGCTACCGGCATTTGAGCCGGGCTCTGCGCCGATGAAGACAGCGTCGTTCTGCCAGCCCGAAAGGTCGGTGCTGTATTCCACGACGTAGGCGATCGAGGGCGAATCAGTGCGGCGTGCGAAGCGAATGGTCGGCCAGTTCTTCACGATGTTTCCATCGGCTGGATCCGGTGCAGCAATAAGAGCTCCGGCCGATGCCGGCGTGCCGCTTGCGTTGAAGGGGTCGAGGTCGAATGCCCATTCGCCAAAATTCATCAATCCGTCCCCGTCGATATCCGCGGTGCGCAATGCGTTTGCGCCGGTGAGTGGCGGAAAGCGCGCGAGCCACGCCTGACTGTAGCGCGTGCCGAGAACGGTGAGATCGTCGATGCGATTGTTGCCCGCTGGGTCGGTCGCCCCGCTCAATGTGTAGCGCAGGATGATGCTTGGAAGATTATTCAGGTCACCAACAGCAGAAACATCGACAGTGAGCGGCACGGTCTGAAACGAACCCGACCGTGAAGCAGTATTGAGTCCCTGGATGGCGGTGAAGTTCGCGCCATCAGCGCTCCAACTCCACGTTCCGGAATTGTATCCTGTCGTCGTGCCTCGGGTGAAAAGTGTGGCGGTGATTCCCGCCCAGCCTGCCGTAGGCACGATGAGATCGAGACTGCGTCCGTTTCCGCCGGTTCCAATCAAACTGAGCGAGGTTCCGGTGACGCCTGTGAAATCATCAGATGTCCCGGGAACAGTTGACCCAGAGGTACCGGTCCAGCCGTTGAGCTGAATTTGGCCGGAGCCCGCGCTAGCGGGAATAGTCGGGTTCCATACCGGAGATGTTGCATTCGGTGCTGAATTAAAATTCCACGACGCAATCACGCCCTCCGGTGCATTCGGGGTGACGTCGGAAATTGAGACCCGTGCGGGATTTCCTGTTCCCGAATATCCGGTGCCCGGACCGATGGACAGAAGCGCTGTCTCGATCGGCTCCGACACCGCATCTGCTACGGGCGTGAGAATCACGGTCACCGCCGCGACACCCGGGGAGAACAAGATCGTACCCGTGCCGTTGGCGGAATTCCACGCGACACCCGAGCCGCTTACCGAGTAGTCGGTGACCGCCGCAGTGCCGCCCATCGAAAAATTCACGGTCAAACTGCCCGAGGTTACCGGGGGAGAAAGGCGCACGATGAAACTGCCCCCGACGTTGGGTGATTCGATTGCCGTTTCCACGCCGATGGTGGATTGCGCGATTGGCGTGCTCCCGGGGCCGCTTCCCCAAATCGCCGCGGCGTACTCGGGATGATCGATGAACGGGTTCCGGTTGTGCTGGTAGTTCGTAAAAATGAGGTCGTTTCGCGCTAGCTCAGCGGCATCCGGTGGATCGGCGGCGTGCCACGCGAGCAGTGTATTGAGATTTCCCATCTGCGGGCCCGTGGGTGAGCGCCCGACGAGTTCCATATCCTGCGTGTTGGGCTCCGTGCCGTCGTAGCGGACCGCCATGTAAAACATCGCCCGCGCAATGTCGCCGCGCTGGCTGGCGAGCGGCTCCCACGAGTCCGCGTCGCGCGAATTTCCAGGCGCTTCCGCGTGAGCAGGGTTCACGATTCCTCCGTCCGCTGCACTGCTGATGTCGAAGTATAAATTGCTCCGCTGCGTGTTTACGGACGCATCCGCCGGAACCACGTGGAAAAGGTCGCTGTCGTCCGGTCCGAGCTGATCTCCATTTCCACGCGAACGCGGCCACAGATGCTCGCGATTCCAGCCCGACGAGTCGAGCGGTGTGGATTTGGGAACCGAGAATCCACTGTAGGTGTAGATCATGTTCGAACTGTTCAGCGGGTCCTGCCAGATCGTTTTGAGGGGACCGATGATATCGTTGTAGAGAATCACCGTGTGTCCGTTCTTGATGATACCGTTCAATGCGTTCTTCAGCGGAATTCCTGAGAGACCGGTCGCTGCAGTGTAATACCCCGGTGGCGGGTCGGCAAAGACCCGCGCCGAAAAAAGCAGGAGGGCCAGTAGGATGCCGCGCATGTGAGCTGCCGCACCAATTGCATATTGCTGGAATTTCGCCAGCAAACGTTTGCTGTGGTTTTGTTACCGGACTGCGACCGCCTCATCCATTTCCGCAGACAGCGATTCCACGGCAGAAGCTGCGGTCACATAGAATACTTCGCACGCTCCATTGCCGGTGTCATCGCGACGGAGAGAACTATTCCACGTCTCGCCGCCGGGGCCTGTCGCATTCACAAGGTAGCCGCTCATCGTCACGATATGCCCCGGAACGAGAGAGCGGATGGTTTTGCGCACCGCATCGTTTGCGGCGATGACGTGATTGTTGGCTGCACTGCGCATGATTTCCTCGGGCGGAATCGCCGGCGCCTCGTTCCATTGATAAAAGAAAAACCGATTGCTCATCGAGAGCTTGAACTGGTCGAGCACCGCTTGATCGCTCATCCGCCCCCAACCGACCGCGACATCGATTGGGACAAGATCACTTCCGAATCCGCTGTGGTAGCGCTTCGTGCCAAGGACGCGCCCGCGGAGCCTGTATTCCGCGACGGCGGAAAGGTGCCACCCGTCGACGGACGGCAGCGAAACCGCGGATGCGGGCTTTTGCACCGGCGGGTT
This sequence comes from Verrucomicrobiaceae bacterium, assembly GCA_005791535.1. Classification (GTDB taxonomy): domain Bacteria; phylum Verrucomicrobiota; class Verrucomicrobiia; order Chthoniobacterales; family Chthoniobacteraceae; genus SXWH01. Next base: position 257 of record SXWH01000057.1, on the reverse strand, counting down.
CTGGACAAGGACGCCAGCCGGGTGCCGGATGCTTCGCCACGGATTCATCACCCAAAGCGCCGCTCCAATCGCGACTACTGCGGCGACTTTTACCACCTGTTTGAGATTCATCACCAACTGTCCAGCAGCGGAGATGCCATCCGGGCGTTCAATTCCGGGATGCCGACTCCCGCGAAATCTCGCTTGCCAATTCAGCCTGCTGCGAACACTTTCGCCGCCCTCTGAAGTCGGGCCGTAGTTCAGCTTGGTAGAACGCT
>SXWH01000056.1 GCA_005791535.1 Verrucomicrobiaceae bacterium | reverse complement strand
GAACTTCGTGCAGGTTTTTGCTGTTGATGCGCGTGGGCGCGAAGCGGCGTCCGGGGAGGTCGAATTCCGCTATCGCTATCGAAGTTCACTGAATGTCTCCGTCAGCGGCGCCGGCACCGTTTCCGCGGGTTTCCTCGGAACTACCCGGCGCTACGTAGGCGAGGATTTTGAAATCGCGGCGACACCCGCTCCGGGCTGGCTGTTCTCAAACTGGCAGCCGGATTTCCGCACCGAATCGCGGGCGAAATTCACGATGGTCGATGACATGAACCTCACGGCCGTCTTCGTGCAGAATCCTTTTGGGCCTTACGCCGGGCGTTACGTGGGGATCGTCGGCGAAGGCTCGCGTGCGATGCGCTACCAGCTCAGCATCGGCCGGCTTGGCGGCATGACACTGTCGCTTTGGTCGGGAGCGAAGCGACTGACGGTTTCGGGCGTTATCATGCCGGACGGTCGGTTCGGGTTTTACCGCGGCGAGGGGGCGGGATTTCCAAACTACGTCGAGGTGGCCGTTCGCTTCGACACGCGCGAAGTCGTAGTTTCGACACAGTACTTTGTCGGGGACTTCTTCCGGGTCTATGAGAGCTTTGCCAAACGAAGCGCTTGGAAAGGTGATTGCCCCGCCGCGGGAACCTGGACCCTGACGCTCGGAAGTCCGGCGCCGGAGTTTCCGGGAAGCGGCTTTGCTGCGATGACCGTTAACGCGAATGGTCGCGCAATCCTGAACGGACGGAATTCTGACGGCTCGCTTTTGACAGGCGGATTCCTCATGGCGGATGACTTTTCCCTGCCGCTCTCGGCGGCATTGAACGGCGACGGTATGTTGTTCGGAACGCTGAGCTACAGTTCGCAGCGCGGTGCGAGAATCGGAGGCGAACTTGAATGGCTGACGGAGGCGCTCGGAGGCACGGTGTCAACGGATGGGGCGCCATTCATCGAGTATGTCCCGGGTTTCCCTGCAATCTCGGTGCCGCTCGGAACGGCGTATTTTACCGATGTGAATCCGGATTCTTCGCTCACGCTTCCGGTGGTCTTGAATGACTTCAATAAGTTCGTGTTTACCGGTGCAGCGACGCCGTTGCCCGTGCTCGCGGTCGATCCGCGAACGGGACTTGTCTCCGGATACTACGCGCATCCCGCGACCGGTCTCCGCACTCAAATCCGCGGCGTGGTTAATCAGAGCACAAACACAGCGGCCGGTGTCATTCTGGGTCAACCGAGAGGCGGATTCAGCGTGGGCCCGTCGCGGTAGGCTGTGCGGGAAACTTCCGTTCCCACGTGCCGCACGCCGTGTTCCAGACAGTAACTTCGCCGTCCGCATCGCCACTCGCAATCCGGAATCCGTCCGCTGAAACCGCGATTGCAGAGACCGGTGCCCCGCGGCCTTTGAACGAAAAATACGGGGCGGGGTCGCCTCGCTGAAACAAATGCACGGAGCCATCCGTGCAGCCCGCAGCGATTCCGAGGTGCGAACCGGCGAGCGCCTCCACGTCGCCGCGAAAGCCTTTGAAGTCGCCGCGTTTGTCCGCCTTTGCCGGGCCCCAGATTTGCCCGGCACCGCCGCGCGCAGACGTGTAAACCTGTGTCCCATCCGCTGAGAATGTAACGGCGGTCAGCGCCGAGTCGTGGCCGCGGTAAGTCGTTTCCACGTCGCCGGTGCCGACGTCGAGCACCCGCGCGGTGCGGTCGCGTCCGGCACTCACGAGCAGTTTGCCTGAAGGGTGAAATGCCACGCTCTGGACCCAGTCCGCGTGCGGCCGCAAGACGCGTTTTTGTGCGCCGGATGGCAGCTCGAAGAATCGCACCGTGCGGTCGCCACATCCCGCGGCGAGTTGCCGACCGTCGGCACTCATTGCCAGCGACAGCACGGACTCGGTCAGGTCGCAGAGGATTTTTGGCGAGGTCTTTTCCTCCGGCCGCACGATTGCGACAGCACCCCAGCGACCGGGAGTTCCTCCTGCTACCGCAAGAATCCCTGAATGGCCGCTCCACGCGAGAGCGGTGATTCGTTCCGGCAACCCGCCGATGCGTTGCACGGGCCTCGCGTCCGTCATGTCGAACACCAGCACCTCGCGATATCCGCTCACCGCGAGTCGGTTGCCGTCGCCGCTAAACGCAAGCGCCGTTACAGGCATTGGTCGCGGATAATTTCCCGGTGCGGGTTTTAGATAACGCGTCCGCGTCAATTCTGCGAGTGGTTGCGCCACCGTCTTGCCATCGTACCTCGCGCCCTCCGAAATCCATCGCTCGATGGTGGAAATCTCGGCCTTCGGGAGCGGGTCGGCTTTCTGAGGCATGCGCGCATCGGCGTCGGCTTCCACTAGCAGGGAATGCAAAGGCGATTGCGCCGGATTCCCCGAGGAAAACGGCGCATCACCCGAATCGCCGGGTTTCCCGAGCCACTCGAATGTATCCAGCCGATATCCGCCCTTCGACTTTTCCTCACAATGACACGCCACGCATCGTTGCTGAAGAATCGGCGCCACGTCGCGCGAAAAGCTCAGCGGCTCTGCAGCCTGCGCGGCGGCGGAAACGGCGAGAATCAACGAATTGAAGAGCGGTGCCACGGCTCAACAATCCCGGACGGAGCTGGAGCTTGGAACGCCTGCATTGCCAACTCTGAAAAAACTGGTGGCTTTCGCCGCCGTCGGCGTTAGGATTGCCGGCACTTATGAAGCCTCACCGCTTTATCACGGCCATTCTTTGCGCGATGCTCCTCATCGGACCGTCCGGCGCTGCCTATGCCGTTCGGCCGTACACGCCCCGCAAAGCCCCGCCGGTTTACAATCGGTTTCCGGAAAAACTCGCGTCCGGCTTCACTCTGCCTGCGGCGAAATCGATCACGTTTGAGCGCAGCGGCCTTGTCCGCCATCCGCGCCAGTATTTGCAGTCGCTCCATTCGTGGACCGGGCTTTCCGGGTCTGATCGCCGCGTAAATGGTGACCTTTCGCCCACCGGAGCGGTGCTCGCGCGCTCAAAGCAGAACTACAGCGGTTCGCGAAACAGCGTGAACAGCCGTTATCTCGGCACAAAGGTAATAGCGCCCCGCGGCCCTTACACACCCCGCTGATTCGCCGCCCGCTACGTCCGGCCGCGCCTCGCGGCTGCATGAATAGCTTTGTGCGCGCTATAAGACGCACTTTACGCCGCTTGCCGTTCCGCTTTTACTCCCCGCATGATTACAGCCGATTGCGACGAGGCCATCGTCGATAAAGTTCTGGCCGGGGAGCGCATCACTGCGGACGACGCCCGGGCGCTTTACGAACTCCCGCTGCCCGAGCTCGGGGAACTTGCGAACCGCCGCCGCGACATGATCCGTGCGAAAGCATTCGGCGGCCGCGGCAACGACATCGTCACCTACATCGTTGATCGCAACATCAACTACACGAACGTCTGCAACGTTTACTGCAAGTTCTGCGCATTCTACCGCACCGAGAAGGACCACGACCACTACGTCCTCACCCACGAGCAGCTCGACGAAAAGCTCGATGAACTCACCGCGATCGGCGGCGTGCAGATTCTTCTGCAAGGCGGCCACCATCCGAAGCTCGGCATCGACCACTACCTCGAAATGCTGCGGCACATTCGCGCAAAGTATCCCCACATCAATATCCACGGCTTCTCGCCGCCGGAGTTTCAGCACTTTTCCGGAGTCTTTGGGATGCCGCTTCGCGAAGTGCTGTCGAAGTTCAAGGAAGCCGGCCTGGGAAGCATTCCCGGCGGCGGTGGCGAGATCCTCGTGGACCGCGTTCGCAATCGCATCGCGCCGCTCAAGTGCAACAGCGACCAGTGGCTCGAAGTGATGCGCGTCGCCCACGAACTCGGCCTCAATTCGAGTTGTACGATGATGTTTGGCCACGTCGAAACTGTGGACGACCGTATCGAACACCTGCAGCGACTCCGCGATACGCAGGACGAGACCGGAGGCTTCACCGCCTTCATCTGCTGGACGTTCCAGCCCGAGAACACGAAACTCCGCGCCGAACCCGTGGGCAGCAATGAATATCTCCGCATGCAGGCGCTTGGCCGCATCTTCCTCGACAACATCCCGAACGTCCAAAGTTCATGGGTCACCCAGGGGCCGGCAATCGGCCAGATCGCGCTCAAATACGGCGCGAACGACTTCGGCAGCGTCATGATGGAGGAAAATGTGGTCTCCAGCGCCGGCACCACTTTCCGGCTGAACAAGGAAATGATCGAGCGCCTCATCACCGAGGCGGGCTACGAGCCGCGGCGTCGTGACAACTGGTATAATTTGCTCGCCTAGACACGCGGCGAAACCGTGCCGCGCCAGCAGGGGAGCCGATGGGCTTAGCTGGCGGTATGCTTGACTGGATGCCGGCTGCAGCTAATAGTGATCCCAGTTCTTTGACTCGCTGAGTGTCGCGACTGAGTGTCGCGGCAACGGGGGACCCACTTTTTCCGCGTGAGCGGAAAACTCGGGGCGTGCGGCGCTGCGGCGCCGGGGGCACTCGGTAGCCCTAGCCCGACAGCTAACCTCGTAAGCATTAACCGAGAGCAAGGCGCTCATTGCGTCCCGTTCTCACGAAGGACCAAGACCGCTCCGAAGCCGCAAGCAACGGGGCAATTTGCATGAACCATAATCAATCCGGCGGGGAGCGCACGAATGTGCGCCGCCTCCTCGCTTTTTCGTTAGCCGCTCTGGGTGTCGTCTATGGCGACATCGGGACAAGTCCACTGTACGCCATGCGTGAATGCTTTCACGGACCGCATGGGATAGCGGTAAATGCTCCGAATGTGCTCGGGGTATTGTCGCTCATTTTCTGGGCGCTGGTGATCGTCATCTCTGTGAAATATCTGGCGTTCATCCTCCGTGCGGACAATCGCGGCGAGGGCGGAATCCTCGCGCTTTCCGCGCTGGTTCAGCAGGTGAAGCCGGGCGTGGTCCTCACAGTGTTCGGGTTGTTTGGAGCGGCGCTCCTTTACTCGGACGGTATGATCACGCCCGCCATCACGGTGTTGAGTGCAGTGGAAGGTCTGGAGGTCGCGATGCCCTCGCTGCACCGGTTCATCGAGCCGCTGGCTGTGGTGATACTGATCGGGATATTCGCCGTGCAAAGTCGCGGAACTGCAAAGATTGGCGCGCTTTTCGGGCCGGTGATGCTGGTTTGGTTTGCGGTGCTCTCGGTGATGGGCATCGTCGAGATCGTGAAGGCACCGGGCGTCGTGGCCGCGTTGAATCCGACCTATGCCATGTCGTTCATCCTTCAGAACGGCTGGCACGGATTCATCATTCTCGGCTCCGTGTTTCTCGTCGTCACGGGTGGTGAGGCGCTCTACGCGGACATCGGGCATTTCGGCGTGAAGCCGATTCGCATCGGATGGTTTGCCGTCGCGCTGCCGGGGCTTTTGCTAAATTACCTCGGCCAGGGCGCACTGCTGCTTCGCAAGCCAGAAGCGGCCGCGAATCCGTTTTACGAACTGGCACCGCAATGGGCGCTCGTTCCGCTCATCATTCTTGCGACGGCTGCCGCGATCATCGCTTCACAAGCACTGATTACCGGGGCTTTTTCGCTCACGATGCAGGCGGTGCAGCTCGGTTTCTGCCCGCGCATCACGATTCGCCACACGTCTGCTGATGCGAAGGGACAGGTCTACCTCCCGCTGGTGAACTGGGCTCTGATGTTCTCGTGCATCGGTCTCGTGTTGGGCTTCACCTCGTCGAGCAATCTCGCCGCCGCATATGGTGTTTCGATTACGAGCACGATGCTCATCACCACGATCTTGTTTTACGTCGTGGCTCGCTGGCGTTGGAAGTGGAACCCGTGGGTGCTCGGAGCGATGACGGTCGTGTTTATCGCGATCGACCTCGCCTTCCTTGTCTCGAACTTCACGAAAATCCTGCACGGCGGATGGTTTCCGCTGCTCGTCGCCGGCGCGATATTCACTCTGATGTGGACGTGGCGGAAAGGTCGCATCGCGCTTGGTCGCAGGATATCGGAAAAGGCGCTGCCGCTCGGCGTTTTCCTGCGCGATGTGCAGGAGCGCAACCCCGTGCGTGTCCCGGGGACTGCATACTTCATGTCGGGAAATCCCGGGATCACTCCACACGCGCTCCTTCACAACCTGCGCCACAACAAAGTGCTCCACGAGCGGATCGTGATTCTCAACGTCCAGATCGACGAGGCACCGCACATTCCGGAATCCGATCGATTGAGTGTGGATTGCCTCGCGATGGGCTTCTGGCGCATTTCGCTGCGGTTCGGATTTATGGACGATCCCGATGTGCCGGCGGAGCTGTCGCGCATTGCCGGCGACGTGTTTCCGTATGACGCCGCAACGACCACGTTCTTCCTCGGCCGCGAATCAATCATCGCTCGAAAGGGCGCTGGCTGGTGCGGTTCGCTCTTCCCGTGGATGGCGAGACTCTCCCGCGATGCGACGTCGTTCTTCCATCTGCCGCCGGGGTCCGTCGTGGAACTTGGCGTTCAGGTCGAGGTCTGATTTCCCGCACCTCGCGAGGCCGCGATGGTGGGATCAGCCCGCCATCGCGGACGCCGCGGCCTTGGACGGTCGGCGCGTCCAGGACATCCACGCCGTCCAGATTCCGCATCCAAACAGGAAACCTGCTGTGACCAACTGCCAGACCGGCGTGTACTCCTGCACCGATGCCGTGAGTTTCGGCTTAAACATTTCGTTCGGAAGATAAGTTACGAGGGTCTTCGAGCCGATCGCGAGGTTCTCGTATTCGGCGGTCGCCACTTGAATGTCGCCGGAGATTGTCGTCGGGTGTGCGCCCAATTGGATCGGCTCGCCCGCGGCTGCCGCGGCGTGCGGAGTTGGCGACATTCCGTTGTAGGAAACCGTGAGAAAATGGCGCTTGGTCTCGCGCCGTTTGCCCTTGCTCGTCCGGCTCTCGGTGATTCGAATTTCCTTCCCGGTCACCGTCGCCTCTGCCGCGACGCCCTTTTCCTTGAACGCCGCGAAGACGGGCGCGTGTTCGGATACGACTGCAACGATGAACGCCGCGCCAAGAAGCGCGAGAATACAGACACAGAGGTAAATCTGCGATGCGGAGACTTTGGATTTCTTTGTCATGGTAACGAACAGCGGAAGCGAGCTGTGTGCTCCGCTTCCCACTCCGTGCTACTCACAGTTTTCTCGTCCCGAGTTTCCGCCAGATCCGACATTTTTCCCGGCGCTCGCATTTGTTCAACGAACCCAGCCTCAAATCTACCTGGGAGAGCCGGACGGCAGTTGCCAAGTTTTGAACGGATTTGTTGATCTCAATGTCTGACGGATACGATCCATGAGTTCCATCTCCGCTCCAGAACCTTCCACTGATACGTCCGCGCAAAACGGCACTCGCCGCGGCACCGATCTAACATTCAGACCGGTCCTCGTCGCATTACTCGGGATCGTTCTTCCTCTGGCTGCGCTTTTTGTCGAGATGGCCGATCATATCTGGGGAGGATTCATGATGGACCCGATTCCCACGTCGTGGCACGTCGCGGCGATACTTACGGTTCCGGGGAGTTGTCTTTGGGCGTGGTGGAGTCTTGGAAGACGCGATTCGGCACCGCGCGCATTGGTTCATTTGAACGCATTTGCGCTCGGAGTCGCGGTCGCCTACTCGATCGGCTTCCTGCCCGCCATGCCGCTGGCAATCTTCGGATGCATCTTTTTCGGATTCGGACTTTTGCCGCTGAGTCCGGTCCTCGCGATCCTCCCGTTGCTGAGCGTCCGCGCGGCGCTCGAACGCGGCTTCGAATGCGGCAAGGGCGCGCGAAAGCCACCCGCGATGTGGCCTGCCGGAGTCCTTGCGTTCTCGCTGTTGGCGTTCGGGGTTCTGCATTACTCGCTCACCGCGTCGCTGCTCCAGACGGCTACTTCGGAGGACGCTGCAGCAAGCAGACGGGCTATTTCGGCTCTTCGCTGGATGGGGGACGAGCGGGCGATGCTGGACGCATGTTACGGTGACGTTGGGCGGACTGAAATGTTTACCGGCTGGACCATCGACGCCCAGAAAGCCCGAGCAGTCTATTTTCGTACGACCGGCCAGTCGTTCGATTCGAAACCGGTTCCCGCATCTGCTTCGAACAGGATGTTCGGCAGGGGACGTTGGAATTTCGATCCGTCTTTAGGCCAGGACAGGGTCGCTAATCAGGTTCCGGACCTCTTCCTCGCGGAATCCCGTATGGATGTAAAAGTCGACGCAAAGGCTGCGACCGCCTACGAGGAATGGACACTTGTCTTTCGAAACGACGCTCTGAATGCCAGCGAGGCCCGTGCGCTCGTGGAACTACCGCCGGGAGGAGTGGTCTCGAGATTGACGCTCTGGATTAATGGCGAACCCCGCGAAGCTGCATTTGGCGGCCGTGCGCAGGTTCGTGCGGCTTATCAGGAGGTTGCTGTGGCGCAGCGCCGCGACCCGGTACTCGTCACCACGGCCGGCGAGGATCGTGTGCTCATGCAGTGTTTCCCGGTTCCTCCAAATGGCGGTGAAATGAAGGTGCGGATTGGGATCACGGCACCGCTCCGCATACCATCCGTGGAAAGCGGCATCCTGGATCTTCCCCGCTTCGTGGAAGTGAACTTTGCGAGTGCCGCAGGTCTCAAACACCACATCGCTGCGGAGAGTGATGGGCCGCTGCGGCTTGGAGCAGCAGTAGGTAGCCTGGTGCTCGCTACGCTGGACGATGCGACAATACGCGAGGGAGGAGTTCTCTCGGTCTCGCGAACATCCGCGCCCCCTGTCGTATTCGCGGATCATATTTCGGATCCCGCGCTGGCGATTCGACAGACACTTGCGAGCGTTCAAACCGAGCGTCCGTCGAGAGTTGTATTTGTCATCGACGGGTCGAGACCTGCGGCAGTTGCACGGGAAAAGTTCGCGAAAGCGGTTGGCGAACTCCCGGACGGGATGCTGTTCGCCGTCGTGTTTGCAGCCGATGAAGTCGAGGTCCACGAAACTGCGGGTGCGAATCCCCGGTCGCGCAGCGCGGCCTCGCGTTGGCTCGATGCGCGAAACTTCAGCGGTGGTCAGGACAATATCCCGGGTCTCGTCCGCGCGTGGGACATCGCTTCGGCGGAGGCCGACTCCGCAATCGTCTGGATGCACGCCTCTCAGCCGGAGGTTCTCAGCGCGCTTGCGCCGATCGAACAACGCATGGAGCGTTCCGCATCGAACGCCCCGCGAGTTTTCCTGGTCCCCCTTGCATCGGGGCCGAATCGGATCGCCGAAAAGCTCGATTCGGTTCGTCCACTGCGAAACCTCCGTGCGATAACGCTTCCGGGCTGGATGCAATCATGGGGAGGCAAGGTTCCGGTAATCGCTTTGAAAAGAGAGGTCGTTTCCGCGTCTGAAGTCCCCGTTGATGCGATTCGTGCCGACCGGCACGTGGCGAGACTTTGGGCGCACGGAGAAGTCCGGCGTCTCATTGAGGAAAGTGCCGGAGCCGAGGCTCAAAAGCTCGCCGTTGCGGGGCAGCTTGTGACGCCCGTCAGCGGAGCCGTGGTTCTCGAAACACAGGCGCAATTCGACCGTCACGGTTTGAGTCCCGTGGATCCCGCTACGGTGCCTGTCGTTCCGGAACCCGGAAGCGCAGCTTTGTTGCTCGGAGGCATGCTGTGCCTGACGCTACGAAGATTTCGCCAGCGGCGGAGTTAAGTTCCGGAAACTGTGGTTACTTTCCTTCCTTCGCCCACTGCTTCATCGTGGCGATGTTCTTCTCGACCTCGTCGTTGCCTTTGCCCACGTACACTTTCATGTCGCTGTCGTAGCGCGATTCTGTTTCGGGGCCCTGGTCTTTCGTTTCCTCCATCCATTGATCGAGACGAGCGCGCAGCGACTCAAGCGTGGCTTTGTGGGCGGGGTCGGCAGCCAGGTTTGTGGTCTGCCATTTGTCCGTGGTCCATTCGTAGAGCTCCTCGGTTGGGCGCGTGGGTCTGAAGAGAAGCCGCTCGGCGAGTGGGTCGAGTTTCCCCGACTCGTGCAGGCTGCGCAGTGTTTTCACGATCGTCTTGCCGTCCTTGTAGGCGTTTGGCTGAAGGTGCGGACGTTGCGGATAAAAGTTGCGGATGTAGAGAAAGCGCTCCGTCCGTACGCTGCGGATGCGCTCCACCGTCTCGTCGCACCGGTCCCGAGCGGCGAACACTTGTGTGCGCGGCTGGTAATCGGGCGCGATGATGTTGCGGGCCTGCATCGCCTTGGGGATCTCGACTCCAGCAGTGGCGAGCGACGTCGCGGCCATGTCGATATGCTCGATCAAATCCGTGCGCACTTTTCCCTTCTCGATGCCGGGTCCGCGAACGATGAAGGGGATGTGCGTTCCTTCGTTGTAGAGAAACTGCTTCCCGCGCGCGTGGCTGATTCCGTGGTCGGTCATGAAAATGATGAACGTGTTTTCCATCTGACCTTCCTGCTCAAGACGCGCGATCACCTTGCCGACGTGCGCGTCCGTGAGCCGCACCGAATCGAGAAAGGCAGCCCAGTCGCGCAGCAGGACGGGGTCGCGTGGATAGTATGGGGGAAGCGTGACTTTCTCCGGGTCCGTCGATGCGCCGAATTGCTTCGCTGCGGTTTCGAGCAGCTTGGTCGCCGCCGCATCGGTGCCGCCGCGAAGTTTCCCACCTGCGAGCTGCACCTGCATGAAAAACGGCTGCCCGGGTTTTCTTCCTGCCCAGTCGTGCGAGTTATAAATCGCTGTGTCGTATTCAAAATTGTAGTCCGTCTTGCCGAGCCCGCCGCCGCGCCTGCCCTTCTTTCCGTCGGCGTTCTCTCCGGCCGCGAGACCGTCGCCAATGCACGTGAAGTAGCCCGCTTGTTGAAACAGCGTGGGAATCGGAGTCACACCATCCGGCAGAACAATCTTCTCCACGCCGCGTCCGCTGCGATGATGGTGCGATCCGATGGTGGTTTGATACATCCCCGTTATCAGCGCCGAGCGGCACGGCGAGCAGACTGGCGCGGTGACAAACGCATTCGTAAAGCGCGTGCCTTCCCGGGCAAGCCGGTCCACATGCGGCGTTTGAATGAGCGTTTCGCCGTAGCAGGAAAAATTCGCCGACATGTCATCGACGACAAACCAGAGGACGTTCGGCTTGGTTCTTGGTGCCTCCGCCGCCGGCAGCGCGGGTGAAGCAAGCAACAGCGCGACTATGAGCGTGAAGAAAAATCGTTTCATGGTTTCGGTGGGTTGGTCTTACCGCCCTTCGTTCCGGCAGCCGGCTTTTTGGTCGAAGGCGCGCGCTTCCATGTTTCGGGGCGGACGACCTGTTTTGCGGCTTCCAGTTTCTCCCGCAGCGCGGGGTAGGGGACTCCCTGGACGCTCACGGCTTTGTCGATAGCCATGCCGGCGGCGATTGCGGCGCTTTGGCTGAGGGCCATGAAGACGGGCTCCATGCGGATAGAGCCGTGGGCGACGTGCGAGGCGGATAGACAGATGGGCGAGAAGAGGTTCTCGCACTCGCCTTTCCTCGGAATGATGGAGCGATACGAAATCCCGTACGGCCGCGGCGGTGTGCGCCAGATGACGCCTTCGTTCTGCACCATTCCCTTCTCGGTGACGATGTGCTGCACGCAATGGGAGTCCATTCCGAACGAGCCGAGGCCGACCGGGTCCTCGGCTTTGCGTGTGCCGGAGCAGTCGAGTTGGGTCATCACGTAGTCGCCCACCATGCGTCGTGCTTCGCGAATGTAGATCATCCACGGCCAGCCGCCGTTGTCGGTGAATTCGTCCCTCGGAAGGCCGAATGTCGCGGCACGCTGGCGGAGTTTTTCAGGCACGCGCGGGCTGTTTGCCATCGTCCAAAGAAAACCGCGGATGTACGATTCATGCGCCTTCTCGATCTCGCGGCGGCGTTCGTAGCTTGCTTCGGGATACTCGTAATTCGCGCCAACGTAATCGGTGCCGACGGCGTGCATGTTGTTCCAGTCCACCTTCTGCCCTTCGCCCGCGAGAGGCTCGATGAGCGCGGGCATGCGCATATCGCCGGCCTCGAAGTTTCGCAGCAGCAGTTCGTGGTCGATGTCGCGATAGCCCGGCGGCTTCTCAATCGGGATGCGGTTTGCGGGATTCGTCGTGAGACAGACGCGGTAGTTGTAAGCCTGAATCTTTTTGTCGCCCTGACCGTTCTTGATTCCTTCGCCCGGTACAATGTGCGGAAGCAGTCCGCTCGCCGGGTCGCCCGGTTTTACATAAGGGTCCACTTCGGCGGTGAAATGATCCTTGTCCTTCTGGCCGTAATGCACGCGGGGATTGGTGTCGCCTCGCCGGACGCCGGCCATGTCTTCGCCATACTGGCTCTCGGGCTCGCGTCCGACGGTGTAGGTCACACCGGTTGCCGCCATCAAATCGCCGACGTAGGTGGCGTCGATGAACATTTTCCCGTGATACGTCTTTCCGCTGAGCGTGGTGATGGACTTGATGCGCCTGCCCGCCATCTGCACGCCCGTGCCGGGTGTGCGGTCGAGCAGTTCGTTGTAAACGACCTTCACGCCGGCCTCGGCGATCATTTGCTCGAACACCTTTCTCCCGACGTGCGGTTCAAAACTACGGACGAAATTCGTGCCATATGATTTCGCCACGCCGTCGTAGAACTCCGAGGCGATACCGCCAAATGTGTTCCGGTAGCCGAGGAAATCGGTCGCACCGAGTCCGCTGGAACTCATGCCGCCGGGGACACCGGTCGGATTGATCCAAATCACCGAGCGTCCTTCGCGTTTCGCGGAGATTGCGGCGACGACCGCTCCGGATGAATCGCCGTAAACGACGATGTCATGGGTCGATGATTCCGCGGCGCGCGCCTGTGTGAATGTCGAAGCGGTACAGGCGAGGATGAGTGCGATTTGTTTCATGAGGCTGACTGCTGATTCGTTGCGTGCCGGCTTCACGCCGCCTCGACGCCCTGCGCGACGACGGTGTCGGGTTTGTCCTTACCGGCTTTGACGGTGTATTTTCCCGGCGCATAGACGCGCGGCGTAAACGTCGCGGATTGCGAACGCACGGTGTAGAGAATCTCGCCGGTGGCCTCGGCGATGACCTGCACGACGGGGTTTGCGACGCCGTCGAGTTTCACCGCGGGAAGGTGCGCGTGGACTTTGCGTCCGTCGTTTGCATCCATCGCGACGGTGATGGGCCAGCCGGGGAACTGCGCCTTGTCGCCTTGTTTCGCGTCGGAAAATCGCGGCCAGCACTCAAACGTGATCGTGCGTTTCGTTTTGTTAAAGCGTGCGATGCCGTAGCCATCGGCGCGCTGCTTCTCGTCGGTCACGTCGGGCGGGTTGGCATAGGCCATCATCGAAATCTTGTTGCCGAGGCCGTCCTTGAAATCGCCCGTCCACGGCAGCGGACTGTTCGGCACGGGATTCGGGCCGGGCTTTTCGTCGAGCGGATGCCACCAGCGTCCGTAGATGGTGTTCACGAGCGCAGGGCTGGTGAAGCCGTAGGGCCCGTCGCCAAACTCGCTGATGCCGTTCTTCACGACCACCGCGAGATGCTGGTCGCCGCAGAGGTGCACGGCCCACGCGCGGCGGATTTCCTCGAGCGCGAAGTTGCGCTTCGTCTGCGGCCAGCCGTTGCAATCGAGGTCGGCGAGCAGGCGCGCGTTGCGTCCGCCGTGCATGTGGACTGCGCCGCAAAACGCCGTCGCGGAAAGCACCGCTTTCATTTGTGAGCCCGTCCAGTCCTGCGTCCACGAGCGCAGGAATTTCTCCTGCCGTTCGCCCAGCAGTTGCAGGCCGGGGAGGTCGATTGATTTCGGGTCGTAGGAAGGATCGTTGATATGGTCCGGGCGCGGTCCCATTTGCGGAATCTTTCCCGCCGGACCGCTCTTGAATTTCCGATCTTCGAGAATCGCGAAGTCCACGCCGCCCACGGTGATTCTAGTAAAATAAACCGTGATGCCGCGATCGACCGGCGCGGGGTCCACGGGGTCGGGCAGGTGCCAAGATTGCTGGCGCTGCACCTGATTCACATAATCGACCGGATAGCGGTAGCCGCCATCGGCATCGCCGGGGATTTTCGACTGCTTGCCGTTCTCACCCCACAGATTTCCGTGGCCCACATCGTGGTCGTCGGGGATGGAAATCGTCGGACGATCGCGAATCACGTCGCGGAATTGCAGTCCGAACTCGATCCAG
>SXWH01000055.1 GCA_005791535.1 Verrucomicrobiaceae bacterium | reverse complement strand
TCAGCCGTATTTTTGCAAGTTTCCGGATTTGCCGATTCGGCCGAGTTATCACTCACTAAGGTCCAGACGACCGATGCGAAGACGTTACAGGCCGACTCCGGAGCGTTGCGTGTGGAGACGGGCACGAAGCACCAGTGGCCGGGCGTAACGATTCTGGCACCGGATGGGCATTGGGATTTATCGCGTTTCGGCCACGTGGAGATTGCCGTGAAGAATACTGGCACGCGCCTGCTCAAAGTCGCGTGCCGCATAGACAACGCAGGCGCGAACGGGAAAGAAAACTGTGTGAACGGAAAGCTGGAAATTGCGCCGGGTGCCGCCGGCACAGTCAGCGTCCCGCTTTGGCGCACCAGACGCGATACGCTTGGCGGGAAGATTTTTGGAATGCGCGGGACGCCGTTCGCCCTCGGTGGCCCATACACTGTCGATCCGTCGCGCATTACCCAGATGCTCGTCTTCGTTCCAAAGCCGGACGCTGCTCATACGTTTGAGATTTCGGGGATACGGGCGATGGGCAGTTACACGGCTCCCACGGCGTTCACGAATGACGCGGAGCCATATTTCCCGTTCATCGACACCTTTGGCCAATACCGCCATCGCGACTGGCCCGGTAAAGTCCATTCGCTCGATGAACTTCGTGCGCGACGTGACGAGGAGACGAGGGAACTCGCTGCGCAGCCTGGACCGGAAGAATGGAACGAATACGGTGGTTGGAAGGCTGGACCACAGCTCAAGGCGACGGGGTTTTTCCGCGCGGAAAAGTATGATGGCAAATGGTGGCTCATCGATCCGTCGGGGTACCTGTTTTTCTCGCATGGGTTCGATTCGGTCGGGCTCGGTGCTGCAACCGTTACCGGGGAGCGGGAGCACTTTTTCGCAGACTTCCCGGCTGCGCAGCCTGAGTTCGCGGAATTCGTTTCCAAAGAAACCCCGATTAAAGGCCATTTCGCAGGGCGGAAGATTTCCGCGTTCTCCTTCGCCGGAGCGAATCTCGCGCGGAAGTACGGTGGTGAATGGCGCAAGTTGAACGATGATGTGATTCAGCGCAGGATGCGGAGCTGGGGAATCAATACGCTTGGGATGTGGAGTGAGACGGAACTTCGAGAGTTGCGGCGCACTCCATATACGGATTCCATCGGCTCGTGGGGCGTGCGCACGATTGCGGGCAGCGAGGGTTATTGGGGGAAATTTCCCGATCCGTTCGACGCGGGATTTCGCGAGAAGTTGGTGAAGCAAATGGAGGCGAAGCGGGGAGAGAGCGCGGACGATCCGTGGTGCCTCGGCTTTTTCTCAGACAACGAACTTTCGTGGGGCGATGACACTTCGCTAGCACTCGGCGCATTGATGTCCCCGCCCGCGCAGCCGGCAAAGCGTGCATTTCTCGATGTGCTGCGAAAGAAATACGAAGAGATCGGCAAACTTAATGCCGTGTGGGGGACTGCGCATGCATCTTGGGATGCGCTTGCGCAGAGCGTTCAGGCCCCGGATATCGAGAAGGCCCGGGCTGATCTCACTGGATTTTACACGCGCATCGCGGAGGAGTATTTTCGTGGTGCGAGGGAGGCAATTAAGCAGTGGGCTCCCGGGCAGTTGTATCTCGGCTGCCGATTTGCCTGGGATAACCCGCTTGCGCAGGCCGCTGCTGCGAAGTTTTGCGATGTGGTGAGTTTCAATCTCTACTACAAGGATCTCGCGGATTTTGCCTTCGAGGGTGGCGCGGATGTTCCGCTCATCGTTGGGGAGTTTCACTTCGGTGCGACGGACCGCGGCATGTTTCACGGTGGGCTCAGGGCGATGGAGAATCAGAACGAGCGTGCCGCCGCCTATTCAAAGTATGTTCGGACTGCGCTGCGCGATCCGAAGTTCGTTGGCTGTCACTGGTTTCAATATCGCGACCAACCAGTAACGGGGCGCGCACTCGACGAAGAGAATTTCCAGATCGGCTTCGTCGATATGGTGGACACGCCGTATCGCGAAATGATCGAGGCAAGTCGTGCGCTTGGCCGCGATATGTATCGGTTGCGTTCCGGCCGGTAGAATTTCGGCGAAGTGGCGGGGAGCGGTCTCCGAGCTGATCTTTTACCCGAAAAGCAAAACACCCCGTCCACTTTCGTGAACGGGGTGTTTCGATGAGATTGTTGACGCGGCCTAGCTCGCGATTTCCTCACCCACCTGGAAGCGGGCAAAGCGGCGGA
Source organism: Verrucomicrobiaceae bacterium (assembly GCA_005791535.1). Taxonomy (GTDB): domain Bacteria; phylum Verrucomicrobiota; class Verrucomicrobiia; order Chthoniobacterales; family Chthoniobacteraceae; genus SXWH01. Next base: position 21,936 of record SXWH01000055.1, on the reverse strand, counting down.
TTTCGATCGTGTCGCCGAGAGCCTTCGATTTCTCCGCAACGAGGGCGGTGATGGTCTGCTCGGGATTCTTCACGAAGCCTTGCTCGAGCAGGCACGCGGTCGCGTAGAACTTGTTCATCATGCCTTTGACGATGCCTTCGATGACTTGCGCCGGCTTGTCCTTCGGTGCTTTTTCAACGCAGATGCCGCGTTCACGCTCGGCGAGATCGGCCGGGACCTGATCGCGGTTGAGGCAGACAGGGCTCGCAGCGGCAATGTGCAGCGTGACGTCGCGGACGAATTGCTTGAAGTCCTCGGCATTGGCGGTCTCAGGTTTGCCAGCGCCAACTTCGAGAAGGACTCCGATTTTGCCACCGAGATGGATGTAAGAGGCAACTGCTCCATTTCCGCTGACCTCAAAGCGGATGTTGCGGCGAATCTGGATGTTTTCACCAATCTTCTGAATCGCCTCGACGCGGCGGGGTTCGAGATCCGTGGCGGGATTTTCCGCAAGAATCTTGGCCCATTCCGCTGTCGTGGCGAGGAAGCTGTCGTTTTTCGCGACGAAATCGGTCTCGCAATTCACTTCGACGAGAAGCCCAACTTTGCCACCGGCGAGAATCGCCTGCGCAATAACGCCCTGATTTGCGGCGCGGTCGGCTTTCTTGGCCGCGCTCGCAGCGCCCTTCGCACGGAGGATGTCAACGGCTGCTTCGAGATTGCCGTTTGCTTCGGTGAGAGCCTTGCGGCATTCCATCATGCCGGCTCCGGTTTTTTCACGGAGTGCGGCGACTTGTTTCGGATCGATAGTCATAGGTAGTGTTTTGAGAGTGTTTGTTTTTCGGCGTTCCGGGAAGGTCGTGCCAGAAAATGCAGAAGGGTCGGGAACCGCGAGACAGAGTCTCTGAGCTCACAACCCTTCGGCGAATTTTCTTGGCCTGTGAGTCTTGTTACTCGGCTACCGCCGCGAGCTCGGCTTCGGTCTTCTTGGAGCCCGCTGCATTGCTGCTCACAAGGGCGTCCACGAGCTTCTGAAGAATAATGCGGATTGCGCGGATGGCGTCGTCGTTTCCGGCGATCGGGTAATCGATGAGGCTCGGATCTGCGTTCGTATCGACGATTGCGACGACCGGAATGCCAAGGCGGCGGGCTTCTGCCACGGCGTTGGTTTCACGGGTCGGGTCGATGATGACGATAGCATCCGGGTAGCGATCCATGGTGCGGATGCCTTCCAGATTGCGAAGAAGTTTCGCGCCTTCACGACGGACGGCGGAGATTTCCTGTTTGCCCATCTTCGCGTAGTTCGGATCCTTCTCCATGTTCTCGATCCAGTTCAGGCGGGCGATGCTCTGCCGGATGGTCTTAAGATTGGTGAGGGTGCCGCCGAGCCAGCGCTGATTGACGTAGAAGTGTCCGCACGCGATTGCGGCCTCCTTCACGGCTTCCTGCGCCTGCTTCTTGCAGCCGACAAAGAGAACCTTGCCGCCTTTGCGTGCGATTCCCGCGAGGAAATCGCAAGCGCTGTGAAGCTGCTTCACGGTTTCGCCCAGATTGATGATATAAATCTGGTTCTTCTTCTCGAAGATAAATGGCTTCATTTTGGGGTTCCAGCGTTTGGTCTGGTGACCAAAGTGAACACCAGCTTCGAGCAGTTCCGTCATCAATTCAGTGGACATACAGGCGTATAAGGTTTTTTAGAAAAAGGGCGCGCAGCTTGGTGGCTCTACTCTTCTTTGGCAAGCATGAGTTTAATCTTTTTTCAATAAAGCGCTCCGGATGCGGTTTTTGGCCGTTTCCCAGAGAAGAATGGCTTCTTCGCGATCTGGGAGTTGGTTCGAAACGGAAAGAAATCGCTCCAGAAGCGCGATTGCGTGTTCGGTTTTCCCCGCGTCAGAGGAGTTACTCACAGCTCGTTTGACATACTCCCAATTCGCTGGACGCATTTGTGTGGCGGTCGCCAGAGAGGGAGCCGCCGCTGCCGGTTCGCCGCGGGCCATTGCCCAGTCGGCTGCGAGCATGGCGGTTTCGGGTTCGGCGTCGGGAACCTTCGCGGATTTCAATGCTTCAAATGCCGAAGTCGCCGACTTGAAGTCGCCGCTCTTCTTTGCGAGGTCGCGGAGCGTCGCGAGGGAAACCCGGCCGTTCGACGGGTCATCCGGTCGCACCGGTGAAATGATGTCCGGGTTCGAAACGGCCAGCGCAAGGGCATCGGTGAAGCGATCGCGGCTTTGATAATGTTTGAAAATGGCGAGTTTCAGTTCGTAGCGCAGTTCCGGGCGGACCCCGAGTTCATCGGCGACAGCATTCCATTTTTCGAGTGCACCGCTCCGAACGAGAAAATCGACAAGCGGTTCAAAGTCGCGGAATGAGGGTTCGGCGTAGGCGCGTTTCAGCAGAATGCGCGCAGCTTCGGAATTGCCGGTAGCGCACTGCACCCGCGCCATTCCGGCCAGCGCTGGGGATAGAGAGGTGAGTGGTCGTTCCTTCATCGCGATCTCAAAGAAGCCGCGCGCACGCTCTGGTTCGCCGACCGACAACCATAGCCGACCTACCGTCGCGGCATTGCCGGTGAATGCGGTAAGCCATTCAAACTCGGCGATCGCGTTGCGGGCGGCCTCGCGGTTGCCGACGCTTTCAAGGAGCGCGATGTAATCCTCCAGAGGTCCGGTTTCGGGGGTGGCGGATTCCGCAATTCTGCGCGCCACCGGGATTCGCAGTTTCGCGTGGTTCGGCGCCTCCAATAGCTGCATCAGCTTCGCCGTCGCGAGACGCGGCGCAAAAGGTCCCGCAAGAATCCGCGCAATCGTGGCGGTAGCAGCCGCCTCATTTCCGGCCGCGAGTTGGGATTCCAACACCGCGAGGCCTGCCGCGAGCGGGGCATCGGGCGCCGACCAGGCACGGTCGACCTCTGTCTTCCATGCGTCGGCGATTCCGAGTCGTGCGGCCTGTTGCTGGAAGAACTCGTAATATCGATCTGCAAACTCCGGACGCGTTCCCGCAAATGCCCGCATCCGGTCCTGAAAGCGCGCAATGAATTCCTTCGACGGTCGGCTGCCCGGAAGTGTGAGGATTCTTGCGCGGAGCGAGAATTGTGCGCGCGGGTCGGCGATTTTGAGAAGTTGCGAAACTAGAATGCTGCGCGCCCCGGCTACGTCGCCCGCGAGAGCCATCGCACTGGCAAGTTCACCAGCCGGCTCGATTGCCGTCATGCCGGTGAATTTCTCCAATTCCGCTGCTGCATCATCCGTGCGTCCTGTTTTGAAAAGGAGGAATGGACGGCGTTTGTCGAGTCCGCCGCTGCGCCAGCGCACTTCCAGCGCCCCGGCGAGATCGCCGCGCTCTTCAAGATACGCTGCGAGCTGCCCTCGGGCTACCGCGGTGCCGCCGTCCATGGACGTGACTTTGCGTAGCGCGGCTTCCGCTTCGGTCGTCCGCCCGCTTCGGTGCAGAAGCTGCGCCTCGCGGCACAGCAGAGAGAAATCCGTCGGAGCATCCGAAAGCGCCCCGCTGATTACACGGAGCGCGTCGCCGGTAGCGCCGCGTCGCTCAAGTTGATCCGCGAGATCCATCGCGAACTGACGCAGTGTGGAGTCGCTCGCGGGGTTGATGCGGTCTTCTACGCAGCGTCGGCGGACGGCTTCGGCGGTGACCTCGTCGCCGGCGCGCTGGCATGCGTCAAGCAGCTCGCGAAGCAGTCTTGGGCTTTCGAGATTTCGCTCCCAAGCGTGCATGCAAACTTCGACCGCGGCGGGCCATGCCTGAAGCGTTTTCAAAGCCTCCGCAAGCGACATGAATGGCTCGTTCACATCCTCCGGGTCGGCGGTCACGCGGCCCGATTGCGGATGTCCGCTTCGTGCCGCCTCGCGAGTTCGGGCGGCGAGGATTTCCGCGCGCTCCACGGGGCCGCCCATCGCATAGCGGAGTGCATCGAGCTGGTTTGCCGCCGCCTCGTAAATGTCATCCACCACGTCCACTTTGGACCACATGAACCCGCTCGCCGAGCCTTCAACGCGCTCTTTCGCGGGGATCCGAGATTTCGCCGCGACGAGGCCGGAATCGAGTAGAGTGCGCGCCCACACGGCGGCAGCGAGGTCGGGCATATCCCATTGCACAAACATATCCGCCGCACCTGCGAGCCACAGTAATTCGCGGTGCGCGCTGTTGCTGCGGTCGAGTCCGCCGGGACCGAGTCCGCGCTGGTCCAGAACGCGATGCAGTTCGGTTGTCGCCGCCGTTTTGTTTCCCGCCAATCGGAGCAGGAGGGTCCGGCGGAATTGAGCCTGAAGCCCGTCGTCCTTGATCGCAGCGAGTTCCGCATTCAGAATTGCCCGCCGGTCTGCCGGCGGTGTAAGAGCATGCAATTCGTGAAGCGCCGCGAGGGCGGGGGATTCAAACGATTCCGCCGGTGTCTTGGCTGCGAGCGCGAGAAGGCGGCGGCTCTCGGGCGCGCGGCCAAGTGCCAGATTCCAGCGCGCCATCTCACGCCAGCCGAACGCTGCATCCGACGGAAAGCGCTCGACCGCACGCATGCCAAGCGCCACTGCCGGTTCCATCATCCGCTGTCGTGCAAGGTGCGCGCTGCTCGTCCAAAGCCGAGCCGTTGCGCCGTCTGGAAAGAGTTTTGCAATCGCGTCTTTTTCAATGAAGCCCCGTCGCTGTAGTAGTTCGGAAAATGCGAGCGAGAAAAACTGCCGCTCGACAATTGATCGAGAGTCATCCTCAAGCCAGCGCGAGAGGCGGTCGTACTTCCCGGTCTCCAATGCCATCGACACGAAGGCCTGAGCCGGTAGGACGTCCGCGGAATTCGACCGCATGGATTGCTCGACCAGATTGAGTGCGTCGATCTTCAGCCCGGCGAAGAACAAGGCCCACACCGCTTCGTTCTGCGCAATCTTGGCGGATTCAAGCCATCCGGTCCGCCAGCTTGCCAGGGTGTCGCCGCCGATTCGTTTTGCGCAATTCGCCGCGCCGCGGATTGCGGTGAGCCGCCACTCTGCGTCAGGCGCCAGCCTTGCCACAGCAGCACCACTCCGCGTGGGAGCGATGAGACGGCCCATTCGGCCGGGTGTTTCCGGTGCCGCGCCGCTTGGCGAAATCGCAATCATCTCCGCGGACATCCAAGGATTGCGGACATCGGTGCGGCCTGAGGTGGAGAATATTCCGCCCGGGGCGGACGCGCCTCGCTCAAACGAAACGCGCTCGGTCCAAGGACTCTCGCCGGTCTCGGTCGGCAGGATGGCGAGCGATGTCAGTGGCTTTGAGAGTTTGAGGACTGTGGAAAAGGCCTCCATGGCGGCGGGAAAGTTGCCCGCTGCGAACTCCATCACGCCAAGCTCGACAGGGCCGCGCAGGTAGGACGGCTCAAGCACGCTCAGTTTGCGCAGAAGCGCGGTTGCGCGTGTGGCATCGCCCCATGCGAGATGGAAGTCCGCCGCCCGACGCAGCACTTCAAACTCCCGCGGAAACTTCGCGACGGCGCGCGTCCATGTCCGCTCCGTGCCCTCCAAATCGCCCATCTTTTCCTGCAGGGCTGCAAGCTTTAGGAAGCCGTCCGGGCGCTCCTGATTCGCGATTCGAGTGAGTTGATCCTGAAGCTGGATCGCGGTTTCAAAACGGCGCAGTGCCTCAGCCTCGCGTATCAGCTCGGGAAGCGCCTGCTCTTGATTCGGTGCCGAATACACGGCATCCGCAAACAGCTCGAAGGCGGCGGCGTTTTCGCCGAGCAGCTTCAGCACACGACCGAGCGAGACCGCGGTGAAATAGTCGTCTGCCCGCAGTTTGCGCCGTCCCTCAAGCTGCGCGCGGAGACAGCGGATTTGGTCGTGCTGCTGGGCGTGAAGGAGCAGTTCGTCAAAGCGGGCGAACTTCTCCTTTTCATCCGCCGTTTCGTCCACCAGCCGCAGCAGCATCTCGGAAGCCTCCTGATGTTTCTCCTGCTGCTGGAGCACGCGAAGAATTGATGCCGAGAATTCACGCTTTCGCTGGGGCGGCGCGATGGAATGTGCCTTGCGCCAGGTGGCGAGCGCCAGCCCTGGCTGGTTCAAGCGTTCCTGCGCTCCGGCGAGGTCGGCGAGTGCATCCGGATTTCCCGGATTGCGTGCCGACAGGTCTTCAAAAATCCGCAGTGCTTCGCGGAGATTGCCCGTGAAAGCTTCAAGCTGCGCGAGCTGTCGCAGGTAGCCGTCGCGGCCTGCGGGACTGAGCGCAATGAGCGCGCGGAGGTTGAGTCCGGCTGCGGCGTTGTCGCCGTTGGTTGCCGCGTGCGACGCCATGAATTCGAGCGGACGCGGGTCTTTCGGGTCGATTCCAGCGGCTTTCGAGGCGTAGGTCATCGCACCGCCTTTGTCGCCATTCCACGCTTTCCAGCGGGCGACGCGGAGCCATCCCGCGGCGGAGTTTGCGGCGGACGCCTTCGCCATTAGTTCGCGGATGAACTCCTCGATCTCCGCGGGCGTGCGGTCCGGTTTGCGGGGGATGACATCCGGATCCTCATCGGGTTTCAAAGCGCGCGCACGGAAGGATGCGAAAAGTTTCTGATCGGCTTCGAGGCGTTCGGCGTCCGACTTCGATTGCTCCCATGCGCGCTCCAGCGGCGGTCGTGCTTCAAGCCCACGGCCTAGCGACGTGAGAAGTTCGCCGAGCATTATTTGGTAATCCCGGACCGCGGGATCCAGTTCCGTGGCGAGGCGAACTTGATCGGCTGCGGAGCTGAGTGACGTTTGCAGCTTCAACGCCTGCGCGATTTGAAAATGTGCTGCCGCGCGGCCCTGTGCGCTGTCTCTGGGACGCACGAGCCGACCCAGCGTCGCGAGCGCGTCCGGTTCCCGCTTCTGCGCAAAATAGAACGCGGCGAGAGCCTGCAGAGCCTCCGAGCCGCCGGATGCAGCGGCGGATTTCAGCGATTCCTCGGCGAGGTCCAGAAGCCGGTTTTCCTGATAAAACTCGAACGCCTTCGTCCGAAGTGTTTCGTCGTTCTCGCGCGACGCCAGCAGGCGCGAGATCCGCTCCCGCGCCGCCGCGCTGTCTTCGCGCTGGAGGTCGATCCGGGCCCGCTCGAACACCAGATCCGCGTCACCCGGCTGGGCGGCGATGAGTTGGTCAAGTTGGGCGGCCGCGGCATCGGGCTGGTCAAGTTGTCCCAGTACGCGGGCAAGTCGAAGTCTGTATTCGTGCGATTTCGGAGCCAGCGCGGTCGCCTTCTGGAGCCAGTCAGCCTGTGATTGCAGCGCTCCGGTTCGTTCGTAAAACTCCACCATTCGCAGCACCGCGCCGAGGTCGCGCGGGTTTTCGAGCGCATCTTTCCGCCACTTTTCCTCCAGCGAATTCTCGACATGCTGTCGCTGCGCCAGCCGGATCATCTCGCCGTTGATCTCTGTTCGCAGCCAATTGCCCGGCGCGGTCATCCCTGCGGCCTTTTCCAGTGCGGCCAACGCTTCGGCCGGACGTCCGGCGCCCGAGTGAAGCTTCGCGGCTTGCTGGAGCGCGGCGGTGCGTTCGGCGACCGAGCCCTTTTCAGCGATCACCATCAAATGCCGGAGCGCATCGTCATAGAGCAGATTCGCAGCGTAGCTGTCCGCGAGTCGCCGGCGGAGCGCTACGTCGCCGGGACTCAGCGCTATGGTCCGCTCCCACGCTTCTGCCGCTTTCGCGGGCGAATTCGCCGAAGCCCATGCGGCGCCGAGTTGCAGCAGCGTGTCCGGCAGTCGTGGATCGTCGTTTTCTAAAAGTGCGGCCGCTTTTTCGAGGGCGAGCGCAGCCTCGTGAGGTCGCGTGCGATCGGATTCAAGACGCGCAATCGCCAGATGCGGTAGCGGGCTGCCGGCATCGCGTTTTGCTGCGCGTTGGAATGCCGACGCGGCTTCGTCTTCGCGCCCGCTCCGGCGGAGTAGATGACCGAGCACCATATCTCCGGAAAACGTTTCCGAATTGGTAAAGCTCGCGATCAGTTTCTCGGTGCTGCCGTCCTCGACCGAGGCTTTCCACAATCGCTCCACGGCAATGCCTTCGAGCGGATTTGCCTCCAGCATCTGCCGGTAGCGCGCTGCGATGCGGGGATCGAGCGGCTCCGCCCGGCCGAGGGCGGATGCCAGTGCGATAACCGTGAACGCGCGTCTGAGAAGCATGAGTGCAAACAGTGACACGCCCGGCCCGAAAGGCAATCGGCTCGTGTTACAATTAAGAGGTTGAATTGCGTTTCGGAAGGCGTTGGATGCCTGCCACATGCTTCCCTTGCCATGAAATCCACCGCACTCCTTCTCTCGTTCTCCGCCCTGCTGTCGTTGCCATCCGCCGCTGCATTTCCGCAGATCAAACTGGACCTCGTTTGCGAGCATCAGCTCGATTCGCCAGTCGCGATGGTGAGTGCTGGCGACGGCACCGGACGGATGTTCGTCGTCGAGCAGCGTGGAAAGATCCGGATCTTCCGCAATGGAATGCTGGAGCCCGGTGCGTTTCTCGACATCGGTGGGAAGCTCGTGCTTGAGCGCGCTGGGTATGATGAGCGCGGGTTGCTCGGTCTTGCATTTCATCCCGGCTTCGCGAATGCCACATCGCCCGGCTTCCGAAAGTTCTACGTTTTCTACACCGCGCCGTCTCCGAATGCGCCGGGCACGACAGCGAATCCCGTGGATTGTCGCGAGGTAATTGCGGAATACGAAGTCTCCGCGACGAATCCCGACGTCGCGAACGCTCTCAGCGAGCGCGTGCTGCTCTCGTTCGACAAGCCGCAGTTTAATCACAATGGCGGCGGGCTCGAGTTTGGTCCCGACGGCATGCTTTATTTCAGCGTGGGCGATGGCGGCAGTTCCAACGACAACAACGCCGGCCACACTGGCGGCAGCACGGCCCGGCCGACAAATGCGCTGGGCAATGCGCAGGACCTCACGAAATGGAACGGAAAGATTCACCGCATTGATCCGCTCGGCAACAACGGCTCCACCGGGCAGTACGGCGTGCCGGGCGATAATCCTTTCGTCGGTGGCACGAGTGGCGAGCGTCCCGAAATCTACGCGTATGGATTGCGAAATCCGTGGCGCTTTACATTCGATTCGCGCCTTGGCGGTACGGATCGCCTTTTTTGCGCAGATGTAGGGCAGGGGCAGGTCGAGGAGGTGAATCTGATCATCAGCGGATTCAACTATGGCTGGCGAAACAAGGAAGGCAGCTTCTCGCCGTCGTTCTCCGCCGGAGCGCCGCCGCTTACGGGGACTGTGCTCGATCCGATCGTGCAATACGCGCATCCCGGAATCGTCATCGGCACGCCTCCGCTGCCGGAATACGGCATTTCGGTCACCGGCGGCTACGTGTATCGCGGCAGCGCGATTCCTGCGCTTGTTGGGAAATACGTGTTTGCCGATTGGAGCCAGTCGTTCAACAGCCCGAGCGGACGGCTGCTTGGAATGGAGGAGACGTCGCCCGAGGTCTTCTCGCTCTCAAATTTAAACGTTCTCGCCGGAAATCCCATCGGCTACTACATTCAGGGCTTCGGCCAGGATCAAGCGGGCGAGCTTTACGTGCTCGCGCGGAAAACGCTTCCCGTTAGCGCGCCCAATCCGGCCACCGGTCTTCCGTCCGGCGCGATTCTGAAAATCGTCCCCGTTCCGGCCACGACTGCCGTTACGATTACCGCGAATCGCGACAACTCGATTTATCAGGAAAACGAGAACAGCAACGGCGCGGGTTCATGGATTTTCAGCGGTGCGACTGCATCCGGCAACAACGGCGCGCTCCGGCGTGCGATGCTCGGTTTCAGCTTCTCGGCGATTCCGGCCGGCGCCACCGCAGCCAGCGCATCGCTTTCGCTCCGCATGGATCGCAGCGTGGCTCCCGCGTATGATTTCTCCCTCCACCGCATGCTCGCGAACTGGGGCGAGGGGACTGCCAATGCCGATGCTCAGGAAGGCACCGGTGCCACCGCGGGTGCGAATGATGCCACGTGGACAAAGCCGTTTGCCGGACAGGCCGGTTTGTGGACAGAGCCCGGTGGCGATTTCTCCACGCTCCGTTCCGCCACCACCAACGTCGCGGGCGCAGCCGCGTATGTCTGGACATCGCCGCAACTCGCTTACGACGTAAACGCGTGGCTCGCTTCGCCCTCTTCGAACTTTGGATGGATGCTCAAAGCCGACGTCGAGAGCGCCGTAAAATTCTCCACCGGCACCGGCGGCGCTCTAACGATTTCCGTGTCCGATACCGATGGCCTCGTCGCCGGAATGCGTGTGACGGGAGACGGCATCGCACCGGGCGCGCTCATCGCACCGGGCGGCGTCGATTTCGCCAACAGCATCGTCACACTCACGATCGCAAACATCGCACCTGTCTCTGGTAATGTCTTCTTCGCCGTCCCGTCCGCGAAGCGGTTCCACTCCCGCGAAACCACCACATCGACAAACCGTCCGCGCCTCACCGTGAACTACGTGCCGGCCCCCGTGCTCAGTCGGCGCAAAACGTGGGAACTTGCGAACTTTTACATCGGCGAATTCATCAGCGACACGGGCGATACCGATCGCGACGGCATCCGCGACCTTATCGAATACGCATGGGGCTTCCCGGCGAAGACGGCAAATCTCCTGGCCGCCGGACTGTCGACCAACGGTGCTGCTGTCGCAGGCGGCGGCGCGCTTCAAGTCACATTCCGCCGCGACCCGCTCGCGACCGATCTCACATACGAGCTTCAAATCAGCAGCGACCTCTCCACATGGACCACCATCACCACCAGCACCGCCGGCGGCACGCCAAGCGGAACCGGCTTCGTGAGTGATGCCGCGATCGCAGGCGAGCCGCCGTTCCGTGTAGTTAATGTTGCGGACCCTTCGCCAGGGGCAGGCCAGCGTTTCGTTCGGCTCAAAGTGACGCGCAATTAGCCGTGCGGTCCGGTGGCGAGGTGGTGAAGTGACGTCAGCAAAGGTGGTTGTGCGGATTCTATGATTTGGTTACGAATGCTCCAAGGCGAGCCCCCGCGTCTTCGATTAATCCACGGAATGTCACCATCTGAACTGCCAGATTTGCAGGCACTGCTCGGCCGATACGAACGGCCGCTCATTCAATACGCGCACAGTTTTGTGAGCGACTTGGATGCTGCCCGCGATATCGTTCAGGAGACGTTAATCACATATGTCCGGGCACTCTCAGCCGAACGGGAACAGACTACGGAACCACCTCCGACCGGCGGGCAGCATCTCGAAGGCTGGCTGTTTACCGTTACCAGATTTCGTGCGCTCGATCATGTTCGCAAACAGCAGCGCATTGTACCAATGCCTTTCCTGCCGGATGGGTTCTGTCAGAAGCCCGGCCCTTCCGAATCGGTCGAATCCCGCGATGAACTGGTGTGGCTGTTGAAACTGGTTGATGAACTTCCCGAGAATCAGCGGGAGTTGATCCGGCTGAAATTTCAAAGCGACCTCACATACGACGAAATCGCGAAAATCACGGGCCACACGGCAGGCAATGTCGGTTTCCTCCTCCACCATGGTCTCAAGCGGCTTCGCGCGCTCGCTGAACAGCGCCGGACGGAAAGGCGCAACGTGCGATGAAGATGGACGATCCACGTCTGACCGCCGGTGCGCTGGGTGCGATGACGCCCGATGAGTCTAACGCCTTCGACTCAGAGTTGATGTCCGACCCGGAATTGATTCGCGAGTTTGAGGAGACAGTGGAGTTCGCGAAGAAGCTTCAACGGGCGTTTTCGACCGAACTCAATGCCGCACTCACCGAGCAGCACTGGCGGGAAATCAAAGCTGAGGCTGCAATCATCGGGCTCTCTCCGGCGACTGCGCTCCCGACTCCGGTCCATCGCCGAATTCCGTCATGGGTTCTGCCTGCTGCTGCGGGAATCGTTTTCGGAGCGATTGTCGCTTCAGTAGCGCTGACGTGGCAAAGCCCGCAGAGTGCGCTTGTAGGAGTTGAACCGGCGGCACCCGCTTCAAGTCCTGCAATGGAACGCAGCGGTCCGGCGATGGTCGTAAACTCCGCTACGCACACGGATCTGAAGTCACCTGTTCATGCCGTCATCCAGTCGTCAATCGAAGGTTCGCGCGAAGCCGGTGCGACGACTGGCGTTCTCCCGGCATTCGCCGTGGCACCGATTCAGCCCGCAGCTCCTTTGCCGGGCCCGGCAGTGCTCGCGACGGCGAACGTGGTGAGGCAATCGGCGTTGCATCGGGAAGTCGAACATCAGAGTTTACCGCAGGGTGTCTCCGGTTTTTCGCCGGCGACACCGGCACGGCATTTGGTATCCGCCGCTGCGCCTCAATCGATTTCTTCCCGGCCGGATTCAATTGGCGGGAGGTATCCGGTTGCGCCTGCGTTTGGCTCCGCGAACCACTTGCCCTCGCTCCCGCCGGTTCTTTTGGTCTCATCGAGCGCGTCCTCCAGCGATGCGTCGCCCACTTCGCCGAACTCGGTTTCTCCGTCGCCGGTGTTTGAGGTCGATGGTTTCTCCGGGACCGAATTCGGCGGCACGAAGCCCAATATGCCCGATGAGTCAATCGATGTGTCCATACCTCCGGCGGTAAGCGCTTCGAAGACTGAGGAAATCGCCTGGCGGCGCCCGGATTTTTCCGATGCATTGAACTCGGTGGCCGGCGGGGGCGGATCAGGATCGGGCGTTCAGTCCGGTACAGATCTCGAACTTCTGAGGCTGGATACCGGAATGTATCCGACGCTCGAACATCTGTCCGCCGTTCTCGAGCACGATTCATCCGCTCATGATGATGGAGTCGTCGAACACTTGATGCCTGTTCAAAATGGTACGGTGAAGGAACCCGGAGCGACACGGGTGGAGCAGTTTTGTTTCCGCGATGCGCCGGGGGTCAAAGTGCTCGTAGTTCTCGACAACGGCGGTGCGCCGCTTTGCGAGACGCCCGGTTGTACGCCGGTGCTCGTAATATCGGAGCCATTCATCGGCGGACTTTGAACCCGGCGTTCCGCGCGTGCGTATTCTTGCCTGCGGGCGAATCGGCGGTATGTTTTTCTCAATGATACCGCAGAGGGAATCGATCTTTCGGCTGCTGAGCGATGAGGATACGGACACAGCCGAACTCGTGGAACGTCAACTTATCACGCGCGGCGCGGAAGTCCTGCCCGATCTGCGCGAACTCCTGCTGAACGCAAGCGGTCGTATCGAACGCCGGTTGAAGGAAACCATCTTTCAAATCGAGCGGGGAATCTCGATTCGGAAGGTTTGCACCATCTGCGGTGGGTTTGGCGAGGAGAGCGACCTCGAGGAGGCTGCATGGGAAATCGCTGCCGCGCTGTTCCCGGGTGAGGATTTCTCAAGCGCACGGCGGAATCTTGATGCGTGGGGGACAGAACTGCGCCGGCGTCTTCCCGAAGCGATGGATGTGGACGAGCAGCACGAGATACTCGGCGATTTTCTCGGAAAGGAACTCAAATTTAGCGGAAACGAGGACGACTACTACGCGATGGAAAATTCCATCCTGCCGAAAGTGATAGATTCGCGATTTGGAAACCCGATTTCACTCACGATCGTCTATATGCTCGTTGCCCGTCGTGCCGGACTGAAGGTTTCCGGTGTGGGATTGCCCGGTCATTTTATCGCGCGAATGGAGCATGTGTTTTTCGACCCGTTTCACGGAGGGCGCCGGATGCATCTCGATGAATGCAGGAGGCTCCTCGAAAGTCAGGATATCGAACTCCAGCCGCACCATCTGTTGCCTTTTCCACAGCGCGCGATGCTTCTCCGCGTTCTTAACAACATCCGGCATATCGCGAATGAGGACTGCGATCACGAATCACAAGACGCTGTGCAATCGTGGCTGGATGCCCTTCGGCACGGTGTGAAATAGGAAGCGGCGCTGGCGGTTTGCTCGCCCCGCGTGCGGTTTTTGGCTTGCCCGAACGGGCTTTCCCGCAGAGTTGTGCTGGCCTTTCAATGGACAAAATCCTGCCGCTGCTTCGCGCCAATGCCCGCACTTCCGTGACCGACCTCGCCAAATCGGCGAATCTGACGGAGGCGGAGGTGATTGCCCGCATCGCGAAGCTGGAGGCGGATGGAGTGGTGCTCGGGTATCACACGGTGGTGGATCCGAAGAAGGTGTCGAAGGAGCAGGTGTCCGCGGTGATCGAGGTGAAGCTGACGCCGGAGCGCGAGGGCGGTTTTGACAAGACGGCGGAGCGCATCTCGCGTTTCCCGGAGGTGCAGAGCTGCTATTTGATGAGCGGTGGCTACGACCTGCTGGTGGTGGTGGAAGGCACGACGCTGCACGAGGTGGCGGGTTTTGTTTCGGAGAAGCTCAGCACGCTGAAGGGCGTGATCAGCACGGCGACTCATTTCCGCCTGAAGACTTACAAGGAAAACGGGATTGAATTGAACAAGGAGGCGGGCCCGCAGCGGCTCGCGGTGGCACCGTGATTTTCCCGCCCGCAGCAGCATTGGTCGCACGAGCTACGGCAAACGCTCGTAGCCGCGCCGGGGTGTCTTTTTTCTAGAAAAAGGCGGAACGGAACCCGCGCGCGGCACGCCCCCGAACCGGTCCGCCGCATTCATCCAACATCCAAATTCCATCTTTTTAATTTCAATGACTCTTTCCAAACATATCGCAAACCACATCCGGGACATCCCCCGCAGCGGAATCCGGGACTTCTTCGAGATTGTCCAAAGCATGAAGGACGTGATCTCGCTCGGCATCGGCGAGCCCGACTTCCACACGCCGTGGCGCATCCGCGAGGCGGCGATTTATTCGCTCGAGCGCGGGCACACCGGCTACACGAGCAATCTAGGGCTTCCGCGGTTGCGCGAGTGCATCACGGAGTACGTCGCGAAGCATTTCGCGGTGCAATACGATCCGAAGACGGAGGTGATCGTAACGGTGGGCGTGAGCGAGGCCATCGACCTCGCGCTGCGCGCGCTGCTGAATCCCGGCGACGAGGTGCTTTACCACGAGCCCTGCTACGTGAGCTACAGCCCGAGCGTGGTGATGGCTCACGGCATCCCCATCGCGGTGCCGACCCATGCAGCGGATAATTTCCGAATGACCGCCGAGGAACTTGCGCGGCACATCACGCCGAAGTCGAAGGTGCTGATGATGAACTTCCCGTGCAATCCGACCGGCGCGACGCAAACGCGCGAGGAGCTGGAGAAAATCGCGAAGCTTTGCGTGGAGCACGACCTCGTGGTGCTCACGGACGAGATTTACAGCGAGCTCACGTACGACGGAGCGTCGCATTTCTCGATCGCAGCGCTGCCGGGGATGCGCGAGCGGTGCGTGTTTTTGCACGGCTTCTCAAAGGCGTTTGCGATGACGGGATTCCGCATCGGCTATGCGTGCGCACCGGCACCGCTCACGGAGGCGATGATGAAGGTGCATCAATACGCAATTCTTTGCGCAAACACGATGGCGCAGGACGCGGCAATCGAAGCGCTCGAAAGCGGTGAGAACGACGTGCAGATGATGCGCAAGGAATACGAGGCGCGCCGCAATTTCATCGTGCGAAGCCTCAACGATATGGGCCTGCCGTGCTTCAAGCCGCACGGTGCGTTCTACGTTTTCCCGGAGATCCGTTCCACGGGGATGACGAGCCGGGAATTCTCGCTCGGTCTGCTGGAGCAAAAGCAGGTGGCCTGCGTACCCGGCCCGGCGTTCGGCCCGAGTGGCGAGGGTCACATCCGCTGCAGCTACGCGACTTCGCTCGACAAGATTAAGATCGCGATGGAGCGGATGGCCGAGTTCGTCGCCGAGAACCGTCGCAAGTAAACTCAGGCGCCCGTGCGGTTCAATTGCCGCCGGAGAATGTAGCCGAGCAGGACGAGCATCAGCGCCGACGTGCCGACAAGCACGAGGCCGTTGCGAACGTACACCGAGGTCGTCCAGCCGGTGTCCTTGTTGGAGAACCAGTAGAAATGGTGCTTCTCCGGACTGAAGAACACGTTGATGGGATACTCGCGGCGGTAGTCGTTTTGCTCGCTCTCGGCCTTCGAGACCATGTCGTTGATCTTGGTGTTGTTGTAGAGCTGATCTGCCGTGGTTCCGAGAACCTTCGTTTTGAAATCGCGGAGCGAAGGCGTGGCGCCGGCGATGATTTCGTCGATGCGCGCAAGCCGTCTGTCGATTTCCCGCGCCGAGCCCGCCTCGAGTCCGGAGAGCTGGGCGAGCGTGTCCTTGAGGTCGGACAGACGATCATTCTCCGCAGCCGATGCCGATGATTTGGCGAGGTTGCGAATCATCTCGTCGAGCTTCGCCTGCCGTGATGAGAGGGGATTCAACTTTGCCTGCGCGACGACCAGCGCCTCGTAGCTATAGTGCGTCGCAATGAGCCGGCTGATAAACGGGACGCGGAGCTTCTTGTCGGTCTCGATATTCTCCTGCGTGCGGTTTCTTCCGAAGACGCGGTTGAATGAATACAGCAAATCCGGGTCGCGATTCATCTCCTCGTACTTGATCAGCGCGCCGCCGAAGATGAGCTGCGGAATGAGAATCAGCGGCACGAGCATCGCGCCGGTCTTGGAATTCGGGACAATCGCCGAAACGAGCAGTCCGAGTGAAATGCCGCTCAGGGCGTTCAGGAACGTCCACAGAAAGTAAACGGTGAACATGCCACGGACTTCCAGAATCCAGTTCCCCACGACGACAAACAGCGCGCATTGCAGAGCCGAAAAGACGCAGAGCGTGAGGAATTTCGCCGTGACGTAATAGCCGATGTTCACGTTGAGATTCCGCTCGCGCTGGAGGATGATGCGGTCGCGGATGATGTCTTCCACGCTGTTCATCAGCGCGAGGAACAATGCGACGAGCAGGGCGATGAAGATGTAGGTCGGGATATGGAACGCGTGGACAAAGATGTAGCCGCCATCCGGCACGTCCTTTTTGTCCGTGAAGTACAGCGCCCATCCCACCACGAATGCCAGGACCGGCGGCGCGAGGAGCGTGACGATGAGGCTGGCGGCATTGCGCAGCTTCGAGAGGAAGGCGCGGCGCAGCAGCGTGGTGAATTGCAGCCACTCCTCGCGGGCGCGGAATTTCGCGAGCGGCGGAGATGGCGGCCGCTTCGGTGCATCCGGCTGCGATGATTGCGACGATTGCGAGGGAAGGTGAATCTGCGAGGTCGTCTGCGGCTTAAGAGGCACCCGGCGCATGTCCTGATAGAGCCGGTGCGATTCGTAGCGATCGCGCCAGAAGTCCGGCGAGAATCGGCGGGCCGGCAGGAGCTGGCCGCTGCCGCTTTCTTCCAGAATGATTTCGCCGCTCAGATCGTGCAGCGGTGTCTCGATGATATCGAACGCAAACTCCGGGCGCGTCGCCTCAATCGCGAGAGTCTCCGGCGGCACGCCCTTTTCCTCCGCAGCGGCCTCTGCAAAGTAGCTGAGCATTTCCGTCGGCGTGCCGTGGAAAACCATCTTGCCACCGCGATCGAGCAGGATCGCTTTGTTGAACATCTGAAACAGCCGCTGGCTCGGCTGATGGATGACCACGAGTACGATCTTGTTGTGCGCGAGGCCGCGGATGATTTCGATGACGTGCTCGCTGTCCTTGCTGCTGAGGCCGCTGGTGGGTTCGTCGAAAAGAAACACGTCCGCGCTGGAAATCATGTCCAGGCCGATGTTGAGGCGCTTCCGCTCGCCGCCGGAGAGCGTCTTTTTCTCGGCCGAGCCGACGATGACTCCGCGGCGTTCGGCGAGGCCGAGTTCGACCAGACGGCTGTCCACCCGCCGGACGCGATCGCGTTTGCTCAGATGCGGCGACCGGATTGAGGCTGCGTAGCGAAGATTCTCCTCGACCGTGAGATGATCATCGAACGCGTCATCCTGCGGCACGAACGCGATGAAGCGCTTGAAGTCGTCGAGGTTCTCGTAGAGCGACTGGCCGTTGAGGAACACCCCGCCGCGTGAAGGCGGAAGCCGCCCCGCGATTGCGCGGAGCAGAGTGCTTTTCCCCGAGCCGCTGCCGCCCATCACGCACACGATATCGCCACGGGTCAGAGTGAAGGTGATGCCGTCGAGTGCCTTCACGTTGCCGCCGAAGTGGCAAGTCAGGTCCCGCAGTTCCAGCGACGAGATGATGTTCCGCTCTTCCTCGATGATACGCTCGCTGAAGTCGCACCGAAGGCCTTGGCCGGCATCGATTCGGATGATGTCGCCGTCCTTGAGCTCGCAAGTGCCGCGCACGGGAACGATGCGGTCGCCCACGGTGATTTCGCGGTCCGCTTCGACGACATCCAGCCGGCCAACCCGGTTTTCGTAATCACAGTGGATGGTCAGCAGAACCGTTCCGGATGTTCCGGGAGAAAGCAGGATGTCATCGACTCCCAGTTTCTGCGTCATGTTGGAGACTTGGTAGACGCTCTTGTAGCTCTTCAGCGCGAAGCGACCACCGAGTGCGCGGGCGCGTCGGCGCAAGTCCGAAAGCAGGAGTTCGGCATCGTTGTGAAAGATAATGCGGTCCTCGAGATTGCCATTCAGGAGCGTGCCCTGCCTCAGAGTCACACCATTGAATTTTGCATCGACGTCCTTAAGCGCACGCACCTGCACCTTGAGCCCGAAACGCACCTCCAGAATGCTGTCGCGACTGCGGGCGCGGGCGATTTGGACTTCATCGGTGTCGCTCAGCTCGAGATAAACTTGGGTGACGGCGATGTTCTTCTTTGCGTTGAAGTAGTACGCGAGGTCCTGGAAGGTCAGCACCTTCTCGTCGAGGATGACGCGCTGTCCCGCATAGATGCGGCAGAACGATCCGGGCGGAAGCGGACGACCACGCACGAAGACGGGGTTTCCGCTGTTGTTCTTTAACAGAACGAGATCGTGATAACGGAACGCGAGCAGGCGTTCGCCTTGCTTCAATCCTTTGAGTGTGACGTCGGCGTTTGCGTCGTGGCCAAAGCTCAGGATTTCCAACGCTGATGTGCCCGAGTTCACCGGCGTTGTGTCGCCCATTGCAGAGTGCGTGAGCCTCTGGACGATGTGTTGTGTTTCAGCGGCAACTCCGAGGCGCTCCACAAATGCGAGGAAGGAATCCAGTTGAACCTTCTGCTTACCCGAGCGCGCGATGATGTCGTAGAGCTCCACCGCAAGCATGACTTTACGCTCAGGTTGGAGTTCGACGGACAGTCGCGAAGCCATCGCCGCGAGGTCCTGTTGTTCGTTCAGCGCAGCGCTGAATTGTCGGGTGAGTTCCGAGTAAACGGTCTCGGGGTAGTCATTCCGGAGGAACCCGAGCGCGGATTCGACTTCCTCCTCCACGACCTTTCCATCGTGCTTCGTGAATCCCGCCAGCACCTGGACCAGCACGGGGAGCATGCTCTTTTCCTTGGCCGGGCCGGAGCTTCCGGTCAGGCGCCTCCACGCACTGCGGGCGAGTCGCCAGACCGGACGAAGCGTTGCAGCGAATTTGTGTTTGGCAGAACTCATTCGCGGCTTCGGTTTGAAACGGGCAGGGCGGCTCGGGAAACGGTGATTCCTTTGACGCCGTGCAAGTGCATCGGCGGGGTCAGGCCTTGCCTCCGTACGACACGAAGTCGTCCAGATCGAGCAGATCGCTCCAATAGAGTATGTCAGTCCTCCCGGGCCCGCATTCGGCGAGGTAGCTGTCGAAACGCTGTCGGTCTTCGCCATCTACTGGCCGCCGCTTATCCATTCCGTCGCTCCACGCTTCTATCGCTTCGGGCGTATGGCGGTTCGTCTGATTGGCTTGAATCCATTTGAGAATTTCGCCATCGCCGCCGCCTTTCGCGACCTCCGACTTGAGCGCGGATGGATCGATTCCGAGAAAGCCGAGAATCCGCTGATCGTTCGGACACGCAAAGTGGAATGTTCCCGCGGAGCCGTTGAGCTCGGCCCGGCACTTGTCGAGCATCCTCGGCAGCAAAGCATATCCTCCGAGACGCGCCTTTGGGCTGCGCGGCGGACGCAAGGTAAGGTCGGTGATGGGTATGCTCATTTTCAGTTTACTCGGAAGGTGCGACGGGAAGTTCCTCTTCGTCTTCCTCGTTGGCCACCACTGGCGCGATTCCGGAGAGTTTCTCCGCTCCCTTTAGGTCGATGAGTTTAACCCCCATCGTATTTCGTCCGGTCTCGCGAATCTCTTTCACCCGCGTGCGAACCATCTGGCCTTTGTTGGTGATAAGCATGAGTTCGTCGGTTTCCCGTACCGTGAGTGCACCCACGACTTCGCCGGTCTTGTCGCCGGTTTTCATCGTGATGATGCCTTTTCCGCCGCGGGATTGGATGCGGTAGTCTTCGAATGGTGTTCGTTTGCCGATGCCGTTCGCGCCCGCGACGAGCAGCGTGCAATTGTTGTCAACAATCGCAGCCGCGACGACATGGTCGCCAGTATCGGGCCGGATTCCCCAGACACCGATGCTGTTGCGGCCCTGATCGCGCATTTCCTCCTCGTTGAAGCGGATGCTCATTCCGTCCTTGGTGATGAGCACGAGTTCGTTCGTTCCATTCGTGAGTTTGCAGTCGATGAGTTCATCAGCCTGTTCGATCTGAATCGCGATGATGCCGCCCTTCCGGATGTTCTTAAACTCGCTGAGGTTCGTCTTTTTCACGATGCCACTGCGCGTCGCGAAGCAGATGAAGAG
The DNA here is from genome assembly GCA_005791535.1 of Verrucomicrobiaceae bacterium. Classification (GTDB taxonomy): domain Bacteria; phylum Verrucomicrobiota; class Verrucomicrobiia; order Chthoniobacterales; family Chthoniobacteraceae; genus SXWH01. The sequence continues at coordinate 1,422 of SXWH01000055.1, read as the reverse complement.
TTGATCAGTCCAGGTTTCCTCCTCGGTCTTCTGGCCTTGAATGCGAATCGTTGCGGCGATTTTCTCATCCTGCCGCAATTCGAGGATATTCGCGATACTGCGACCCTTCGATGCGCGCGAGCCTTCCGGGATTTCAAACACGCGTTCCACGTAGCAGCGCCCGCTCTTCGTGAGGAAGACGAGGTAATCGTGCGTGGTTGCTGTGAACAGATGTTCGACGAAATCATCCGCATCCTCCTCCGTCGCGCCGTCGCGTGTGATCATGCCTTTCACGCCTTTTCCGCCGCGGCGTTGCGCGCGGTAGGCGGAGACGGCGGTCCGCTTGATGAATCCACCGTGCGTGATGGTGATGATACATCCTTCGTTGGCAATGAGGTCCTCGATGTTGATTTCGCCCTCGTCCGGAACGATTTGGGTCTTTCGCGGGTTGCCGTATTTCTCGCGGATGACGCTGAGTTCTTTTTTGATGATCGCCATAACCCGCGATTCCTTGGCGAGAATGTCCAGAAGGTCTTTGATGGTCTCGATGAGTGCGTCGTATTCGGTCTTGATTGCTTCGCGCTCAAGGCCGGTGAGTTGATAGAGGCGAAGGTCGAGGATCGCGTTGCACTGCCGCTCGTTGAATTTGTACTGCCCATCGACCAGTTTGCCTTCGTCGCGGATGAGAATTCCGATCTGCTCCACGCTCGTCCGGGTCCACGATAGCGCCATGAGCTTCGTTCGTGCGTCGTCACGATCACGCGAGTCGCGGATGATTTTGATGAAATCATCGAGGTTGTTCAGTGCGATGAGTAGCGCTTCGAGACGCTCAGCGAGGCTCTCGGCTTCACGCAGCAGGAAGCGCGTGCGGCGCAGCACGACCTCGCGGCGGTGCTCGATGAAGCACGTAATCGCGTCCTTGAGCGAAAGGAGCTTCGGCTTGCCGTGATCGATGGCGAGCATCGATGCCGAGAACGACGATTCCAGCGCGGTGTGCTTGAAGAGGTTGTTGATGACGACCTTCGGATTGGCGTCGCGCTTCAGGTCGACGACGACGCGCGTGTTCTCGTCCGATTCGTCGCGAATCGCGCTGATGTCGGTGATGACCTTCTCATTCACCAAGTCCGCGATGCGCTCGACGAGTGTGGCGCGGTTCACGTTGTAGGGGATTTCCGAAATGATGAGCTGCTCGCGACCGCCCTTCAATTCTGCGACACCGATTTTTCCACGAACGCGCACAGCTCCCTTGCCGGTGTTGAAGTAGCTCTTGATTCCCGAACTTCCTAGGATCTCGCAGCCGGTCGGGAAATCGGGGCCTTTCACAAACTGCATCAGGCCCTCGATGGTGATTTCCGGATCGTCGATCTGCGCGCAGACGCCATCAATGACTTCGACGAGAGTGTGCGGGGGCATGTTGGTGGCCCTGCCGACGGCGATACCGGT
>SXWH01000054.1 GCA_005791535.1 Verrucomicrobiaceae bacterium | reverse complement strand
TGTGGTCCGCCACGCTCGCGACAACATACGCGATTATCGTTTGCGGCGTGCTGCTGTGCTTTGGCTGGGCTGGCGCGCTCACGCTGCACTGGGCGTGGCTGCCGCTGGCGATTCCCGTGCTGTTTCTGGCGGCGCTGGCGTTCTCGTGTGTCGGGCTGCTTTTCACCGCGACGCTTCCAAGCATCGACCACATGGGGCTGCCGTTCTTTCTCGTCATCCTGCCGCTCGGCTTTGCGAGCAGCACGTATTTCCCACTGCCGGACGTGCCGTGGCTGCACAGCGCCGTGCAGTTGAATCCGCTGCATCACCTTTGCGAAGGCCTGCGCTGGATGCTCCTGCGCGGCGAACTCACGCCGCACGTCGCCGCCGCCGCGGGCCTCAGCGCGCTGGTCATCCTGCTGCTCGTGCCAATCGACGTGAAGCTGCTGCGGCGGCGCGTTTTTGGCGATGCCTGAACCAGCCCGCATGGAAACACCCGAAGCGAGCCGGATTGCGGAGGGACTCTTCCGGCAGGAAAGCGCGCGCCTCGTCGCCACGCTCACCGCGCATCTCGGAACGCATCGGCTCCAGCTTGCCGAGGATGTCGTGCAGGAGGCGCTCGTTCGCGCCTTTCAAACGTGGCCGTATCGCGGTGTGCCGGAGAATCCTGTCGCTTGGCTCACGCAGGCGGCGAAGAATCTGGCCGTGGATTTTCTCCGTCGCGAACAGCGCTGGCAGACGCGGGAGGAAAGCATCGCCACGGAACATGAACGCTGGCTCTCCTCCCCTGCCGGCGAGACGCACGACACATTTACGGACGACACACTGCGGATGATGTTTGTGTGCTGCCATCCGCAGCTCTCGCTGGAGGCGCAGACGGCGCTGGCGTTGCGCACGCTCTGCGGATTGAGCGCAGCGGAAATCGCGGCGGCATTTCTCACGAGTGAAGCCGCGATCGCGAAGCGACTCGTGCGTGCGCGTCAGGTCATCCGCGACCTCGCCCTGCCCTTCGCCATTCCCGAGCCGGACGAATTACCGGCGCGTCTCGATGCCGTGCTCGGCACGCTGTATCTGCTCTTCAACGAAGGATACAAAGCCAGCACCGGCGAACACCTCGTACGCGAGGACCTTTGCCACGACGCCATCCGTCTCGTCACGCTGCTCACGGGCCATGCATCCACGCGGGAACCGCGCGTTTTTGCGCTGCTCGCGCTGATGCTCTTCAACGCCGCCCGGCTTCGCACCCGCACAGATGCAGCGGGGAATCTTTTGCGACTGCATGAACAGGATCGCGCAGCGTGGGACCGCGCGATGATTGAGCGCGGCGTCCTGTGTCTCGGTCTCGCCGCAAACGGGAACGCCGTGAGCGAATACCACCTCGAAGCCGGAATCGCCGCATGCCACAGCACCGCGCCCGACGACGCGGGCACCAACTGGCCGCGCATCCTTGCGCTGTATGATCGACTGCTCACGCTCAAGCCGTCGCCGATTGCAGAGATGAACCGCGCCGTGGCGGTCGCACGGGTGCAAGGCCCGCAGGCCGGAATCGATGCGCTCGACGCAATCACCGATCGCATCAAACTCGACACGCATCACCTCTTCCACGTCATCCGCGGAACCTTCGCCGCCGAACTTGGCGACCGTGCCTCCGCGCTCGCGCATTTCCGGCATGCCGGAACTCTCGCCTCACTCCCCGCCGAGCGCGAATTCATCGCCCGAAAAATCCGCGAATGCACGGCGTATGAATCCGGCGGACGGCCGGGTCAGCCTGCTACATGAGATTCGCGGCGACTTCGGCCATCTCGCTGCGCTCGCCTTTGAAGAGATTGATGTGAGCCATCCAGGGCTGGCCCTGCAGACGGTTGCGGGCGTAAACGAGGCCGTTCGTGTGGGCATCGACGTATGGGTTGTCGATTTGCCCGAGGTCGCCGATGAGGACCATCTTCGCGCCCTTGCCCATCCGGGTGATGAGCGTCTTGGCTTCGTGCGGCGTGAGCTGCTGGGCTTCGTCCACGATGAAGATGGCGTTCGGTATGCTGCGTCCGCGGATGTGCGTGATGGCTTCGATTTCGATTTGTCCGGACGCCATGAGCGGCTCCCATGGACGGCCGGGCGGCTTCACGGGGCCATTGGACGACGGCGGGAAATGCGGTTCCTCGACCTTCCGTTTGCTCTGCTTTTTGTTTTCGAAGTGCTCGGGCTTGCGGGGCCGCGTGAGGAGAAGTTCGAGCGCATCAAACGCGGGCTGCACCCAGGGCTGCATCTTTTCCTCGATGCGCCCCGGGAGGAAGCCGATGTCGCGTCCTGTGGGCATGATGACGCGGGTGATGAGCATTTTCTCGAACTCGCCGGTCTGCACCTGCTCGAGCGCCGCGCCGACGGAAAGGAGCGTCTTTCCCGTGCCGGCCTTGCCATAGACGGTGATGAGCGAAATGGCGGGATCATAGAGCGCATCCAGAAAGAAACGCTGGCCGAGATTCAGCGCCGAAAGCCAGCGTCCGCCGCGAATGGTAATGCGGTCGCGCCGGAGTTTGCGAAGTTCGCCACCGGCGGTGTGGCGCGCAGGGATGGCGTGCGTCGGCTCCTCTTCGTTGCGCACGAGGATGTAGTGGTTGGCGAGGAAGTTCGCGGCCTTGTCGATGACCATCGACTCCTGGCTGGCAAACGCCTGGACGGTGTGACCCGCAACATCGAGGGTCTCGTATTCCTCGTCCTTCGTCCGCATGGTCTTGCGGATGTCGCCGTCGTCCACCCGGTCGGTGCGGTAGTCCTGCGCTTCGAGGCCGAGAGTGCGGGCCTTGAGCATGACGTTGAGATCCTTCGTGACGAGGATGGCCGGTCCCTTCTCGGCATCCGACACGGCGCATGCGGCGGCGATGATGCGATTGTCCGGCACCGACATATCGGGGAAGAGCTGCTGCAGCAGTTTAAAACGGGGCGAGTCGCCGACGAGCTGCCATTCCTTGCCGTTGAACCGGGCAAGCGGATTCAGCCAGACGCGAAGCACGCCGTTGTTCGGGAGTTTCACGCCGCGCTTCATGTCCTCGGCGGTGACGAATTTTTCGCTCAGTCGGCGGTGGACTTCGCGGGCATTCGCACCGCGTGTAGAGCTTTCACTCTTAAACCGATCGAGTTCCTCGAAGATTTCCACTGGAAGCCAGACCACGTTGTCCTGGAACTGGAACGGCGAACCGGGATCGTGAATCAATACGTTGGTATCGAGGATATAGTTTTTGGGGGTTCGAGCAGGCGCGTCGGCGATCTTTGGTGGCATCACGGTTGGGCGGAAATTGCAACGCCCCGCCACCCCGCGCAAGCCTCAAGGCGTGAAATTATTCAGCCGGGACGAAATTTCGATTCTGGCACGAAAAACACTATTCCGTGTGGTTTCGTCCAAAAACACACACAATACAGGCTATACGGCAACCCGAGCCATCGGACTGCTTTCCATCACCGTCCCACCGGCAGCCAGGAGGGAAACGATGGCGAGGGAATCGCTGTAACGGCGGTTTTGCGCACGCAATCTGCGGCCGACGACTTCGAGTACGGCGATAGCGAGTTTGAAGGCCGCGGAGGGCGACTCGACTGCGAACATTCGCATGAGGCTCATAGTGATCTTCAGCACCGTGCACTCGGTGAGCACCGTGACGTCCGCACTGCGCGGCTCGTGGTCCACAACCGCGAGTTCACCGAAGAAGTCTCCGGGACCGATTCGCGAGAGCGTAATCGCGGATTCCGAATCGGTGTGCATGGTAATCTCCGCCGTGCCGTCGGCGATGAGGTACATCGAATTACCTGCCTCGCCCTGCTTTACGATGCACTGACCGGGCGCATGGACGGTGGGCTCGGCGAGTTCCAGCAATGCGGCGAGTTCCGCGTCATCGAAGTCGCGGAAAATCGGGCAGGCCTTCAGTTTGTCGTGTGCAGGATGTCTGGGCATGTGAATCGAGTGATGACACATTGAGCAGGACTGATACCGCTTCCGGCCTGAATTCGAAATCCGACAGACTGAGACCGCCCTACCCGCCCCGCGTCATTGCAGAAACCGACGACTACATCGTCGTGGACAAGCCGCCATTTATGCAGGTGCATCCGAGCAAGCCGGGCGACACCGGGACGCTGTGGGACGAGCTCCGCGGACTGCTCGCTTACGAAATCGCGAACGGCGGACAGGTGAGCATCATCAACCGGCTCGATCGCGAAACCAGCGGACTCACTTTGATTGCGAAGCATCCCACAGCGGCGCGCGATTTTCACCAGCGGATGGAACGACGCGAGGTCGCGAAGGCTTATGATGCGATCGTCTTCGGCTGGCCCGCGCAGGATGCGTGGACGGTGGATGCGCCGATTCTCCGGCAGGGCGAAATCGCAACGAGCCGCGTGTGGGTGAAGCAATGCGTGCATCCCGACGGCGCGGCGGCGCGGACGGAATTCACGGTGCGGCGGCGCTTTGAAAAAGACGGCGCGGCGTTCGCGCTGGTGCGCGCAAAACCCGAGACCGGACGCATGCACCAGATTCGCGTGCACCTCGCGCACAGCGGAAATCCCATCGTCGGCGACAAGCTCTACGGCGTGTCGGAGGACTGCTACCTGGAGTTCATCGAAACGGGATGGAGCGCAGCGCTGGAAGCCCGGCTCGTCATCAGCCGTCAGGCGCTGCACAGCGGATTGCTTTGCGCCGCGGGGACTGAATGGACATCGCCGCTCGCGCCGGATCTCGCGGCGGCTTTCGGCCTGACCGGGGAATAGCGGCTTGCGTCGCGGGCGGCGGATTGCTCGCCTCGGGGCATGATGAAAATCGACGCCCACCAACATTTCTGGCGCTACGACACCGCACAGTATCCCTGGATTCCGGCTGGTTCGCCGCTGCATCGCGACTGGCTGCCGGCGGACCTCGCGCAGCTTCAAGCGCCGCTTGGATTCGATGGCTCCGTGGCGGTGCAGGCGCGGCAGGGCATCGAGGAAAGCGACTGGCTGCTCGGCCTCGCCGACGCCGACCCGCGTGTGAAGGCGGTCGTAGGCTGGGTGGATCTCCGCTCGCCCGACGTGGCGAAGGATTTGGAACGCCTGGCACGGCATCCGCGCTTCGCGGGCGTCCGTCATGTCGTGCAGGATGAACCCGACGACGACTTCATGATCCGCCCCGACTTCCTACGCGGCATCTCGCTGTTGCGGCAATTCGGCCTGACTTACGACATCCTCATCTACCCGCGACAATTGCCCGCGGCATTGCGGCTCGTCGCGCAGTTTCCCGAGCAACCGTTCGTGCTCGATCACATCGCGAAGCCGGGAATCAAGGACGGCGCGATGTCGCCGTGGCGCGAGCAAATCCGCGAGCTTGCGCGGTCCGAGAACGTCCTCTGCAAAGTCAGCGGGATGGTCACGGAAGCCGACCACCGTGCG
>SXWH01000053.1 GCA_005791535.1 Verrucomicrobiaceae bacterium | reverse complement strand
TGTGGGAGTACGTCGGCATCGTGCGCACCGACAAACGCCTCTTGCGCGCATCAACACGCCTGCGGAATCTCGCGTCCGAAGTGCAGGAATTTTATTGGAACTTCAAGGTCACCACCGACCTGCTGGAACTCCGCAATCTCGTCACGGTCGCATCACTGATCGTGGACAGTGCGATCCTCCGCCGGGAAAGCCGTGGACTCCACTACAATCTCGACCACCCGAACCTAAACGAGAAGTTCCGACGAGCCACCACGCTCCAGCGCTGACGCGCCCGGCTATTCAAGCGAACTGGCCAGTCAGGCCTTGGCAGCCGTCTCCCTTATGAGAGCTTCGGTTGTGTCCCAATCAATGCACTGATCGGTAACGCTCTTCCCGTACTCGAGCGCATCACGGCCGCCTTCAAGCGATTGCGCGCCGGCAAACAGATTGCTTTCGAGCATCGCACCAACGATTCCCTTCTCGGTCGCTCGCTGCTCGAGGATGCTGCGGTATGTCACGGGCATCGCCGCGTACTTCTTGCCGCAGTTTGCATGGCTCGCGTCGATCATCACCACGCGGGGCAGTCCGTGCTTTTGCAAAAGTGAAAGCGAGTCGGCTACAGATTTGGAATCGTAGTTCGGCCCATCGTCTCCACCGCGGAGGATGACATGGCAATCGGGATTGCCTTCCGTGCTGACCACGCTCGCCCGCCCGTCATTGTCGATTCCGAGGAACACCTGCGGCTGCATGGCAGCCTTGATGGCGTTAATCGCGGGCAGCACAGCCCCGCTGGTGGCATTCTTGAATCCGACCGGTGTGGACAAACCGCTGGCCATTTGGCGGTGGGTCTGACTTTCCGTCGTTCTGGCCCCGATTGCGCTCCAGCAGATCAAATCGGCGATATACTGCGGAGTGATCGGGTCCAGCATCTCAGTGGCCGTAGGAAGGCCCAGTTCCAGCACATCGATGAGAAAACGCCGCGCCTGCCTGAATCCCTCAGGGATATCGTTGGTGCCGTCGAGATGGGGATCCATGATCAAACCCTTCCAGCCAATCGTCGTCCTCGGCTTTTCAAAATACACGCGCATGATCACGAGCACACGATCCCGAACCTCGTCGGCAAGTTTGGCGAGTCGGGATGCGTATTCACGCCCCGCCTTTAAGTCGTGGATACTGCAAGGGCCCACCACGAGAATGAAGCGGCTGTCCTCCCCGCTCAAAATCTTAGATATGTCGCCTCGAGCCTGGGCAACAAGCGCGGCATGTTTTTCCAGCCGCGGGATGGCGGCGAACATTTCGCGCGGCGTTGGCAGCGCGGTATTGGCAATGATGTGGACGTCCGATACTCTAGGCATGAGGATCCACAATGCGCACTGAGGACACCAGCGGCAAGCTCAGCGTGCACGGAACCAAGGGTCGCACGGATCGTCGGAACCGCTCAAATTCATTTACCGCGCACTTCCAATCCCCTATCCCGCAGCATGACTTCCGCTCAACCGCTCACACCCGACCGCTGGTCTCTTGAATCCTGGTTCACAGAATTCGGTGCACCGGATTACCAATCCTTCAAAATCCAACTGTCAGCGGATTTACGGGCGCAACTCCTGGCTGCGGGCAATGCAGACTCGTCGCACGAAGTTCTGGCGAAAGTGCTCGTGGATTTCGAACAGCTGACGGACCATCTCGGTCATCTCTCCGCATTCCTTGGCTGCCTTTCAGCGGACGATGCAACGAATGAAGCGGTGAAGACGGACGAGGCCTGGGCATCCACGCTCGACGCGGAGAAGGACAAACTGCGTGCGACGATTCAAGCCAGGCTCGCCGCGCTCGACGAAGCCGCGTTTTCTCAACTCCTCGCAAGCCCGACGCTCAAAGGGGCGGAATATGCAGTGAGTCGCATGCGCGAGGAGGGGCGTCGACAAATGGCACCCGCTCTCGAATCACTGGCAGCCGACCTCAATGTGAACGGTCTCCACGCCTGGGGACGACTTTACGACACACTGACCGGCAAAATGGAGTTTCCGATGACGTTTCCCGACGGGCACACGGAAACCGTGCCCATGGCGAGACGGCGTGCATTGATGTCCGAACCAGACCGCAAGATACGCGAGGCAGCGTTCCATGCCGGGCAGACGCCTTGGAATGACCATGCAGACACGCTCGGTGCTGCTCTCAATGGAATCGCGGGCACCCGACTGAGCCTCTACGGGCACCGCGGCATCGACCACTTTCTCGACACTCCACTTTTCGATAGCGGCATGAGCCGCGCTTCACTCGATGCGATGCTCGCCGCCATCCGCGCGAACATTGACCTCCCCCGCCGTGCAATTCGCACCGCGGCGAAACTACAGGGCACACCGGCCTTGCACTTCTTCGATTTGGAAGCGCCACAGGTCAGCGCCCCGGACGCGAAACCGCTCACGTGGGATGAAGCGTGCAACACCGTAGGCACGTCATTTCACCGCGCATACCCGCGGCTCGGCGAATACTTCGACACGATGCTCAAAAACCGCTGGATCGAGGCCCAACCACGCGCAGGGAAAAGGCCCGGCGCATTTTGCACCGGCTCGCTGCTTCGTCGCGAGGAGCGGGTATATATGACCTGGCACGGAACGGTGCATGACATGGTGACCCTTGCCCATGAAGCCGGTCATGCATGGCACTCCTGCGTTCTGCGTCCGACGCGCTCTTTCGCGTCAAACTACCCGATGACACTTGCGGAGACAGCGTCGAACTTCGGCGAGATGATTCTTCTCGATGGGCTGCTGAATCAATCCTCCCTCTCTCCGGAAATGAAGGCTTACTTGCTCGATCAGGAAATGCTCCGGGCGCACGCGTATCTCATCAACATCCCGATGCGTTACGAATTCGAGCACTCGTTTTATTCGGCGCGCGCCGCCGGAGAAGTCCCCGTCTCGCGCCTCCGCGAATTGATGAATGAAGCCCAGCGAAGCCTCTACGGCGACACCCTGTTGCCGGATGGCACAGACCCGATGTTCTGGGCTTCAAAGATGCACTTTTTCATCACCGGCGTTTCGTTCTACAACTTCCCGTACGTATTCGGCTATCTGCTCGGACAGGCCCTGTTCGCGCGCTTCAAACTTGAGGGCGATGCTTTTCTCCCAAAATACGAAGCATTCCTCGCAGCAACGGGAAATGCTTCGTGCGAGGACGTCGCAATGAAAACGCTCGGCGCCGATCTTACGTCCCCCGATTTTTGGGCGACCGCACTTCGCTCCATCGTTCCCACGTTGGAGGCTTATGAGAAGCTTCCAACTCGCTGACCGCTCATCGCGGCAGACTGCAACGTGCGACAGATATGGGAATCGAACGGCGGATTTTCCAAAGCGACCTCCACATTCGCCTCATCCGCCTCCACCTTCCCGCGACACACCTTCCACGCTAAGAAAACACGCTAAACAGCGCTTCTCATTCACTCATGACGGTCCGTATTCCAGCCATCCTTTTTTTTTCAGCCGCCGCCACGCTCGCTCCTGCGGCCGTTCCTGATTTCAATCGGGACATTCGACCTATTCTCTCCAACAACTGCTTTCACTGCCACGGCCCCGATGAAAAGGAACGCAAGGGCGGAGAGCACGGGCTCCGGCTCGATACCGCCGAAGGGGCCGCGGTGGACCTTGGTGGCTACAGAGCAATCGTCCCGGGCGACCCAGAAAAAAGCGAATTGATCAAGCGGCTCGTCACGACCAACGACGATGAATTCATGCCGCCGAGGAAAACCGGAAAAAAGCTCAACGAGCGCGAAATCACGCTGCTCCGAGAATGGATTAAGGCCGGGGCTCCTTACGCAAAACACTGGGCGTACGAGACTCCGAAACGTCCCGCGATTCCTCCCGTTCCTGCATCGGCGTGGAATGTTCGCAATCCGATCGATGGATTCATTTACTCACGCCTCACAAAGGAGAATCTGAAGCCCCAACCGGAAGCCGATCGCCCAACACTCGCACGCCGCGTGGCGCTGGACCTCACGGGTCTTCCTCCCTCGCCGGAGGAAGTGGACGCTTTTGTAAAAGACACCGCAGCGGATGCATTCGAACGCTTCGTCGATGCGCAGCTCGCGAAGCCCGCCTATGGCGAACATTGGGCGCGAACGTGGCTCGACCTCGCACGCTACGCAGACTCCGCAGGCTATGCCGACGACCCGTCGCGAACCATCTGGGCGTTTCGCGATTACGTCATTCGTTCATTCAACGCCAACAAGCCGTTCGACCAATTCACGGTGGAACAAATCGCCGGCGATCTCCTCCCAAACCCGACCGAGGATCAACTCATTGCCACTGCATTCCATCGCAACACGATGACGAACTCCGAGGGCGGCACGCAGGATGAGGAATTCCGCAATGCGGCAATCGTGGACCGCACGAACACGACGATGGCCGTGTGGATGGGAACCTCGTTCGCGTGCGCCGAATGCCACACGCACAAATACGACCCGATTTCGCAGCACGAGTACTACCGGATGTTTGCGTTCTTCAACAACACGGAGGACGCCGATCGCCGCGATGAAGAACCGGTTTTGAAATTCGCTGGCGAACGCCAGAAGGAACAGCGCGCAGCGCTCTCAAACGAGATCGCGGAGATCGAAAGTCGCTTAAAGGATCCAAAGCCGGAGGTTATCGCAGCCGCGAACAAGTGGGCAGCCGAGTTGCCCTCGAATGTCGAATGGCGGAATGGACTGCCCGCCTCAGCGAAATCAGTATCCGGCGCGGCGCTGACGATTCAGCCGGACGGCAGCGTGCTCTCTGCCAAGAACGAGGCGAAAACGGATACCTGCACGCTGGAGTATCCAGTGAATGCTCCGCATCGAATCACCGCGCTCAAGCTTGACACGCTAACTCATGATTCGCTGCCCGGCAAAGGCCCGGGATTCGCGAACGGAAACTTCGTCATCACACGCGTCCGCGCCGAAGTGGTTCCGACCGCCTCCGCGAAGGGACCAAAAGCACGGTTCGTCCGGATCGAACTGCCTGGAAAATCGACTTTCCTGCAGCTCGCTGAAGTTCAGGTGTTCTCTGGAGGGCAAAACGTGGCGACCAAAGGAGCTGCGTCGCAAAGCTCCACGTACGAGAACGCGGAAGCCAAACGTGCCATCGACGGCAACACAGCGCCGCAGTACGCGAAAGGCTCGGTGGCGCACTCGGCACAATCAGACAATCCATGGTGGGAGGTGGATCTTAAATCGGCGCAGGAACTCGACCGTATTGTCGTCTGGAACCGCGAGGAAGCAGGCGAACGTCTGGATGGATTCCGCGTGGTGGCACTCGATGATGCGCGGAATCCTGTATGGGAAAAGAGCGGCAACAAAGCCGCAGCCTCGATTCCCTTCGACCTGACCGGACGCCGGGAAATCGCTTTCTCGAACGCGGTCGCGGATTTTACCCAGCCTGACTTTGATGAAGCCACCGTGCTCTCGGATGCTACGACGGAGAAAAAGCGCAAGGGACAAAAGGCCGGGCAACGCGGTTGGGCAATCGGCGGAAGCACAGGTGCACCGCATTCGCTGGTGCTCGTCTCCCCGGCTCCGACCGAGCTTCCCGCCGGTTCCAAGCTGGTCGTGACGCTCGAAATGAAGTCCCCGCATTCGGGCCATAATCCAGGACTTATTCGCATCGCAACGACTTCCGACCCGCGCGCAAGCGAAGTGATGGAGGTGCTCGACGCCGCACAAAGTGCGCTGGTTAAGCAGGCGTCCGGCAACGCCTCCCCCTGGGCACTGCACCGAGTCGCAGCAGCGGAGCGGACCGCGTTTTTGCGCGACTATTTCATCCGCGAACGCGCGCCGGAATCCAAACCGGACCGCGAAAAACTCGCAGCCCTCCGGAAGCAAATCGACGAACTCAAACAGGACACGGTTCCGATCCTTCGGGAACTCGCTTCCGATAAACGCCGCACCACCAAGGTTCATATCCGCGGCAACTACCTGAACGTAGGCGATGCCGTTACGGAGGGGGTTCCTGCGGTATTCCACCAGCCGCCGAAGGATGCACCGATGAACCGTCTCACGCTGGCGCGCTGGCTCGTGGATGAAAAGAATCCGCTCACTTCGCGCGTTGTCGCAAACCGGTATTGGGAATCGATTTTTGGAATCGGCCTCGTTCGGACCAGCGAAGAGTTCGGCGCACAGGGCGAACTGCCGTCGAACCCCGAATTGCTGGACTGGCTCGCCACGGAAATCATCGCGCTGAAATGGGACACGAAGGCATTTCTCAAGACTCTCGTAACATCGTCCGCCTACCGTCAGTCGTCGCGAGTCACGCCCGAAGCGATGGAACGTGACCCGGAGAATCAGTTCCTCTCCCGCGGACCGCGCATCCGTCTAACGGCGGAAATGGTGCGGGACCAAGCTCTGGCAGTGAGTGGCTTGCTGAGCCGGAAAATGTATGGCCCAAGTGTTCGTCCGGCGCGCCCGAATTCCGGACTTTCCGCAGCATTCGGAGGAGGGCTGGACTGGCAGACGAGCACCGGCGAAGACCGCTTCCGACGCGGCATCTACACGGAATGGCGACGCACCTCACCGTATCCATCCATGATGACATTCGACGCGACCAGCCGCGAGGTGTGCACCATTCGACGGAACCGCTCCAACACACCGCTCCAGGCGCTCGTCACCCTGAACGACCCAGTTTACATCGAGGCTGCGCAGGCCCTCGCACGACGCGTGATGGAATCCGCGCCCAAACCAGAGGATCGAATTCGCACAGCCTGGCGCATCGTTCTCCAACGCGAACCGTCGCCGCGCGAGGCCGCCCGCATTTCGCAACTGCTCACCGAGGCCCGCGAACAATTTGCAAAAGACCCGAAGCAGGCCGCCGACATGGCAACGAATCCAGTTGGCGCGGCTCCAAAGGGTGCCGACATCACCGAACTCGCGGCGTGGACCGCGGTTTCGAACGTATTGCTGAACCTCGATGAAACCTTGATGAAACGATGAACCTTTCGAATCTCCTTCACACCACACGCCGTCAGTTTCTGAGCACAACCGGGCAGTTCAGCCTCGGTGCAATCGCACTCGAGGCGTTGCTTGGGAACACCGAAGCGTCTGCCACGCCCAATCCGATGGAGGCGCGGAAGCCGCATTTTCCAGCGAAAGCCAAGCGGGTCATCTACCTCCACATGTCCGGAGCTCCGCCGCACCTCGACATTCTGGACTACAAGCCGGAACTCGTGAAACGTGACGGGCAACCGGCTCCCGATGCATTCGTGAAGGGCAAAACGTTCGCATTTACGAGCGGAACACCGAAACTCATGGGCACCCCGCGGAAATTTGCCCAGCACGGGAAGGGCGGCATCTGGATGTCGGACGCAGTGCCAAACTTCCACCGCGTCGCAGACGACCTCTGCGTCATCAAAAGCATGTGGACGGACCAATTCAACCACGCACCCGCGGAGTTGCTGCTCTACACCGGCTCGCCGCGTCAGGGACGTCCATCGATGGGCTCGTGGGTTACGTACGGGCTCGGCACGGAAAATCAAAACCTGCCGGGATTCGTTGTGCTCATCTCCAGCGGCGTCCAGCCGAGCGGCGGCGCGAATTGCTGGAGCACCGGATTCATTCCATCAGTCTTCCAAGGCGTACAGTGCCGCTCCAAAGGCGATCCTGTGCTTTACGTAAGCGACCCGGCGGGAATGAATCGCGATCTACGGAGGAAGACGCTTGATGCACTTCGCGATCTTAACGAGGAGCAGGTGAAGGAGCTTGGGCATCCCGAAACCGCGACCCGCATCTCCCAATACGAACTCGCTTACCGCATGCAGACAAGCGTGCCGGAGGTGATGGATATCTCACGCGAACCGGCTGCGACCCGCGAAGCCTACGGCGCTGTGCCGGGCGATGCGTCTTTCGCCAACAACTGCCTGCTAGCCCGGCGACTGCTCGAACAGGGCGTGCGCTTTGTGCAATTGTTCGACTGGGGCTGGGATTTCCACGGCACGAATCCCGGTGAGGATATCCGCGATGGTCTCACCAAAAAAATGCAACGCACGGACAAGCCGATTGCCGCCTTGATCGAAGACCTCAAACAACGCGGCATGCTTGATGATACGCTCATCATCTGGGGTGGTGAGTTCGGGCGCACACCGTTCCGCGAGGGCCGGACAAGCGGCGGGCAGGTTCTTGGACGGGACCACTTCCCCGACGCATTCTCCCTGTGGATGTGCGGCGCGGGATTGAAGCGCGGATTCTCATTCGGCGAGACGGACGAACTGGGATTCAGCGTCGTACAAGACAAGGTCCACATTCACGACCTCCAAGCGACCATACTGCACCTGCTTGGATTCGATCACACAAAGCTAACGTACCGCTTTCAGGGACGCGACTACCGCCTTACGGATGTTCACGGACACGTAATCAAAGGCATCCTCGCGTGACGGGACGCTTCTAAACCTCCCCGGGCATCGGGAGCACACGGGAATGCTTCGTGAAACAATCGGGGCAAATGCCATGGCTGAAATTGCTCCCCGTCTGCTGGGCGATGTAACTCTCGACCCCCTGCCAGAAGTTTTCATCGTTCCGCACCTTTTTGCAGTACATGCAAATCGGGATGAGGTCCTTCAGTTGCTTAATCTGAATCGTAAACTCGATGATTCGTTGGGCGACCTTGAGCCGCATCATGATCGATTCGCGATCTAGCGGCTTTGTCAAAAAATCATCAACCCCCGCATCCATCGCGCTCTTCAAGTTATCGCGGCCTGTATAAATCGCGGTGAGCAGAATGAAGTATGTATAATCGGTTTTTGGCCTGCTCCGCACCCTCCTGCAAAGCTCAATGCCATCCATCTCCGGCATCATCCAGTCACTGATAATGCAGCGAATCGGGTTTGCATTGAATATCGCCCATGCCTCGGCGCCGTGCTCGGCCACCAGCACTTCGTGTCCGGAGGTCTCCAGCGTAAACTGAAGCACCTTCGCGGATACAGGGTCATCCTCGGCAATTAGTATTCTCATAAAGCGATTCCGCCAATTTCATGTTCGAGCGCAATTCGGACGTAGTCGTACTCGCGTTCCACCTCGGCGATCAACTCATTCATCCGTCCGAGTTCTCCGGCTTTCGCGGCGAGTTCAAGTTTCTCGCAAACCGAGCGCATCCGCGCCGCGCCAAAGTTTGAGCAACTCCCTTTTAGGAGGTGTGCCTCCCGGGCGAGCCGTGCTCCGTTACCGGCCGCAACGGCTTCCTTTGTTCCCCGGATCACTGTCGGAGTGTTCTCCAGAAAGATTCTCACGAGCCCGGCCAGTACGCTCCGGCCGCTCTCTGCTTCAAGTTCGCGGTAACCATCGAGCGCATCTCGATTGACAACGTCCCGCCAGACGCCATCTGCATCGGAAAACTCCCGGATCTTTCCGTAACGCTCCAGAGCAGCTGTTATTTCCTCCAGCCTCAACGGCTTTGCCAGATAGTCATCCATCCCTGCATTGATACACGTATCGCGGTCCTTGGGCATCACGTTCGCCGTCATCGCAACAATCCACACTCTGCGATCGCCGTTACGCTCGCATTCGCGGATGAGCCGTGTCGCCTCAACGCCGTCCATTTCGGGCATCTGACAATCCATCAAAACCACGTCGAATCCCCCGCGGCTGACTGCATCCACGGCAGCACGACCATCGCAAACCATTTCTACCGAATGCCCGAGTTTCTGCAGTTGGTACGCGACGACCTTTTGATTGACGGTACTGTCCTCCGCAACGAGCACCCGCAGACTGGCTCCTTTTGCTGGCTGGGCCTTATCCGGCCTGAAAAGAGGAGCGCGACCGTTTCTCTTAACCGCCCGCGCCGGCGAGGATCCCAGCAATTGCCCCACTACCTCTTGCAACGCCGATCGCTTGATCGGGACAGACAGAATTTCATCGATTATCCCCTGCTCCATAGCCACCGCCGAGTCCCGTTCATTCAATCGTGCAAGCGACGCGATTTTGATGGCAGCCGTGCGCGGAGTCGTCTTCGCAACCCGCACAAACGCCATGGCATCCAGCGACTCATCCTCGAGGTTCGCGATGACAAAGTCGAATTTCCCTCCAGTCGCGGTCTCAGCATTCACGAGGCCCAGCGCATCCGCGGAGTTCGCGACAGCAACGGCACTGCATCCCCATCCACCCAGCGCGGTAACGAGCGACTCCACGGTGGCGGGGCATCTCTCAATGATCAGCGCCCGCCGCCCTGCGAACAGGCCGAAGTGATCGCGACGGTCCCTCGCGCCGGGACCTATTTTCAATCGCGTGGTGAACCAGAAGTTGGAACCCATTCCCGGCGAGCTTTCCATCCCGATCTCGCCACCCATCTGGCCGACCAATCGCTTGCTGATGGCGAGCCCCAGTCCAGTCCCGCCATACCGCCGGGTCGTGGAACCGTCGGCCTGAACAAAAGCGTGGAATAGTTTTGCGTGTTCATCGTGCGCGATTCCAATTCCGGTATCCTTCACGCTGAAACGGATCAGAATCTCGCCGACGCCCTCCTCGACAATTTCCACCTTAACTACGACGTGTCCGCGTTCCGTGAATTTAACCGCGTTACCGACGAGATTTGCGAGAACCTGGCGGATGCGGCCCGGGTCGCCGCGCAGCGCTCGTGTCGTCTCAGGCAGAACGACCGCAGCAAGCGTGAGCCCCTTCACCAGGGCCCGACCTGCAAAAAGATCGACCACTCCCTCGACAACATCATGCACATCCACATCCAATTCCTCGAAGCTCATCATCCCGGCCTCGATCTTGGAGAAGTCAAGTATGTCATTGATGATCTTGAGAAGCGCCTCGGCACTGTCGGCAATCGTCTTTGTGAAATCCCGCTGGCGGGTTGACATCTCCATATCGAGCAGAAGCCCGGTCATGCCGATGATTCCGTTCATCGGAGTGCGAATCTCATGGCTCATATTCGCAAGAAACTCGCTTTTCAGACGGGCGGATTCGATGGCGGCGTCGCGCGCAAGCGCCATCGCTTGCGACGCCTCCTTCCGCGCGGTGATGTCCTCAATCGCCCCCTCATAGTAAATCACGCGTCCCGTTTCATCCCGCACCGTACGCGCATGCTCCGAGATCCAGATAATCGACCCGTCCTTTCGATACACCTGCGATTCAAAGTCGGACACGGATTCCTCGCGGCTCATTATGTCGAGGAAGGTGCGGCGGCGCTCCGGCTCGACGTACAACTGGCCGCCCACATTGGTAACAGCGGCCACGAGTTCCGATGCGGATTCGTATCCGAAAATCTGTGCGAGCGCGGGATTCACGCTGAGGTATTCGTCCTCTGGCGTGATCTGGAAGATTCCCTCGATGGCATTCTCGAAAATCTTCCGGTATTTCTCCTCGGCCTCGCGGATATCACGCTCGGGGCCTTCAGTTCGCTGATGTCCTGCATGGTGCAGCGCAGGCCGGTGATTTCGCCCGACGCGTCTCGCAGAAGACGGTCCGTGACGAGCGCGGGAACCAGGGACCCGTCCTTGCGCCGGAATGTGCACTGGTATCCGTCGTCCGGAAAGGCGTTGCCCGCAAGCTTCGCCGCAATCGACTCCCTCACCTCGCGCTCTACAACAAAGTCCGCAAGCGGAAGGCCCACCATTTCCTTGCGTTCGTAGCCGAGGAGCACGAGTTCGGTTTTATTGGTGCGTGTGATGCGCCCTTCGCGATCGAGTTCATGGTAGGCCACCGGCGCATCGTCAAAGAGTTCGCGAAACTGCGCCTCGCTCATTTTTAGGGCCCGCTCAGCCCGGCGTTGTTCACGGATATCCACCCCGATACCGCCGATCATTCGCCGCTCGGGCGTGACAATCGGGAACTTCACGACGAGCCATTCGTATTCCTTGCCATCGCCGCGTGTGATCACCTCGATTTGCTGGGCAGCCTTTCCGGTTTCGAGAATGCGACGATCGTATTGGGTTACTGCACGGGCGGATTCCAGCGGTAGCCAGTCGTAATCATTCTTTCCGAGCATCTCGTCCATTGACGTGTCAAAGGCCTCGGCCATGACCTCATTGATGAACAGGAAACGTCCGTGATCGTCCTTAATGAAGCACAACGTGGGACTGTGGTTCATGAATGCAATGAAACGCTCCTCGGAATCCTTCAGGGCGCGCTCTGCACTGCGCCGCTCGGAAAGGTCCGTCCATGATGCGAGCAGCATGGAGTTTCCGTTGAAGTTGATTGGCGCAACCGAGACTTCGACTGGAAATTCCTCCCCATCAATGCGACGCGCATTCCATTCGTAGCGGAAATAGCCGGTATCGTTTGCCAGTCGCCAAAGTTCCTCGCGCTTGTCAGCGGAGGAAACGCCATCCGGCTGAACTGCGGGCGCGATCTCGTCCGCCGACATGGACATCACCTGCTCCTTGGTTGCGCATCGGAGAATCTCCACTGCGGCATGGTTGCAATCCACAATCGCCGCGCCGTCGAAAATAAAGAATGCACCCGACGATGTTTCGTACATCACGCGGAATTTCTCCTCCGCAGCGACGACAGCCGAGTTGTTGCGCGCAACGACGAGAACCTGACTCGGCCGGCCGAATGTATCGGTGAACGGCGTTAGGGTGAACTCCAACGCCAGGCGCAGGCCGGAGCGCACGTAACAATCCGCTTGGAAGCTCCCCTCCCCTCCGTTGCGCGCCGCATCGAACGCGGCGACCGCATTCCGCTGCTGGCTGCCCTGCCAGCATTCACGCCACGACACACGGTCGAGCGAGTCGAGACCCATGTCACCGAGGAGCATAAGCCCCGCAAAATTAGCCGACTCAAATCTGCCGGCGGCGTTCAATACAAAGCTGGCATCCGGGTTTCCATCGAAGAATCGCTTCATCAACTGCTCGGAACGCGTCCGTTCGATCCGAGCATCTCCCGATGCTCTGCGGGTAAGTTCAGCTTCGCGTCGGACCGTCAGAAGGAGCATTAACACAAGCCCGCCGAGAAACACGCCTCCGCCAGCAACGAACCATCGCAGGAGTTCTCCGGACAGCAAAAAGCCAGCCGCCACAAGTGCAGCGAGGACGACGATGGCGAGGAGTCCGCCGCTCAGAATTCTTCGTTCGGTACAGGGATGCATCCGAGGTGGGTCAGCAATCAGACTTGTTAAGAGCAGAAAGCAGGCCCGAGCGCATTTCCATTGCCCTGTTTAAGAGGGATGAAATCCCGGCTGGTAGATCAACACGGACGGCATTTACTCCCCCGGGTGACGGTGCCACCGCTTGAGCGATTCGTCGTGCATGTGTCTGGATTTCCGAATCTTAGCGACCAACCCGTATCGCGGCCCGAAGACAAAGGCGGTGATGAATACCGAAAACAGGATAATCACAATCGCCGCCCCGCTCGGAATCCCCTCGAAACGATAGGAAAGCAGCAAGCCGCAAAGTGTCCCGAGACAGCCCAAAACCGCCCCACCCCACAGCATCACCGGAAACCGGTCGGTGATGAGATACATCGTGGCTGCGGGCCCGACCAGCAGACCGAGCATCAGAATCACCCCCACCGACTGGGCGCTGCTGATCATCGTGAGGACGCTCGCGACTACGATTACGATCTGCATCGCTCCGACTGCCACACCCTGACTCCGGGCGACCGCGGGGTCAAAAAGGGTGAGCACCAGTGGACGTTGCAGCAGCAATAGCCCCGGAATGACTACGAGCGCGACGCCCCAAGTGATCCAAAGGTCAGCGTTGTCCATCCCGAGAATGTTTCCGAAAAGGTAGTGCTTCAGCTCCACCTGCGTTGGCGGTATGGACTGAAGCAGCACGGCTCCAACGCTGAACGCAAACGTGTAGAGAATAGCGAGCGACGTATCCTCCTTTAAGCGTGACCCGCGGGAAAGCAGCATCGAGCCAATCGCTACAAAAAATGCCGCGGTGATTCCGCCTATGAAAAGGCTTCCGGCGTTGAGGCCGGCAACCATCAGACCGATGGCGAGGCCCGGCAACATGCTATGGGAAAGTGCATCCGCCATGAGCGCCATTCGACGCAGGATGATGAACGAACCGAGAAATCCGTTTGTAAAACCGAGGACCATTCCGCCGAGTAGTGCCCGGCGCATGAAATCGTGCTGAAGCATTTCTGAAATCATACGCCTGAAAACACGCTCGTTTCGTAGGTTCGGCGGATGTTCTCGTCCGTGAAATTCTCAGCCGTCGGACCGGCGGCGATCAATTCGCCATTGAGCAGCAGAACACGGTCGAATATTTCGGCCACACTCGGAAGGTCGTGATGGGAAACCAGCAGCAGTTTCCCCTGCGCACGCAGCTTGCGGAGGGTGGCCTTCAAATTGTCCTGATTCGGTTTATCCAGACCGGTAAACGGCTCATCAAGCAACAACACGTGAGCCTCCTGCGCGAGCGCCCGGGCTAAAAATGCACGCTGCTGCTGCCCCCCGCTCAGTGCGCTGATTTGCCGGCCCTGCAATGCACCAAGGTCCATCGCTTCGATGGCAAGATTCACTGCACGGTCGTCGTCGGCTCCGTAAGTTCGGTACCAACCGAGTCGCAGGTATCGACCCATTTCAACAAGCCCGCGCACGGTGGTGGGAAAATCCCAGTCGATCTGCCCGCGCTGCGGAAGGTAGGCGATGTCCGGCGTCGCGCCTTTCACTTCGCGGCCGTGGAAATGAATCGTTCCAGATTCCCGGTTCACGAGACCCGCAAGAGTCTTGAGCAGCGTAGTCTTCCCAGCGCCGTTGGGGCCGAGCAGCGCTACGCACTGTCCGCACCGCACTTCGAAGGAAATGTGGTGCAGCGCGGGAATCCTCGCGTAACTGACCGTGAGGTCAGCGATTTTGAGCGCGTGATCGTGATGGTGACTCATGGGAAGTTCAGCACCGCTTCGACGGGACCGGCGCTCCAAAGTGAACGCTCGATTTCCACATCGCGCGAGTCGGTGAGTCGCGCGCGCATCGCCGCAAGCGGCGCACCTTCCGGCCATCCGACGCGGAAAACGAGTTCCCCGCCCTGCTCTGGCCACGGGATCTCAAGACCGATTTCCTCCTCCGCCTCCGGTGCCTCTTTTTTCCACACTTCGCGCCCGAGGTGCACGACGGCAATGCGCTCCGGCTTCGAGGTAAATGCGAGCGCGAGTTGAACCTTCTTCGCCGTCGCCCCCGAATCAATCGGAACAGCCGTCTGCACCCGCGCTGCGGTTACCTTGACGAGAATGGGCGCCAACGAGAGGAGAACCAGAAAGGCGACGATCGCCCGGCGGACCGGCGAACCTCTCATTTCTTCAGGGCATCCACGATTGTGGTGACGTTATATTTGAACATCGCTTCGACCGTGGCTGCTTTCGGTCCGAGTCCATCGGAAAGCAACTCGCCGCCGAATACCGCACCGGTTTCGCGGGTGATTTCCTGAACCGCCTTCGGGTTCGCCACGTCCTCCGAGAAGACCGCCTTAACGCCCGCGGATTTGATCGCGTTGATCAATTCCGACACAGCCTTCGAGCCCGGCTGTGCATTCTTCGAGA
Organism: Verrucomicrobiaceae bacterium; assembly: GCA_005791535.1. GTDB lineage: Bacteria > Verrucomicrobiota > Verrucomicrobiia > Chthoniobacterales > Chthoniobacteraceae > SXWH01. Next base: position 28,821 of record SXWH01000053.1, on the reverse strand, counting down.
CGCCAGCGATAGGCATCACCGTGAAACCGTATTCCTTCGCGAAGTAGCCAAACGCATCGTGATTCGTCACCAGTTTCCTTCGGTCTCGCGGCAACTCGGCGACCTTCAACTTCACCCACTGGTCGAGAGCCTCGAGTCGGGAAATATAAGCGGACGCATTCGCGGCAAATGCAGCCTTATCCGCCGGACTGATACGCGTCAGCTCGTCCCGCACCGTTTTGGTCGCCCGCACGATGTTCCTGATACTGTGCCACCAATGGGGATCCTCGCCATCATGCGTGTGGTCGCCGTGCTGCACCGTGAGTTTTAGCGAAGGCAGTGAATCGCCCACGTGCACGAACTTTCCACGGGTTCCGGTCGCTTCCTGAAGTCGGCCTACGTAGCCTTCCATGTGTTTCGCCGACAACAAAACGAGGTCCGATGCAGCTACGGCGCGCATGTCGCTTGGTTTCGGTTCAAAGTCGTGCGGATCCACTCCGGGCTTCAAATGAGCCGTTACATCCACGCGCGCACCACCGACGGTCGTCGCAATCTCCGTGAGGATCGTGGAGAACGACGAGACTTTGATTTTGTCCTGCGCAACGAGCCGACCCGAGAGCCCAGTCGCGAGCAACAGCATGGAAAGAATGAACGACCGTTTCTTCATACCCCGCTGAATAGCAGGCCGACATCCAATTGCAATCTATTTGCGTCTGCTTCGCAAACGTTGGGCAGCCAGAACGAAAGCCAGCCGACCTTACTTCTCCCCCATTGCCGCATCGAGTCGTGGAATCTCCTCCTGGTCACTGCCTTGAATCTCCAGCGCTTTGTGGAAGGTCATCGTGACCTTCGAAAATGGCTTTGGAATCCACAAAGCATCCCACTTTTTTCCAATCCGCCAGAAACTACTCATTTGGATCTCCAGCGGAATGACACCCACGCCTGCGTGCTTGGCGAGGTAAAGGATTCCCGGCGCTATCTTGTAATTCGGCCCCCGCGGGCCATCGGGAGTTATCGCGATGTCGCCGCCGCCGCCGAGATGCCGTGAGATTTCCAAAATCGCCGCCGCGCCGCGCCGCGAGCTCGACCCGCGAACCGCGCCCATACGGAATCTGGCGGCGACCGATGCCAGCCAGCCGCCGTCTTTGCTCGCACTCGTGAGCACACTCAGCGGCACACGCCTCGTCTTCGCTGCCCGGTAATCGCAAAGAATCGCCCCAAGCAGCCGGTTGTGCCAGATGCACAGAATGAATGGGCGGTGCCGCGCCGCGGAATAGAAACCGGCTTCGTCTGTCCACCGGACCCGCAGCGTGAGCGCGAGCGCTTTAAACAAAACGGCAGCCAGAAAGGCGGCAAGCTTTTGCAGCAGCGTTGCGGAAGCAGGAGCAGATGATGACTTTGGCACTCGGTGTTCGGGACACTGTGCAGAATACCGTGCTGCGCGCCAATCCCATCTTGAGCGAAACGCAGCCGCACACTAAATGCCACGCATGACCACTCACCACTACATCGCCGTGGACCTCGGAGCCGAAAGCGGGCGCGTCATGCTCGCAACTCTTGAATCCGGACGTGTCGCACTCGAGGAAATCCACCGGTTTCCAAATGGCCCGGTTCGCCTCGCCGGCACGCTGCGCTGGGACGTGCTCGGGTTGTGGGAGCAGATCAAAGAGGGCCTCAGAATCGTGGCGCGGCGCGGACTGCCAATTTCAAGCATCAGCGTGGATTCGTGGGGCGTGGATTATGTTTTGATGCGGAGGGATGAACCCATGCTGCGTGCGCCGTTCTGCTACCGCGATGCTCGCACAGACGCGACGTTTGAGCCCACGTTGTCGCAGTTCGGCGATCGGATTTATGAAATCACCGGCGTGCAGTTCATCCCGATAAACACGCTCTACCATCTGCTCGCGGAATTGAAAAACGACCCTGAGCTTCTGCACAGCGCGGATGGATTCCTGATGATCGGCGACTGGTTCCATTACCTGCTTTGCGGACGCAGGGCGCAGGAGGAAAGCAATGCAAGCTGCACGCAGTTGTGGAATCCGGTCCGGCGCGAGTGGAGCGAAGACCTTATCCAGCAAACGGGTCTGCCGCGGGCGATATTCCCCGAAGTCGTTCCGCCATGCACGACGCTCGGCAAACTCTCCCCGCATATCCAAAAGGAAACCGGTCTCGGTGAAATCGACGTCGTGGCCGGCTGCGTGCACGACACGGGTGCGGCGGTCGCTGCTGTACCAGCCGAGGGCTCGGGTTGGGCCTATCTAAGCAGCGGGACGTGGTCGCTTATCGGTGTGGAACTCGATGCGCCTCTACTCAGCGCAGCAGGGCGTGCTGCGAACTTCACAAATGAAACGGGTGTAGGCGCAACGAGCCGCTTTCTACGAAACGCGAGCGGCCTCTGGATTCTTCAGGAATGTCGGAAAGCATGGAAACGCGCCGGCCACGCCTACGACTATTTCGCCCTCACCGCGATGGCTGCCGCTGCGGAGCCGTTCCGCTCCATCATCGACCCGAACGATCCCATTTTCTTGCGTCCCGATGACATGCCGGAGGCCGTCCGCGAGTACTGCCGCCGAAGCGGGCAACCCGAACCCGTGAGTGAAGGCCAGTTCGCCCGCTGCGCGCTCGAAAGCCTCGCGTTGCTCTACCGCAGGATGCTCGCAACGCTCGAATCGGTGACCGGCAAAACGATCCACACCCTCCACATTGTCGGCGGCGGCAGCAAAAACGACCTTCTTAATCAAATGGCCGCCGACGCGACCGGCCGCCGCATCATCGCCGGACCTGTCGAGGGCACTTCGATCGGAAATGTTCTGCTCCAAGCCCTCGCACTCGGCCACGTGAAATCCCATGCGGAACTTCGCCGCGTCGTCCGCGATTCCTTCCCCGTGCGCCACTTTGAACCCGGCGATGCGGCTCCGTGGCTTGAGGCGGAAAAGCGGCTCTAGCGCCCGGGATTCTTCATCCAATAGAATCGCCCGTCTTCCGCACCGCCGAGGAAATCGGGGATCTTGTCGCCGTCGAAATCAACCACGGCCGGACTGACGTCGTGGCCTTCGATGTTCTTTTTGTCGAGCGTTCCGGCATTTGCAAAATGCCACACTCCGTTGCCCTGCGATGTCTGGCGGAGCAGGTCGGCGTTGCTCGAATTCAGGAGCAGATCGAACTGCCCGTCGCCGTTCCAATCGGTCACGCACAGTTTCCTCCGCCCGCTGCCTCCAGCGGTTTTTCCATTCAATCGCAGCGGCGCGCCTTTTTCGTCAAGGAATGCGCGGCGTGGCGATTTGAGGACGAGTTTTCCATCCAGGCGGGCGCGCTCGAAGAAGGCCAGATATCCCTCGGTATCGAGAATCGCGAGATCCGGAAGCTGGTCGCCGTTGAAATCAAACACGACCGGCGTGGTGCGCCATTGCGTGAGCAGCGCGCGCCCCTGCGGCTTGCGCCAACCCCACGCGAGCGCCGGCTGCGGGCCGTCCCATTCCACTTCCACCGGCTGCGGCGCGGCGAGTTTCGGATGCACGCGCGTGCCTTCGTTCCGCAGCCAGACGATGTCGCCGAGAATGCTGTTCAGAACAATATCCGGAAGACCGTCGCCATCCCAATCGGCAACACTGAATGTCGTGTATCCCCACTTCGCCTCGGCAGGGCCCTGAATGCTCCCGTTCGGACCCGCCATGACTCGAAACGGACTTCCTCCCGCGGACAACCGACGCGGTGCAGCCCACGACGGCTGGGCCACTTTTGGTCCGCTGAGGTTCTCAAAGAACTCGATGTAGCCCGCCGTATTTCCGCTCAGGATATCCGTGTCGCCGTCGCCGTCCCAATCAATGCCTACGGGCGTGGCGAGCGCACCGCATTTGAGCGTGTCCGCCTGTTGCTTGAAATAGACCGGCGGAGCAAACATGGGGGTTTTGGTCTTCGCGCCACCGATGTTCTCGACGAATGCGACGCGCCCGTCCTCGTCGCCGACGATCAGATCGAAATCGCCGTCCTTGTCCCAATCGAACGCGATCGGGACGATCATCTCCAAATCCATTTTCACAGGAAGCCGCAGTCCTGCACCGTACTTGGGCTCTTTGCGTGAACCGATGTTCTCGAAATACGTGAATCCGTCGAGGAACTCGCCGCACAAAAGATCGAGATCTCCGTCGCCATCAAAGTCCTCGAAATTCGGCGTAGGGCAGCCGAACGTATCGACTCCGGAAATCACGAAAGGCGGCGCGAAAGTCCCCTCACCCGTTGCCCGGAAAACGTGCACGAATCCATGGAGCGGGCCCGCAGTCCATTCACCGCGCTCATTCCAGGCATTGTCCCATCCGTAATGGCTCCAATCCTCGATCGCCACGATGATATCCGGCAACCCATCGCCGTCGTAGTCAGAGTAGCGCCATTGGTTGTGCCGCACACGCGGGCCGCCTTTCGCGGTGCCCGTCGGTTTGTAAAAGCCGTTTTTTACCGGCAGCGCGACGCGTTCATCGATTCCGGTGCGCTCGAAGTTCGGGTGCTCGGCACCCGGCGTCAGCACGCGAAGTTTCCCATTCACGTAGCTCGGCATCACGTAATGCACCGTTCCACTCAGTCGCCGGGCCGGTTTGAAAACGGGCAGTTTTTCCCGCGAAGTGTCGCCCGTGGTGTTCTCAAAGAGATATACACCGTTGGACGGCTTGTCGGGACAGGAGACGATCAAATCATAGTCGCCGTCACCGTCTGCATCGCACGGAACCGGCCACGCCCACAAACCGACGCCGAGATCGACCACGAGCCCGGGATTGTTGTAAGGAAGCCGCTCCAGCGCAGTCGCCGAGAAATCAAGGAAAGCGGACGCTACCAAACATGCGATGGTCGTTTTCATCGGGACGGATTACTTCGGCCATTCGCCATTTTCAAACGCGCGCGGCGTCAGCTTCGCGGGGTCGATAACCGCATGCCGGATCTTTTTCCGCTGCCACGTGTACGTGACGTGGACCATCCCGGCCGCCGTCTGGATCACCGCCGGATAACTGTATTCACCGGGCGTGTTTTCCAAAACGAGCGCAGCCTGCCACGTCACGCCATCGGTGGAAATCGCGACATTCAACGGCGTCCTTCGCCCGCCCCATCGCAATGGATCCCCGCCGATGTGATTGTAAACAATCAGGTGCCGGCCGTCCTTCAGAGTAACGGCATCCGTGCCGGAATTTGGGTTGGGCAAACTGCCAAGAGACATGGTTCCCCATGTTTTTCCGGAGTCCTCAGAAGCAATTTGAAACACCTTCTGCTGCCGCGACCGGCCAATCGCGATCAACCTTTCGCCGCCGGCGAACAATATGCTCGGCTGGATTGCTTGCACACTCAGTCCGTCGTGGACGGGACCAACCCGCTGCCACGTTTTTCCGAGGTCCGACGTGCGTTCGAAATGAACAGCCCAGACATCCCGCAAACCGCCGGTTTCGGTGCTCGAACCGCACAAAATGTCGCCATTTGCGAGTTGGACGGGCTTGTTCTTCACCGGCCCGAGAATTCCCTCCGGCAGCCTGCGCGGTTCGGCCCACGTCCGGCCCGAATCGTCGGAAGTCGTGAGCATTCCCCACCACGACGAAGGTGATGGCCCTGCTTTGTAAAAGAGCATCAGCGGTCCGGTTCGCGGCTGAAACAGAACCGGATTCCACGTAGGATGCCGCATCACTTTTCCGGCCGCATCCTGATACTGAATTCCATTCGCCACCTCCACCGGCGCAGTCCATTTCCCATCAACCTGCCGCGAGAGCCAGATGCCTACATCCGGATTCTTCTCCCCGGTGCCACCAAACCATGCACTTACGAGACCGGACGACGTTTCCGCAATCGTCGACGCATGACACGACGGAAATGGCGCGGATTCATAAATGAACTCCGTTCTCACCAGCGCGTCGGCGGCGTGGATATGGAGAGCGGCGGCGAATGCGAACAAAGAACGGAAGACGGAGCGTTGCATGGCGTATTGGTGATGAACCGCAATCCGGCGGACATCCAAGACAATTCCATTAATGCCGCGAAGGGCGCTCGGGAATATTTTCCACATTCCGCATTTGCGCTCTGCGCGATGTCCCGCTCTCATCCGCCCGCTTTGGAGCAGAAAACAGACAACGATAAACGCCGGAAACACGCCACGCTTGGCGTGATTTTTCTCACCATCTTTGTGAGCATGATCGGGTTCGGTATCGTAATTCCGGTCCTGCCCGACTACGCGAAGAACGAGCCTTTCAAGCTGTCGCCGACCGAACTCGGCTGGCTCACAGGCATCTTCTCGCTCGTTCAGCTTTTCATGGCCCCCCTGCTCGGAAAAGTCAGCGACCGGGTGGGGCGCAAGCCGGTGCTCATCGTGAGCATCATCGGCACGGCAATCGGATATTTCATCACCGGCGCAGCGGGCTCTGCGTGGATGCTCTTTCTCGGGCGGATTATCGATGGAGCGAGCGGAGGCAATATCGCCGCCGCACAGGCCTGCGTCGCGGACGTGACCACTCCGGCCGATCGCAGCAAGGCAATGGGAATGATCGGTGCTGCATTTGGGCTCGGCTTCGTGCTTGGGCCTGCACTTGGCGGACTGCTCAGCCTCTGGCACCACGCAGCGCCTTTCTACTTCGCGGGTCTGCTCGCGGTGGTGAACGTCGTGCTCGTTATCAAAATGCTTCCGGAAACCCTCACCGAGGAAAAGCGCCACCATCCCGATCGCAAAGCACCGCTTGGCGAGGTCTTCGCCGACGGACGCGGCACATTCATCGCCCTCCTGCTGATCGCGAATCTGCTTTCCACAACCGGGTTCGCATCGATTCACCTGCTCTTCTCGCTCTTTTGCGCGGATCAACTCCACTATTCCCGCGCCCAGATGAGCTTCGCATTTGCCTACGTGGGAGTAATTGGCGTCGTGGTGCAGGGCGGATTGCTGCGGCGGCTGCTCAAGCGGGATATCGAAAAGCAGCTCGCAATCACCGGCGCCGTAATTCTCGCCGCGAGTCTTTGGCTGCTGCCTCGCAGCCACACGACCGCCGCGTTTCTCGGCTCGACGGCGCTTCTCGCTCTAGGCAACGGCCTCCTTGTGCCAACGCTGAGTGGGATGGCATCGCGACACGTCCACGGTCGCGCTCAAGGCCGGGTGCTTGGTTTGAACTCCGCAGCGGGAAGCCTCGGTCGCTGGCTCGGTCCGTTAATCGCAGCACTGGCCCTGCCAGTGGGGTTCACCAACTTCGACCGGACAAAGCCGCTGGATGCTATCACCGTGACGTCGCTGGAGCAGGGCTACCTGACCGCATTCACGTGGGCAGCGTGGTTTCTCATCGCAGCCGCAGTCGTGGCCATCGTGATGAAAGTGCCGAAGGAAACGCACGAAGCCTGAATTTTCCGCGCAATCGTCGGTTACTTCCTTGAGTTCCGTAGACGCATCTGAAATGCTCCGGAGCCGTGCGCCGCTCTTCCGTTCTACTGCTTGTTTTGACCGTGCTAATCACCAACCGCGTTTCCGCACAGCAACCGCTGTCGGATGAGGAAAAGAAACGTCTATTCCTCAAAGCACGCGAGGAGATGACCACCATTCCGTGGACACCTCCTGCAAACGCCGACGCCCCTGCGCCGAAGCCCAAACCGAAGCCAAAGCCGCCGACCGACAACGAACCGGTGGCGCCGAAAATCGCTCCTCCCACTCCGAAACCTTTTGAACCAAGGGAAATGACACCGCCAGTGGTGCGCCCTCCGACACCCGCTCCAACGCCTTTCCCGCCGCGTGCGCCAATCACCGAACTCCCGCCGCAGGAAACTCCGTTCCGCGTCGAAAAAAGCGCAGTGGGGCAGGTCGATGACGATGAACCGCCGAAGGAAGAAAGCCGCGGATTTTTCTCCCGCATTTTCGGCGGCGGAACTTCATACAAATACGTGACCGGCCCCGTGAAACGCGCGATTTCCAATGCTCCTGTGAGGAAAGGGCGCTGGCGCTACATCGTCGTACACAACAGCGGCACGAGGCAAGGAAGCGCGGCTGCATTTGAGAATTACCATCGTTACGTTCGCAAAATGTCGAATGGAATGGCTTACCACTTTGTGATCGGAAATGGCACCTCGACGGGCGACGGAAAGATCGAGGTCGGCAACCGCTGGCACCGCCAGATTCAAGGTGGACACGTCCACAGCGACTACTTGAACAATATTTCAGTCGGCATCTGCCTCGTGGGAGATTTCAACAACCATCGCCCCACGTCCGCGCAACTAGCATCGCTGGAAGAACTGATCAAAGTCGTCCGGGATCGCGTAGGTCGCGTCAACGGACAGAAGGCCGTGGTTCAGCCGCACCGAAACATCAATCCACCGCGGTGGCCAACCGACTGCCCCGGTGACGAGTTCCCGTACAGCTTCCTGCGCCGGTTCTGATTTGTCAGCGCCCGGCGGTTCGTGCGGCGCGTAACTCCTGCATGAAACTCGGAATCACCGGTGCAAGAGGATTTGTGGGGAAGCAGCTCATTCAGGCTGCCATTCGGCGCGGATTCGAGGTCATCGGCTACACGCGAAATCCCGCCTCGCCGATCCATGATTGTGTGGAAACGCGCCGGTTCTCGCTCAATGAAACGCCGGATTTTGAAGGGTGCGACGCCATCATTCACCTCGCCGGTGAGAACGTCGCGGGGCTCTGGACCGCGGCGAAAAAGCGGCGCATTCGAGACAGCCGAATCGACGGCGCGAAGCAAGTGCTCGCCGGCATTCGCGCCGCGACGCGAAAACCCGAGGTACTCATCGCCGCAAGCGCGATTGGCTTTTACGGAGACTGCGGAGACGCCGATATCACGGAGCTCTCTCCGCCGGGAACCGGCTATCTCGCGGAGACCTGTGCGGAAAACGAAGCAATGATCCTCGATGCGGAACACCTTTGCCGGGTAGTTCGCGCACGCATCGGAATCGTGCTCGGCGACGGTGGTGCACTTCGCGTGATGCGCCCCATTTTCAAACTCGGACTCGGCGGGCCCGCAGGCAATGGACGCCAATGGATGTCATGGATCCATGTCACGGACCTCACGGAATTGCTGCTCTTTGCGGCGCTCAATCTGGACGTTCGCGGCGCGATGAATGCGACCGCGCCGTGGCCGGTGCGCAATGCAGACTTCACCCAACTACTCGCGAAGAGCCTTGGGCGACCGGCGTTTTTCCGCGCTCCAGCGTTTGCCCTGCGTCTGTTTTTACGCGAATTCGCGGACGAACTGCTATGGTCGCGCCGCATTCTTCCCGCAGTTGCGACCGCTCAAAAATTTGGCTTCCGATTTCCGGAACTGACTCCCGCCGTCTTCGCCAACTCCTGACGAAACGCTAGGCCCCGGCGGTCAGCACGGAGAAATCCACAGCCTCACTCGTTGATCCGAACTTCGGATACACAAACTTGCCCGCCGGGACATTGTCTTTGCAAATCCCAAGCGCCTTTTGAATGCCCGCCGTTTTCAAATGGGCAAGCGATTCATACAGCAGCGCGGTTCCCAGTCCGCGACTGCGGTATTCCGACAATACGCACGGACCGGAAATCAAGTGACTCGTCGCATTCTCGGAAACATCGAGGGCTGATGCAGCGATGATTCTGGAGCCATGCGTGAGCACCAGGCAAGGCACAGCGCGGTGCACAAAACTCGATGTGAGTTGGTTCTCGATGAATCCGCTCACATCGTTGAAACTGTCTCCCCAAGCCGTATCGAGGCCGAATGCCGTGATGATGACACGGTGGACTGTCTTTTCCTCATCCCGGCCAGCAGCGCGAATGTTGTAATTCGGCGGAAGCTGCGGCTCAAAATCGGGAAGCTTCGACAAATCCCAGGTGAATCGTTTCCAACGGACAAGTTTCATGTGCTGGGTTTGAGCGTAGCCTTCAGACAACCGCTGTCGAGGTTTTCAATAATTTCGTGACGAACTGATGAGATTCCTCACGAGGGCTTGCCGCGCTCGCGAACGTTCCGGTAGTTTGGCTGCCTATGTTTAGTCACGTCGTCATTTTCTGGACCAATCCCGCAAACCCCAATGCCACCGAAGAGCTGATTACCGGCGCGGAAAAGTACCTTCGCCCGATTCCCGGAATCCGCCTTTTCCACGCCGGCCGGATGGTGACGAGCCCCCGCCCGGTCGTGGAGCAGAGCTATCAGGTCGCGCTCAATATCACTTTCGATACCAAAGAAGCGCAAGACGTCTACCAGGTCCATCCCCTGCATCTCGAGTTCGTCGAAAAGGTCTTCAAGCCCAACTGCGCCAAAGCCGTCATCTACGACTTCGAGTAGACCGACCGAAATCGCACGAATCGCTCGCACGCTACACGGCCCGCCAGTCGAGCCGGATTGCTCGAAGTGACGACGCAGCCGGAAACGCTAACACCAAGACCTGATGTTCGAACCCGAAACTCTCACAAAACTCTTCAAGCTGGTCATCGCCGACATCCTGCTCGCCGGTGACAACGCGCTCGTCATAGCGATGGCGACCCGCGCGCTCGAAGGTAAGCAGCAGTTCTGGGGACGAATCATCGGGAGTGCAGGCGCAGTGCTGCTCCGGGTTCTTTTCATTCTGATCATCGCGTGGTTGCTCAAAGTTCCGTACGTGCAACTCGTCGGGGGAGTCCTCCTCCTTTGGATTTCATGGAAACTCGTCAATCCAGAGCAGGATGAAGTAGACGCGTCCGGGCACCACAAGCACGGCCAGACGCTGCGGCATGCAATTTGGATGATCATCGTCGCGGACGCCACGATGAGCCTCGATAATGTCGTCGCGATTGCGAACATCGCTCAGGGCGACACGAAACTGGTCGTGTTCGGCCTGCTTCTATCGATTCCGCTGGTCGTGTGGGGAAGCTCCCTGATTGCAAATCTCATGCACACCCATCGCTGGATCGTGTGGCTCGGAGGAGGCGTGCTCGGTCACGTCGCCGGCGGAATCATTTTCCACGATCCAAGCGTGCTGGGATGGATGGGCGTCACAGTCGTGCCGGGGACCTCATCGAAAGGCATCGCTGAAATCCTTGGCAATCACCCGGGGGCCGCATGGGCGGCAGCTACCGTGCCCTGGCTGCTTGCCGGAGTACTGGTCGTCGCAGGGTATTTCCTTGGCAGAGCGTCCACGCCAACGGATTCGCCGAAGTCCGCATGAACAGCGACGATCCATACAAGCCGCCGCTTCCGAGTTCGGAGGAAGTCCTTGATCCTATTTCCGCGGACCTGCGTGGACTGCTTGCCCGTGCAAATGGCGGCCCGCTTTCTCTGCACGACATCGAGCAGCATCTCAAAGACCGGGGCTACGCGCTGCTCGTGCTTTTTCTCGCGGCACCGTTTCCCATTCCGAACATTCCCGGCCTGTCGGTGCCGTTCGGGATCGCGATTTGTTTCATCGGCTGGGCATTCATGATTCGCAGCCGGCCGAGGCTGCCTGATCGGGTCATGAAAACGACCCTTGAGTTCTCCACTCTTCAGCGCGTCGTTCCGTTCATCGCCAATCTGATGGAGAAACTCGAACGCTGGACTAAGCCGCGACAGAAGTGGCTCGCGACCGGACCGGCAATGACCAGCTTCATCGGCCTCGGTATCCTTTCCGGCGGCTTCTTTCTGGCGCTTCCGCTTCCCATACCACTGACAAACGGCCCGCCGGCGCTCTCGATTATCTTTCTGGTCGTAGGCATGCTTTGCCGCGATGGAGTGCTCGTGGTCGTGGGGCATGTTTTGGGCATTCTCTCGTGGGTTTACCTCGGAGTGTGGATATATTTCGGCAAGATCCTGTGGCCAATCATCAACGGATGGATCGACCACATGAAGCACTGGTTTTAATTCATTATGTCCGGCTCCAAACAATCCATCGGCATCGACTTCGGCGGTACGAGTATCAAATCCGCAGTCGTCGAAAACGGCGCGATCGTCGCGCGCGGCGCAATCATCGACCCGGCGAAGCACGCAAGTTCGCTCACGCTCATTGAAGCGCTTTTTGATGTCGTAAAGGCGCTCCGTGCCTCGCATCCCGCGATTTCGGGAATCGGCATCGGCTTCCCCGGCTTTGTCGATTGCAAGTCCGGCGTCGTCCATTCACTCACCAACGTCAAAGGCTGGCATGAGGTTCCGATGGTGCGGATGATTCAAGAGCGTACGGGCCTGAAAGCCGCGATCGAAAACGACGCGAACGCGATGGCCTATGCCGAATTTCTCCACGGCGCGGCAAAGGGCGCACAAAACGCCGTTTGCATCACGCTCGGCACCGGAGTCGGTTGCGGGCTCGTGCTTGAAGGAAAGCTATTTCGTGGCACACGATTCGCCGCGGCGGAAATTGGCCACACGAGTATCGATCTGAACGGTCCGCGCGGCGTTTACGGCACACCTGGAGACCTCGAAGTGTACGTGGGAAACAAGCAGACTGCGGAACGCGCCGCCCGCCTCTACAACGCAGCCGGGCGCCCGCGCACCGCAGCGGAATGCACCCCAGCCGACTTGTCCTCCCTTGCCTCACAGGGCGACTCGATTGCCATCGGACTGTGGGAACAAATCGGCACGGAAATCGGCGCAGCTCTGGTGAATGCCGTGTGGCTGCTAAATCCCGATGCGATCGTGATCGGCGGCGGAATCGCCAAGGCCGGACCACTCGTGATGGACCCGATTCGGCGCACCATCCGCGACCGCGTATCACCTTTGTTTCACGAACAACTGAAAATTGTTCCCGCGGAGCTCGGAAACGACGCCGGCATCATCGGGTGCGCCGAACTCGCCCTGGAGTCGTGACGCCTGCCGGCAGGCTTGGCTCCCGGCCAATCCGTGCTAAACACACGCCCCAGTGAACCAATTCATCCAGCGAACCATCGCCATGTCGGCCGCCGCCGCGATCGCGGCGTGGCTCACGGACATCCGTTGTTCAGGCTTTCTTCCACTCATTGCCGTCGGTGCGCTGCTGGCGCTTTCGCAAATGGTAATCCGGCCCTTCCTGATCGCCGGTTCCCTGTTCGCCATTCGCAGGACCACCCTTCCGCTTCTTGCTTTCGCCTACTTCGCCGCAAACGTCGGCATCTTTTGGTCGGTGGGATTTCTCGTTCGGGGATTTGACGTTCCTCGACTCGCGACAGCCGTCGGAGGAGCCGTGATCACCGGTATTTTCGGCTTCATCTTCCATTCCTCGCTGCGCGTCCGGCTGAATGTTCAAGCATCCAGCCTCCGTCCGTCAGTTCCCAACGAGGAACAGGAAACCCGCGATGCCGGCGGCATGAAGCAGGTGAAAGGACGGGTCATCCGATGATCCTGCCGACCAGTCGCACCGCCGTAAAAGTCTGCGGCATCACACGTGAAGCCGACGCGATTGCTGCAGTCGAAGCGGGCGTCGACTTCCTGGGCTTTAATACCTGGAGCGGCACGAAGCGATTTATCGACATCGAGCAAAACGGTGCATGGATTGCCAAGCTTCGAGTGCCGAGAATCGCGCTTCTCATCAATGCGTCCCGGGAATTCGCCGCCCGAATTGCCGCGCTTCCTTTCATCGATGCGCTCCAGTTACATGGCGACGAGGACGCCGAGGAATGTGCGCGCATCGCTGCACTCGGCAAGCCGATCATCAAAGCGGTTCGCGCCAATGATCCTGCGGTAGCCGGCGGAGCGGCGGGATTTTCGACAAACGACATATTGCTCGATGCCCACGTCCCGGGCGAATTCGGAGGAACTGGCGCACGCGTGGATCTTCAACTGGCTCGCCGCTTCCGGGAGGAAAACCCAACGCTGCGCGTCTGGCTCGCCGGCGGACTGAAGCCGGAGAATGTCGCAAACGCGATCACCGTGGTGCGCCCGGCAGTCGTCGATGTTGCGAGCGGTGTCGAGACCGCGCCGGCCATCAAAAATGCGCAGATGATGCGAGATTTCATAGCTGCTGCGCGAAGCGCTTAAAATACGCGCACTTCGTAACTCGGCGCGACGGTATCGTACGCACCCGGGTCGGGCGCTGGTGCATCGAGATTGCTCAACTTCGGACCGCCTTTCCGCACGTAGCTCTTAATAACGTCGGCGTAGAATCCGAATAGACCGGACACCGACGCTCCGGTAATGCCCGATACCGAAATTTTTGCGATTTGGGCGGCTACCACATCCGTATTCAAAAACGCGCTTTTCGCAGTGATTGAACCGATGTTCCGCGCAGAGGCGAGGTCGGAAAGTTGGGTCGGCTTTGCCGAGACACCGGCGAAGATATCGACTCCATCGAAGGTTCCCGCGGAAATCGTTGTGATATCACCCGCCGACTGGATTACCGCATTACGAATCACGCCATCCACCGCGATGGATTTTACCGGAAGCGCGCTCTCCTGCGAAATGCCCGCTTCGAGGTCGGTCGCAATTTTCAGGCTCCCCAAACCGCGGAAACTCAGTTCCTCAACCGGCGAAGCAACCGTATTCTTCCACGCTACAGCAGTCAGCGATGTCACCGGATGGGAAGCGGTGACTGCCGAATCCGTCACATTGCCGAACGAAAGCGCGCTCTTCGCGCTTGCGAGCGCCGCGATTCGATCCGCCGCACCGAGATTAAAAGTGGCATTAGCAACATCGACCGCAGTGATCTTTTTGAACGCAGAGCGCGTCGCGATAGTGCTGCCCTGAATGTTGCCTCCGACTTTCAAAGTGCTTCCGTTAGCCTCGCTGCGATCGTTGAGGTTCGCCTCAAAATTTCCGGCAATCGCGAGCGAGCCGATACCATTCAGAGTCAGCGTTTCTGTTTCCACGGCGTTCGTATTCAGCCAGGCTTTCGCCTTGAGGGACTTGATTGGGGCCGTCAAATCGAACGAAAAGTCACGCACCGTGCCGAACTGGATCACAGTCCCCAAATTGGACGTCCCACCGATATCGATATTCCCGCTGCCCGTGGGTGCCGCAGCACCGAGGTCACCGAGCTGGATGCTCTTCGCACCACCACTAATCGAAAGATGCGAGTGCAGATTCGTATTCGCGAGCTTCAGCGAACCGATCGTGCCGGCGATATGGAGTTCACTAATGTCGGCCACCACGCCTTTCGCCGTCTTGATAGAAAGCGATGACGCCGAAGTCGTGCCACTGAGTTCCAGCGTGAGCGAGCCATCGGCGTTTCGCGTCGCCTCGCCGCTGCCCGGTCCTTTCAGGACAAACGTCAGCAAATCGGAACCCGTGACGGTCGAATTCTCCGCAAGAGTCAGCGCGACCGGCGCGCGTCCGGAATCAACGGTCCCGAACGCGTTTTTGAAAACGTGCACATCGCGGATGTTTCCGACGTTATCATCCGTGAACAGCTCCTGAATTGTGCTTCCAACGGGTGTCTCGACTTTTGCGAGCAAACGGTAGCTCGAGCCCACCTTGAGTTTTGCCGCGTCCTCCGGGGTGATCTCGTATTTCACCGCCATGAACGTGTCCCGACCGCCGGCGAGCGAGATACGCTTCGCCGCATCGGCAGAAATCTCGATGTCCGCGCCATCGCCGGATTCCTCGAGCGTGAATCCGCTCGCGGCATCCGAGTTGCCGCTGGTGATCTCGGAAAGAAAAAGCCTTACGTTGACATCCCCGTTGGCAGCCCCGCCACCGTTATTCACGAGTCGCACGTTTGTTGTGCCCTTCTGACCGGGGACCACCGTTCCGCCAATGTTGTTCTGTACTTCGGCGATGAGATTGGGCTGAACAGTGACAAGAAACTCGTCATCGACCGTCGCCTCACCGGTCTTGGAAACGGAAACCTTCACTTTCGCGACGCCCGCTTTTCCGGATTTGTAGGCGAGCTTCAACTGGTTGTTTGCATCGATGGTCGCGGAGAGCAGATCGTTGCTCGGTAGTCCGGTCGCGTTGTCAAAAACCTGCACCGAGAATGTGTGACCGTTCGCGTTTGCCGCCGGCGGCGGAACGACGCGGGCCTCGACAATCCGGATGGTTTGATCGCCGACCTGCGCGCCCGCTGCGGCGGTCGTCGGAATTCCCTCGTTTCCATTGCCGCCAAGATTGCTGATGGGAGCAAGTCGAAGGTTCGCGAGAGCGTTCACGACATCCATCCCCTGCACAACCTTCCCAAACACGGTGAATCCACCGTTTTGCGGGTCGAGGATGCCCGAATTATCCGCGTAGTTGATGAAGAACTCACTCGTGGCGCTGTGTGGCCCACCGCCATTGCTTGTCCCGACCTTTGCCATCGCCAGCGTTCCGGCGACCGGGTCCAGTTCGGGATCATCCGCAAAGAACTCATTGTGCACCGTGAAGGGCGTATCCACGTGCGGGCCAAAATCATTGAACTTCGGCGGCGGGTTGTAACCTCCACCCTGCAGCACGAAATCCTTCACTAGCCGGTGGAAATAAGTGCCGTCGTAGTCGTTCGCGGCGTTCGCGTTATTCACGTACGAGAGGAAGTTCTGCACCGTCAGCGGTGTCTTGTCATCGAACATCTCCAGCCGGATGACTCCGGGACCGGACGCGCCGGGGATCGTGAAGTTGGTAATGAACTCAACCACCGTCCGGTGATTTCCCGAGGGGTCCACCAGCTTCGCGAGGTCAATCGTTGCCGACGTGGAGCCGGCACCGGCCTTGATATCGAAAGCGGGATTGGCGATCACAATCGCAGGAGCGATGCGGGATTCGAGCGGTTCGATGCCGGGGCTGAGTGGTCGTTTCATGAAAAATAAATGGAGGCGGAGCTGCTATGCGACTTCGCGGATGGTGATTTCGTTCAAATTCGTGGAGAGAACAATCGTGTTTTTCGCAGGTGTCAGCGCGACAGCGGTGCCGCCGATGCGGATTGAATCAATCTGGCGAGCCACGAACCCGACTTGCGAAGCGTCCGCCCGCCCGAGAATCTCACCGGAAATCGTTACGGACGCGATGCGAGAGATAATCGTCGAGCCCGCGACCGGTGCCGCAATATCGTCGGCATCACCGAAGCCATCGCCATCCGCGTCTTCGACGCCAGCCGACATACTGCTGCCCGCCCAGTTTCCACCAACGGTCACCTTGCCGATCTGCGCAGCGCCGTTTACCGCGTTTCCAAATCGATCGAATCCCGCGAGAATGTCGCTGCCCGCGACATTGCCGGCCACTGCGATCTTCGCAATCGCAAGGTCCGTGGTCTTCTGAACTGCCTGCCCCAACGCAAGGATGCGAACACCCTGCAGGGAAGCAGCGCTGACCGAACCAATTTCGCGACCAGCCGAGATAACCGAACCCGTCGCCGCGCCTCCGATACTCAGCGATTTAAGCGACCCCGCGGAAATCACAGAACCGGATTCCATCCCTGAACCCGCCTGCAAATCACCGGCGATTCTCGCCAGCATAATCCGGCCTGTTTTCAAAAGCCCCTCATCGGCCGCAGCCGCGCCGAATCCCGCAAGAATAGAGCCGCTCCGGATTCCTGATGCACCATTCGCCTGCGTGATCGACAATCTCGCAATCGAACTGTCCGCCCAAATCTGCCCGGAGTCTTCGCCAGTGCCACCGAGCATCGCGCCCGCAGTCAAATTCACCAACACGCCGCCGATACCGCCTCCGTCCAAAATCCGCACCGATCCGCTCTGGACGCCGACGCCACCGGAAATGCCACCGGTGATGATGATCTGACTGGCGACTCCTCCCGCCCGTACGGTTCCGGATGCGGCACCGTCGCCGCCGATCACATTTCCAAGAATTTTCGCAACGCCAATACCGCCACCGCCGAAGATACCGCCGCTTCCACCACCTGCTCCGCCCTTAATCACGTCGGCTCCGGGAGCCGCGGACTTTCCGAGCACGGCATTCGCGATGGCTCCGCCCGCCGAAACGACCGCGGAATTGACACCGCCACCTCCGGCGAGAGTTCCACCAATCGTCAGTGACTTGATTCCACCCGGCGATGTGAAGTCCGTTCCTGCGACGATGGCTCCGCTGAAAACACCGGAACCGCCGGTCAAATTCCCAACCACAGCAATTGTTCCGATGGCACCTTCCACGGAAATTCCACCGGAATACGCTCCCGTTCCGCCCGCGAGGTTAGCTCCGATGGAAACTGTTCCGGCCTTTCCGCGAACCACGACCGCTCCCGTCTCGGCGGCCGAACCGCCCAGCAACGACCCGCTGACCGAAATGCTCCGCAATTCGCCTCCGACAAAAATGCTGCCCGCCGCCTTGTCCGCGTTGAGTGTCGAACCATCAATCGAACCGGAAATCTTGACGACACCCGCGCTGGAGCGTGCTTCGATGTAACCGCTTCGCAGGCCAGTGCCGGCCACAATCGCGGCTGGCAATGCGCCAGTATTCCGAACGGTGGCAGACGCAATGTCGTCCGCCCGCACTGCGCCCGAATCATCGCCCGCTCCACCCGAAATCGTAGTGTGCACGACGAGCGACTTCAGCTGATCTCCAGCCCGGATGCCGCCTGACTCGCTGCCGGCACCGCCCGCCAACGAACTGACTACGAAAGCACCGATGTCATCACCGGCGCGCACGAGCGCCGATGCGTCGCCACCGCCACCCGAGATTGCTCCCACGGTCACCGAAGCGATATCGACACCCGCAAAAATTCTCGCACTGGATGTGCCCGCGCCGCCCAGCACCGATCCCGGAATTACGATTGGTCCAATACTTCCGTTCACCGCGGACACCGAGCCCGATCCTTCGCCCACCCCTCCGCGAATACTTCCGTCGGGCGCGCCGCCGGTAATCGTGAGACCCGCGATTCCGTTCGGCGCGGAAATCGAGGCGGCGTTTTTTCCAGACGCGCCACCATCGACAGACGCCTCTCCCCGGATCGCGAGAAGGCTCACTTTTCCGAGCGTGCCCGAGGCGGAAGCTATCCGGCCGCTGTTCTCTCCCGCACCTGCAAAAAGGCTGAATCGCAGCGTCACGTTCCCGATTCCCTTGTCTCCGGAAATCTGCCCCGAGTCCTTTCCGGCGCTTCCGCGGATATCGCCATTGATGGTCACATCCCCGATAGTTCCGGAGGCATGAACGCGACCGGAATTCTGCCCTGCACCGCCGAAGATCCCATCACCCGGCAATGTACCGATTTGAACGCTTCCAATGTTTCCGTCCACGACGATGGAGCCGACATCGGTCGCTGCGAGATTTGTCGTGGTAAAAATTTTCCCGCCAATGCGCAAAGCACCGATGTTTCCCGGCAGCGTTTTGCCGCCGATGAAATTCCCGTTCTCCACGCGAAATACCGCGTCTTTGAAATCGTCGTTCACCGCCAGCAATTCGACGACACCGTAAACAGTGCTGCTGAGCGTTCCGCCGGAAGCCTGTGTCGTGGCACCCCGAACTCCCATCGAGTTAACGGTGAGCGATTTCACGCCCATAGGCTTCAGGGCGGAGCCCGCATCGATGCGCCCGAGGTCGCCCTCGATGAGCACTTTCCCGAGCACGATGCCATTCGTAGCACCGAGCGTCGCTTTCACGTAACCGACGTCCACGAGACCATCGCCGGTTCCACCCGCGCTATCCGCGGTGATGGAAATGCTCGCGCCATTCACCGGGCTTTTGCCCTGTTCAAAAACGGACGCGGTGACGCCGGTCAAATCGAGCGTCTGAAGCACCTGCGCGGAATCGGTATTTCCATCCGCACGCACATTTCTGGTGTCGAATTTAAACACCCGGTCGAGTTGCGCGTTCAGCCCCGTACCTTCCACAAAGATGGCTTTTGAAAAACGCACCGTTACGAGGTCGCCGTCCACGTCGCGGTATTGCACCGTCGACGGATTCAGCAAAATCGCGGGCGCGATACGGCCTTCGAGCGGCTCAAACGATGAATGCACGGGCTTCTTCGGGCGTTCCTTCGGCGCTCTGGGCTTGTCCGGCGCAGGCGCAAGAGCGGCATCCTTCCGCCCTTTAAAGCGGGAGAGAATCCTTTGAAAAATGCCGGGACGCTTTGCCATGGTCAGTCGTTGTCGAGAATCGTCACGGGAATGTCCACAGGATCCACGCCACTGTAGTTTGTGTCCGTGCTCACGAGCGGCTTCAGGCGGATTGTGTAATTCGCCGTTGCCTCCGCAACGGAGTCGTTCACGGCGGTCACGGTGATGGTCTGCTCGGTCGTGCCGTTTCCAGTCGTGAATGAAATGCTCGTGCGATTCACCGTCGCCTGCCCGGTGACCGCATTGCCGTTTGCATCCACGATCTCCACCGCCATCGTCGCCGTCTGCGTCGGGGCTGATGTCGGGCGCACGGTGAAAGTCACCGACCCACCTTCCGTGAGCGAAATCGATGAGCGGGAAGCGAGAATTCCGCGCGGGCCGGTCTGATCATTGTCGGCGATCGAGACGCGAACGTCGTCCGCGTCCATTCCGGCAAACCGGCTGTCGGCGCTCGATGCAGGACGCAGCCGGACCAGCGCCAGCGCGTCGGACTCGCGGATTGCGTCATCCTTCGCCGTCACCGTCACCGTTTGCGGCACCTTGCCATTTTGCGGCGTGAAAACGAGTTCCGTGTGCGAGAGCGAAAGCTGCGACTCGTCCAGCGTGCCGGCCGCATTCAAAACTTCGAGCGGGATGCGCACGTCCGCGGTTGGAAGTGTATCGAGCACCACCGTGAACGTCGATGTCGTCCCCACCGAACCCGCCGCACCTTCGCGCACAAAGAGCTGCGATGTATTCGAAGGAAGTGTGACATTGATTCCCGGCAGCGGCCCAAAAACCACGCTCTTCGGAACCGCCATGTGGTCCGTGATCGGGTCCTGGTAATCGATGTGTGCGATCAAAAACTTTCCGGCACCAGTCTCCCCGGGCGGGAGCTGAAGGGTGAGATTCATGCCGTTCGCGGTCTGGATCGGAATCGTTCCGCCGCTGCCCGGCGTAAGCGATTTGACGGGAATCTGAGTGGTTCCGCGCGAAGCGGGCCCCATCGACAGGAGCGTGTCGGCACCGTTGCCCGACGTGATGAGCTTGTTGTCGCCGGACAGGTAAAAGCGCAGCTTTGGCGAGACTGCGGACTTCGTTCCGTTGTTGGAGATGAAAAAGAAACCGCGCACCGAAGTCTGGTTGCCCACGATCGTCTTCTCGGGAAGTCCGCCGACCTGCCGTCCACCGACCAGCAAAGACGGAACCCATTGTCCGGCGATATTGGCCTTCGGAAACGGCGGACGGTATCGGGCGGAGGAAAAGCCCTTCATTTCCAGCCGGCTCCAAGCTGACGTCGAGAAACCCGCGCGGGTCACATGCACCATCACCGAGTAATTCTCGGCATCCGAGTATCGACGCGTGGCAAACACGCCAAACCGACCAGTACCAAGCTGGCGCACGGTAACTCCGTTGCCGGAGCGCATGCCATCGCCCCAATCGATCGTCACGGCGAAATCCGCCGGCGACACACCGGGCGTGGAATCTGAAATCAACGCGATCGGCTTTCCGGTAAACACTGCGCCCCGGACGCTGTGCGACTGGCCAATCGCAAGAAACGGCGCCAGTTCAGCAGCGACGACTGCGCTTCCCTTCGCCGTCCGGGTCGCGCCAAGCGGTCCGTCGATCGTGACGTGAAGCGGATACACGCCGGCGCGGACATAAGTGTGGCTCCCGCGCACCTCCCACATTCCGGGCGCGGTGGCAGATGGCGCAACAATGATTGGCGGATTTGCACCGCTGCTGCCCTGCAAGGTCGAGCCGTCGCCCCAATTGACCGTCGCGATCAAATCGGACGGCGACGCCGCCGCGCCTCCGTAGCGGAACTTCGCCAGCGTCACGGTTCCGGTTCCGGTTCCCGCTCTCGCTTCAAGCGTTACCGGAGTCGCTTCGATTTCGCGATCGCCCACTCCGATTTCGATTGGCTGGAATCGGGATGCATCAAACGGATTCGCGCTGATGTTCGGGTCGTTGACACCGGAGACCGCGACGGTGACATCCCAAGAACCGGGCGTCGGCCGCGAAACAACGCCGAGGTTCTGCCGGTTGAAACCCGCATAGATCGTGTCGTTCGTGGTCGGCGTTCCGTTTGTAAAAGTCCGCCTCACCTGAAGTGGCATTCGCACGCTGATTCCGTCGCTCTCCAGATCCTCGGCCACCGCCCGGATGGCTGGTGCCTCGCCGACCCGGATAACCTGCGGATCGATCGGAGCCACAATCGGCGGATCATTCACCAGATCCTCGTCAGCCGCAATCGCGTAGGTTTTCTGAACGGAGTTTCCGCCGGGATCGGTCGCAGTTACCGTCACGGTTCCCGTTCCCACCGACGTCGCGCTTACTAGCAAAATGGCGTCCGTGGCACTTGGAGCGACGCTCAATTCAGACATCGTCACGCTTACACTCGGCCGGTCGCTCGCGTTCACCGGGACGTTCGCGACTTTATCCATCACTTCAAAACCGCGGAGCAATTGACCGAAGAGCGTGTGCTTGAAATCGAGGTGCCGCGGCTGTCCGAGCGTGATAAAAAATTGCGACCCGTTCGTGGCTGTCGTGCGAGCCGTGATGTATTCCGTCGTGCCGTCCGGAAAGCCGAATGCATTCGTGGACTGAAACGAACGCCCGTAGGACGGAAAAGACTGCGAATATCCTCCGCTCGAATTCGCCATCGCGAGCTGACCGCGGCCCGAATAAACAAGATGCGAACGAAACTCGTGGGGCAGCGTGTACGGAGATGCACCCGAGCCGGTTCCCGCGGGGTCGCCACCTTGAAGGACGAAGCCCTTGATCACGCGGTGGAAGAGCACGTTTTCGTAATAGGGCGCCTGCGCGAAACCGGCGATAAAGTCCGAAGTATCCG
Source organism: Verrucomicrobiaceae bacterium (assembly GCA_005791535.1). Classification (GTDB taxonomy): domain Bacteria; phylum Verrucomicrobiota; class Verrucomicrobiia; order Chthoniobacterales; family Chthoniobacteraceae; genus SXWH01. Next base: position 6,202 of record SXWH01000053.1, on the reverse strand, counting down.
GCACATCCGCACGGAACAAAGCGAATTCCATCGTCCCATCAATCGGCGCACCAGCGCCATCGCTGGCAGATTTCACACGCATCTTCATCACCGGATGGCCTGTGCGAATCCGGGCGTGCAGGAACGGCTGGTCGGTCGAAACGCTGTAGCTGAGAGGGTCGCCATCGGAGTCATTCACGACGACAGGAATGACGAGCATTTTGCCGCAGTGCACGGTCGCAGGAACATCGGGCTTGTCGGCCTCGACATTGCTCACGACCGGCCGTGCGGCGAATTCCGGCGCGCCCGCAAACAACGGTGTCTGCATAGCGGCCATCATCGAACCGAGCAGAATCGAGCGAAATGCAGCTTTGGCTGAAGGTTGGTTCACAGATTTGATGTCGCGAATATGGCCCCGGTTTGAGACCACGCAAGTGATATGAAGATTTTTTTATCACCACGCGCAATATTCCGCTCAGCCAATCGCCTCGGAGCCTGTTGCGGATGTTTGCAGAATCTATTCAACGCCCGCATCTAACGGGCGGGACGGCGGCTCTTTCAACATAAAAACCCTGCCCGGGTAGCATTCGACGAATTTTCATCGCAAGAATCCCCGCACTTCGATGGTTATGAACTCATCGACATGCTCCGCTCATTCGCCAGATTTGTATCCGTAGCCTCCCTCATTCCCTGCGCATCCAGTTTCGCTGAAACCGACTTCAACCGGGAAATCCGGCCCATCCTGAACAAGCACTGCACCGGTTGCCATGGCGGTGTGAAACAGGCGGGCGGCGTCTCGTTCGTCTATCGCGAAAAGGCGCTCGGGACCGGAAAATCCGGGGAAACGACGATAGTCGCAGGAAAGCCCGAGCAATCGGAAATCATCCGCCGCATCTTGCTTCCGGATTCCGACGACGAACGGATGCCGCCCGCAGACCATGGCGATGGAAAAGCCCTCGCAAAGCAGGAAATCGAAACGCTCCGAAAATGGATCGCGGAAGGCGCGAAGTGGGGCGAACACTGGTCGTTGATCAAGCCCCAACCGCAGGCGGTTCCGCAGGTCAAAAACGCCGCATGGCCGACGTCGGATCTCGACCGATTCATCCTCTCCACATTCGAAGCGGAGAATCTCCAGGCATCCAAACCCGCCGACCCTGCACAGTGGCTGCGCCGCGCTTCGCTCGATATCACCGGACTGCCCCCGACTCAGGAGGAAGTCTCCGCATTTGAATCCGAAGTCGCCCGCGATGCAAAGTCAGCCTACGCCAGCGCTGCGGACAGGCTGCTCACTTCACCGCACTTTGGCGAACGTTGGACGGCGATGTGGATGGACCTCGCCCGCTACGCCGACACGCAAGGCTACGAGAAGGACAACGGTCGCGAAGTCTGGCCGTATCGCGACTGGCTCATCCGCGCATTCAACGCGGACATGCCTTATGATCAATTCACCGTGAAGCAACTCGCGGGCGACCTGCTTCCAAACGCCACCCTCGACGATCGCATCGCGACGGGATTCCACCGCAACACGCAGACCAACACCGAGGGCGGCACGGACGACGAGGAATTTCGCCTCACCGCCGTGGTGGATCGCGTGAACACGACGTGGACAGTCTGGCAGGGAACCACGTTTGGCTGCGTGCAGTGCCACGCCCATCCTTACGACTCGTTCAAACAGGAGGACTACTACCGCTTTCTCTCGTTCTTCAACAGCACCGAGGACGCCGACCTCGGCGATGATTTCCCCCGCATGAAAGTGCCGTTCGACGCCGCGAAGTTTGCGGAAGCCGACGCGCTCGACCGGGAAATTACGACTGTCCGCAAAGAACTCAACGAGGCCGCGAAACCACTCTTCGCCGCCGAGAAATGGGCACCGCTCAGCCCCGCCTCAGTCACAGGACCAAAGGACGCAAAATTCACCATCACCGGAAACGAAGTGCGCGTCGATGGCACCGTCCCGAACGGAGCGCTGTACACGATTACACTCCCAACAGACACGGCGCTGAGTGCCCTACGGCTGGATATCCTTCCGCAGAAGGACGACCCGAAACAACTTCCGGAACACGGCGCGGTCGTCGGTCACATCTGGATGGAAATTGAAGAACCGGCGAAGGTCGCCGCGGCGAAGGTCGAAGCGGAAAAAATCAAAGCCGCCGAACCAGCCCGCGCCGAGGCGGCGAAGAAGGAGGGCAAAAAGCACGAACCCATTCCGCTCCCGACAGGCATCGACCGCGTGGACTTTTCGGCGGTTTACGCAGACACGCTCACGGGGCCTTTTGATCCCGAGGAAAGTCTGCGCTCTGGCGGACCGGGAGGCGGCGCGTTTCCGAAGATTTTTGGTCCGCGCTGGCTCGTGCTCGTCCCAAAAAAATCGGTGAAAGTTCCGCAAGGCGCGACGCTGCGCCTGCAACTGAAACACGAGATTTTCGACGCAGAGACCAAGGGCTCCATCGTCCATCGCTTCCGAATGTCCACAACCAATGCAGCAGGCTGGACGGAACTCGTGAATTCGCCCGCCCGCGCTGACGCGCAGAACCGGCTCGCAGAAGCACGAAAGAAACGCGACGGCATGCCGTCAGCGAGCACGCTGGTCATGCGCGAGCGTCCCGACGAAGCCCGCCGCGAAACCCGACTGTTCCTTCGCGGCAACTTCCTCGCGAAGGACAAAACAGTGGAACCGGGCGTGCCCGCGATTCTTCCGCAACTCCCCGCAGGCCGGGCCGATCGACTCGCCGCAGCACAATGGCTCGTAAACCCGGAGAATCCCCTCACCTCCCGCGTCTTCGTGAACCGGATCTGGGCCGAGCTTTTCGGCACCGGAATCGTCGAGACGCTCGAAGACTTCGGCTCCACCGGGCTTCCACCGTCACATCCCGCACTGCTTGATTACCTCGCGCTCCGCTTTCAAAACGAACAGCGCTGGAGTCTGAAGACACTACTCCGAGAACTCGTGCTCTCGTCCACCTATCGGCAGGACAATCGTGCGACCGCCGCGCAACTCGCGAAAGACCCGCGCAACCGCCTTCTCGCACGCGGTCCACGGACGCGCCTTACCGCCGAGATGGTCCGCGATCAGGCGCTCGCCTCCGCAGGTCTGCTGAGCCGAAAAATGGGTGGTGCCCCCGTGATGCCGCCGCAGCCGGACGGCGTGTGGCAGGTCGTTTACAACGGCTCCGAATGGAAGACCCCGCAGGGTGAGGATCGCTACCGCCGTGCACTGTACACTTATTGGCGACGCACTTCGCCGTATCCGAGTTTCATGACATTCGACGCGTCCAGCCGCGAAGTCTGCACGGCCCGCCGCGTCGTCACGAACACACCGCTGCAAGCGCTGGTGACATTAAACGACCCGGTCTATTTCGAAGCGGCACAGGCACTCGCCAAGCGCATGAAAACAGCCGGCGAAACCCCAGATGCGCGCATCGCATGGGCACTCCGCGCCGTGACCACGCAAACAGCAAACGCCGCTGACGTCGCGCGCCTCGTGAAACTCGAAGCGCAGGCGGCCGCATCGTACGGTGCGGATGCCGAACTCGCGAAAAAGGCCGGCGGCGATGCGGGAACCGCGGCACTCACACTCGTTGCGAGCACCATCCTCAACTTCGACGGCGCGCTCACGAAGTAGTGCCGCCGATAATCACGACGCCGACTTCCGGATAATCAGCGCGCGCGGCTCCGTCATCTCCTCCATCGCGTAGCGGATGCCCTCCCGGCCGAAGCCGCTGTCCTTCACGCCGCCATAGGGCATGTTTTCCACGCGGAATGTCGGCACCTGGTTAATCAACACCGCGCCCACTTCAAGTCGCTCGTGCGCCCGAATTGCGAGCTGGATGTCCGTCGTGAAAATCCCGCACTGAAGCCCGAACGCCGAGTCATTCACCATCGCGAGCGCATCATCAAATTTCGCGTACCTGTGCAACGTCACCACCGGCGCGAAGAACTCGCACGAACACGCCTCGTGTCCCGCGGGCACATCCTCGAGAATCACCGGCGGCACGACACTGCCCTGCCCTACTGAGCCTGTGCAGCGCGCGCCCGCGGCCACCGCATCGGCGATTCTCCGGCGCGTCAGTTCCGCGGCCTCGGTTGTGATCATCGGACCCACGACCGCCTTCGCGTCTGCCGGGTCGCCGACGTTCACCTTCTCCGCAACATACGCGGCGAACTCCGCGCGAAACCGCTCATATAAAGATTCGTGCACAAGGATGCGCTGCACGCTGATACACGTCTGCCCCGCGAATGCGAAGCTGCCCGCCGCAATCATCGGAATTGCCGCCGCTACATCCGCATCGCTGTGGACAATCACCGCTGCATTCCCGCCCAGTTCCAAACAGACCTTCTTCTTTCCTGCGTCGGCTTTCAGCTTCCAGCCGATGGCCGGACTGCCGGTAAAACTCACCATGGCAATCCGCGCATCAGCGACCAGACGCGCGACGTGTTCGTTGCCGCAAGTGATCACATTCACCTGTCCCGGCGGAACGCCCGCCTCCACGAGCACATCCGCAAGCAGAAGCATGGAGAGCGGACACTTCGGGGCCGGCTTCACCACGATGCAGTTTCCCGTCGCGATAGCCGGTGCGATTTTGTGCGCCGCGAGATTGAGCGGAAAATTGAACGGCGTGATTCCCGCGATCACCCCGATGGGAAAGCGGCGCACGATACCCAAATGCCCGTCGCCCGTCGCGAACGCGTCCATATCAAGCACCTCGCCGTTCTGCCGTCGCGCTTCTTCCGCCGCCGCGGTGAAAGTCATGATCGCCCGATTCACCTCAGCCGTCGCATATATCACGGGCTTTCCCGCCTCCGCGACGATCATATTCACAAACTCCGCCTTCCGGCATTCAATGCCGCGAGCGATTGCATGCAAAAGCGCCGCCCGCTGGTGTGGTGCCGCGTGGCGAACTGCGGAAAACGCCGCGACCGACGACAAGATCGCCGCTTCCACCGTCGCCGCATCGCCCAGCGGCACCCGCGCGATTTCCGCACCCGACCACGGATTGCGCACGGGCAAAGTTTCCGCGGTTGTGATGCGTTCTCCGTGAATGAGCATGCGAGGATTCATACATTCATTCTCCGCGTAATCGCACTGTGCCGCAAGCAACGCCTGCACTGACCAACGACACGAGACTCAGCGTCAACCAGTCGTCCGCAACCCGCTGGCGATGGCATTGATGCTCAGTAACAGGTCCGGCAAAAGGGCACTCGCTGCGCTTTCATTCTCGCTAGCACGAAGACCGCGCCATTTGCGCAGGAGCGCGATTTGCTGGAAGTGAAGAATTCGAAGCGCCTCGGCGCGGAGTCCGAGAGTCTTTGACATGCGGGGCCGCCGGGCCGCCATTGCGCCACCGCGCAACCGATCGAGCATCGCACGGGTCAGTTCCCACTCCTGAAGCAGCATCGACAGAATCGACTCGCGCACTTCCGCCTGCTCGACCAACTCTGCATATGCGAGCATCAGCTCGCGATCCGCGCTCGCGATGGAAGCCTCGATATTCGTGATGACGTAATGAAGAAACGGCCAACTCCGCAGGCCAGCGGACAACTGCTCAAACTCCGACTCCGACAGCGATGCCAGCGCGCTCCCGACGCCAAACCATCCCGGCACGTAAAAGCGCGCCTGATTCCACGAGAACACCCACGGAATCGCGCGCAGATCGGCAAGACTCGGCTTGCCGGTGCGGCGGGAGGGACGCGAGCCAATCCGGCTGTGTTCGAGAGCATCAATCGGCGTAGCCTGACGATAAAATGCGAGGAAGTGCTCGTGATCAAGCAGCCCTCGGTAGGCGACGCGGCTTGAAACGGAGAGCTTTTCCACAGTCGCCGCGAGAGGCTGTTCGGGCTCCTTTGAGCCACCGTGCAGACAGGTAGTGGCCGTGACGCCAGCAAGAAGAAGCTCCAGATTGTAAGCGGCCGTAGTGCGGTTAGCGAATTTCTGCGCGATAGTTTCCCCCTGCTCCGTGAGACGAATATCCCCGGTCAGCGATCCGTGCGGAAGCGCATCGAGAAAGCGATGCGTCGGGCCTGCGCCACGACTCACTGTCCCGCCACGTCCGTGGAAAAAGCGGATGTGCACGCCCGATTCCGCACCGACCGCCGCAAGCTGCGCCTGCGCACGGTGCAACGCCCACTGGCTGGCGAAAATACCAGCATCCTTGTTGCTGTCGCTGTAGCCGACCATCACCTGCTGCGTCAGCGGAGTGCCGTCGCGACGCGCTTGAAACTCCTG
>SXWH01000052.1 GCA_005791535.1 Verrucomicrobiaceae bacterium | reverse complement strand
GGGGCGCAGGAGCACTTCGTTCGGGATGAGCTGCACCTTCGCGACAGGCCCCGGCGTTTTCGGCACCGCGTCCTTCACCCACTCGACCTTGCTGGCGGCAGCGTTGTCGCCCTTTTTGCCGAAGGCGTAGAGCTTCTTGTCGGTCTGGACGTAGAGCTTTCCGTTGTATGCGATCGGTGAGCCGAAGCAGCGGCCTTCGAGTTTCGTGCGGCTGAGGATTTCCGCGTCCTTCTCGCCGGGCTTGAAGACGTAAAGCTCGCCATCGCCGCCGTCGCCTTCGCCCGCCGCTTCCGCGCCGGCGATGTAGAATGCGACGTAGAGTTTTCCGTCGGCGTAAAACGGCGACGATTGACGCTGCTCCGCGCCGAGTTTCTTCTCCCATTTGATCGCACCGGTTTCGAGATTCACCGCGGCGAGCTCGCCGATTCCCGAGACCTGGTAAAGCGTGTCGCCCACGATGCATGGCGAAGACGCGAGGTTGCCGAGCGGGTTGCGCCACAGCTCGAGATCCTTCGGCGGGAAAATACGCATCCCGGGCGGAACCACGTTGATCGACGGGATCACCGCCTTCGGCTGTTCGTCCGGCGCGGGCAGGCGGTAGGCGGATGTGCGGCCCACTTCGCTGGTGTCCACGTTTTCGGATTCATGCGTCACGATCAGCGCGTCTTTGTAACGCAGAACGCCGGCATTGATGCCGCCCTTCGCGCCCGCTTTCGCCGCGGGGAAACGGAAGATCGGGTCGCCCGTCCACGCATTCACGCACGCGATCGACGAGTCGCCGCATGCCGTGAAAAAGACGCGCTTGTTGTCATACCACGAGAACTGGAATGGCGAGAACGTGTTGTCCTGCGGACGGTCCGCCGGAGAGCTCAGCCACACGAGGTCGCCGGTCTTTTTGTCGAATGCGAGGATGCGATCGCCCGCCGCACCGTTCGCGCCCCAGCCGCTCGTGACGCCGCGCGTGATGACGAGGTCGCCCTCGACCGCCGGAGTCGCCGTGCGCGAATTCGGAAACGTGAGGCGGCCGTATTTCTCCATCAGCGAGTGCTGCCACACCACTTTCCCATCGGGCGAAAAACACGTCAGGATTCCCTGCGTTCCCTGCACGTAAATATTGCCCGTCTCCGCATCGACCGTCGGCGAACTCGTCGCGTAGCGCAGGTAGATCGTGTCGCTCAAAAAGTCCGCCTGGAGCGACTGCCAGATTTGCTTTCCAGTCTCCGCATCGAAGCACGTCACGCCCTCGCGGAGGTCCGCGCCTTCGCCCACGTAGCCGTTGATGTAAAGCCGGCCGTTCGCGATCACCGGCGCGCTCTGGCCGGGAAAAGCAGCCGTCCAAAGCGGCTTGGCGGCATCGACCTTGTCAGGCAGCCCGGTCTCCAGCGAAGTGCCGTTTTGCGAAGGCCCGCGCCAGTGGAACCAGCCGCCCTTCTTGTCGGACGCCGGAACCTGCGAGGCCTCGGCCTTCGAGGATTTCTTCTGTGCGTGGGAAATAGTGAGCGTGCACGCGAGCGCGAGCGCGAAAGCAGGAGCGAAACGAAGTTTCATAGCGCCGCCAGTTTTTCCGGTGCCGCGCGGGGAGTCAATTTATTACTTACACGTATTATTTTCACCGCACGCCGCGCTCCCACCCCACGCAAACCAACCATCGACGACCCCGCCCGCCACTGCGTGTGGTTCATCGCACCTTTCAGCGACTGTCGGCGGCATCCAATCGCCACCACGCCACGGAAGAACCACTCATCGACACTCATCGACACTAATTCCCCAAAACCCCCGCCCCATCAGTGTTCTTCAGCGTCCATCAGTGGTCTTCGATCCCCCGCACGCTACTTTGCGCACGCTACTTTGAGTCTGTTTTATTGTGCGCGTGTTTTATTGTGCGCGCCTCCGACATCATTTCGAGGCGACATGAATCACATAGAGGGTCGGAAAAAAGAGAGCCATAGCGATGACTCCCGCCCGCAGCCACCACTTCAATTCCGCTTTCGCTTCCAATAATTCCTTGTCTCCAAAGGTCTCGCCATCGAACAGATAATATCGCAAGTCCATCCCCAGCCCGGAGGAAATCTTCGCCCAGAAATCCGGATGCTGAAGTCGGGTCCTTCTGATCACCCTCCGACAAGCCAAAACGTGCATTGCCAAGGGCGGGACGCATATTACCAGAAGACCAGCGAAAACAATCAACGGCTGAATGCCAAACCGGCAGCCCACGACAATCAGGACTGCATAAACGGCGAACCACGATAACAAGATTGGCCGGCGCGCGTTCATGTTGATGTCGAACGCCTTGGATCAGGCGACGGCGAGCGGGAAGCGTCGATGACACGACAGATGCCATTCGAACCGTTGCCTGCATCCGTTTTGTTCGCCGTCGTTTTGGTGGTCGGCTTGTCGTGTTGAGAAAAAGTCCGCAACTGTCCAATCACCTCCCGAACTCGCTGCTCGGTCGGTGCAATGACGATCACATGCCAGACTGAATGATCACCATCAGGGATGTAGGCCTCTGCTCGAAAATCAGTCTCCCGTCTCGTCAACCGCCATTCCGTTCGCTTGCTGCCGAATAGGGCGCGGAATCGGTTCGCAGCATTCTCGTCACCGCTACGAGGGTGTCCTCCATTGTATAGCGCAAGCGAAGCATCTGGGACAAAGGTGAAGTAGTGAACGGTGAAATCTGGTCCAAGGGTCGCAGAAGCATCGTTCACGCCTTGAAGAGTGAGGGCATAAATGGTCGTAGAACCTGGCCATGTCTTGAAGATGTAGTCACCTCCCACCCGTTGAGGCGTCACTTCACGCTCGCGTCGGTGATCCTCAAGCTGCGCACATCCCGCGAGCAGCCAAACTGACAGAACAGAAACGAGGAGGTGCTTCATGGCTTCGGCGAACTACTGGATCACGCACAAACCCGCACGTTTGTGCTCCGCCTTTATAGGCGACTGTTTTGTTGGGATATCACGGGGTGCGGTGGGCATGGGTGTTGGTTTTGCCGCTCCGTGCGGGAGCGGGCAACAAAATTGTCGGCTTCTACGCGCATGGGAGCGAGCGCCGGATTGGGAGCGTGGTGCATTGTGCTGCTGAGAAGTGTGGTTTTCTGCGCGGCGATGTTACCAGCCGCCTTGATCGCCAATGCCGATTGCCGAACCGCGCTTTTCGTGGTCCGGGCCGGGGAATTGGGCGTCGGGGGCGGGCGTTTGGGAGGGGGAAAAGGCGGCTTCTCTCTGTCGGGGTCGGTCCCATTTGCCGCGGGACGGCGGTTGCGCGTCGCGGGACCGGGCCCGCGGGCGATGGGACGGGGGTTGCGCGCGGCGGGACTGGTCCCATTTGGCGGAACCGAGGGGTTGCGCGTTGCGGGGACGGTCCCATTCGGCGGAACCGGGGAGTTGCGGGCGGCGGGGACGGTCCCATTCGGCGGAACCGGGGAGTTGCGGGCGGCGGGGACGGTCCCATTTGCCGGAACCGCCGGACTCCGGGCGGCAACCGCGGGCCCGCAAGCGGGAGGAAAGGGGTGGGAAAGGGCGACTCCCGGCCTGCTTTCCCCGGCCTTCGGTGTGTCCCGCCCGGCGGCGGTCCCGGTTTTCGCCACCCTCGGCACGACATCCTCACCGGAGGGCCCGCGGTGATGCCGTGGCGGACGAGCTGCTCGCGGCGCTGAATTTCGGAGCGGCCCGCACCGGCGCGAGCGAGCGCGGGTTTCAATCTCCGCAACAGTGGCGCTGGCGGCGGCCGCTGCCGCACAGGCAGAGCGGATCCGGGTCGCCGATGATGATGCCCGCGCGGCCGTAGGGGACTCCGGGGCCGACCACTCTCTCAATCATTGCACGCGCCTCCAAATCCACCGGGAGGAAGTGCTCCCAGCGACGGATGAGCGACGCGGCACTGGTGACCGGGTTGGCGACGTTGTTGTAGGCGGTGTGGCCGCGGGGCCACGGCTTGCGCGCGATGCCCTCGATATCTTTGAGCGAGAATGCAGGGTCGTCTTTCCAATCGGTCGCGTAGAGGGCGCGGATCCGTTTCATCAATGCCGGCTCCTTGAGGCTGGCGGATTGGACGAGCAGTTCATCGATGACGAAGCCCATCGGGGTGGAGAGGTCGCATTCGTAAAGCCATTCCATCCAGCGGACGATCCGGTCGCGATCGGCGATTCCATAATGAACGAGCGCGCCGAGGGTGCAGAGAGCGCAGCCGCGGACGTCTTCATGCACGTCGGAGTCGAGCACGATGGACTGAAGGCGCTTCACTTCCTGTGCACGCCGCGGAAAGGTGGTGAGGAGGAGGTCCGGCCACTCGGAGTAGATCGCATCGTCGATCAGCCACCTGCGATCGCAATAGTCGAGCTCGAGGACTTTCATGAGGAGCTCGTAGGTGCCGGGGACGCGCCATTCGGACAAGAAGTAGAGGCCGAAGTTTGCGAGCCGCCAGTCGCCTTCGTCCTGAAGCTTGCAGTCTGCAGCGAGGGTGAACACGAGATCGATCGCGCGACGGAAATGCGGGGTGAGTTCCCGGCGTCGCCCGCCGACCGCAGCGACGGCCGCTGCGGGATACGCTCCCTCCTCGGCATTCGCGAGTGCATCCAGGATCTCCTGCGTGGTGAACTTGCGGACTTTGGAAGGCATGGGTGGTGTGAAGTTTCGGTGGGAGAATGGAGCAGCAGACTGGCGTGACGCGAGCGAATTTAGATACCCTCCGCGCCTCTGCGGGAAACTATCGCTCCAGCACGATGCGGAAGCCGACTCCGGTGCCTGCGTTGCCGGGGTGGGCATGCTGGCGGGCGTCGAGTCGCAGGGATTCGGGGGTGCCTTGATTCCATGAGCCGCCGCGGATGACGCGCTCGCGGGAGGTCTCGTTCCACGGGGAGATGACCCATTCGGAGACGTTGCCGCCGAGGTCGTGGAGGCCATAGGCGTTTGCCGCGAAGGAGCCGACGGGCGCGGTGGCGGGGAAGGCGTCACGGTGCGGGAGTTTTTCCGGTGCGTTCACGGATTCCTGCCCGGCGAAATTCGCCTCGATGCCGCCGCCCGGTGGCGGCCAGGTGCGTCCCCACGGGTAAAAGGCGTGCCCTTTGTCGCCGCCGGACAAATGCCGCTGCTCGGGGGAGTCGCCGGGCTCGGAGCCGATGCCCGCAGCGCGGCTCCACTCGACGTCGTCCGGGAGGCGGTACACGGCATTCGGGCCGATGATTTTTTCGGCGCGCTCCTTTTCCGTGAGCCACAGGCAGAAGTCGGAGGCGGTGATGAAGTTCACGGGGTTTGCCGGGTGGTCGGCGGTGACGTTTCCGGGCGGATGAAGCCAGAGGGCCTGCGCACCGTCGCGGGGCAGCTTGCGCGCGGCCCAGAAGGCCTCGAGGTCGGAGCGGCGCGTCTCCCACACAGAGAACCACGCGCGATTTCCCGGCACGGGGACGAATTTCATACCGAGCGAGTTGATGAACGGACCGGTGGCGGGGACTTCGGGCGCGGGCTGCTTTTTGGGAAGCGCGTGAAGCCCCGCAGCCACAGCAATCGCACACACAGCGGCAATGGCGATGCGCCGGGCGACGGGCGGATGCAGCGCACGCTCCAGCTCCGAGAGCAGCACGGCGGTGGAGGCGGGACGCTGCGCGGGGGCTTCCTGCAAACAGCGCGCGATGAGACGGTCCACACCGGCGGGGATGTCGGCTACTTTCGAAGCAGGGACGTACTGGCCGATGGGGAGGCGGCCGGTGAGCATTTCGTGAAGCAGGACGCCGAGCGAGAAGATGTCGCCACGCGCATCCACCACGCCGCCGCGCCGCGCCTCGGGCGGGATGTAGTACGGCGTCCCGAAAACCTGCGTGCTCATCGTGAGCGTGATGTGGCCCGGGCCGCCGTCATCGAGCAGCTTCGCGAGCGAGAAGTCCGCGACGAGCGCAGCGGCATCGTCGCCCTCGGCGGCGAGCAGAACGTTTGCGGGCTTGATGTCGCGATGGAGCAGTCCGCACCGGTGCGCCTCACCGATCGCGGCCGCAATCTCGCGGAACAGCC
>SXWH01000051.1 GCA_005791535.1 Verrucomicrobiaceae bacterium | reverse complement strand
GTCGTCGGGCCAGTAACCCTCAGCCACTCTCGATAAGAGCAGGCCGCGTAGTTAATGAACCCGCCCCACCCCGTCAAACGGAATTTCCCATCCTTGGGACAAACGTTTGGTTTACAGGATGCCCAAAGTCCGAGCCACCGCCCCCATCCCACGGCTCAAGCACGAATGCATCGCCTTCAAACAAATCTCTTACGCCATCCGCACGAAGTGATAGGATGAGCCCGTCACTGCCGCAATGAAGGACACCCTTTCTGAAATCAACGAACTACGCGCTGCCGGACTCATCGGCCAGTGGGCCATCGGCGGGGCGATGGGAGCGACGTATTTTCTGGAGCGGCATGGACTGGCCAGCGCGTGGCTCCGATTTGAACAAAACTATCTGAACCGGCCATGAGTCCACTGATGCAGAGAACACTGGATGGTAAGAACGAACGTCGGCAGCAACTGATGGGGCTCTCCTACCCGGAGAAGGTGCGCATTGTTCAGAAGATGCGGGCAGCGGCCATTGAGATGAAGGCAACGGCATCGCAAGCCTCCATACTGCGCGAAGAACCGCCCGCTTACGAAGCAAAGAAGCCCTGATTTCCGTCGACCGCTCCATCGACGCGCGGATCAGTCCCGTGAACCGCACGGTCACGGCGCATCACAAAATCTCTCCAATCCCCCGCCTTCCCGAACCACGCCGGTCGGGACTTCCGCACCATCGTCCTGACCGGTTAGTCGTTGCGCGGGCTTCGGCTCGAGAGTCGGCGGCCTTCCTCCCAACGCCACATATACTGCGGCTCGCGACTACCGCCGCACCCGCATTTCGTAGGCGCATAACGCCCGGCGGCCTCGAAGCACGTCGTGCATATCAGCGCGCCGTCGCATGGCGGGTTGTCGCGAAAGAACACCCGATACGCGTAGATGATGAGGAAAATCACGATGCAGCTTGCCGGGAAACCGGAGAAAGCCTCTTCCATCGGGATAGGGTCGCCCGACGGAGCAAACTTGCCCCGCCAGCCAATCCAGCGCGCGATCGAAAAAAATAGCGATAAGGCGACCGCCATCGCGGCCGTTGCGATAGGATTGAACCGCGAGAGGTCGTGCCTCCTCTCAACCTCGAAAACCTCATCGGGTGTGCGCCGTATCCACATGGTTCAACTCAATCGCAGTGCGACATTGGTTCAAGCCAAACGGTCCCCTCCAGTCTGTGAGCGTCTTCTCCGAATCGACTCGCACACCATCACGCCGCAAAACCAATGAATCCCACCCGTGTCGAAGAGGCCGATGATGAGCGCCGCCCATCTCATGGGATGCTCGGGCGGGAAGCAGAAGAAAGAAACAACGAGCAAGAGCGAACCGACCAGCGGCACGCCGCGGTTGCACCCGCGACGCGATCGCACGGTTCGCTCCGGCGGTTTGAGCTTCGCCCGTGTTCGGTAAAAAAATCATGGCTACATGCCGCGCTCCGCGAAGAAGGAATCCATCTCGCTGTCGAGCAAGTCCGCGAGTGCCTGTGAAGTGAAGAAGTGCACGCCGATGCAAGCGACATCACTGCGGAAGAGGCGCACTCGCAACGGCGTCGGAGCCCCTTGAAAGACGACCTGAAACTCGGTCTGGTTCTCGCGGTTGCGCGGAAGCCGCCCGGCAAGTGATGCGAGGCGGGAAACCTCGCGCTCGCCAAAGCCACGCGTGATGTGCGGGACGATGCGGCGAAGAAATGCTGGAAAGTCCGGCAAGTCGAACTCGGTGGATGACTCGTGGAGCGACTCCGACAACGTGGAAAGCTCCTCTTCGGTGGCGGGTGGAATCGGACGCTCCCGCTCGAACAGATACCAAAGGACCACAAGACCGATGCCTCCGCCAAATGCCGTGGGAGAAAAACGGCCATTGGCAGCCATCACGACCGCTACCGCAAGAATGGTCAGACCAACCTGGAGCATTAGAAACCCGTCGTTGAAGGATACCGCCGGCCTACCGCGCGCTCGGCGACAGCCGGAATCGTTCGCTTCAGCGCTTGGTTGGATGTTTTGGAATCAGCTCCAGCAAACATAAATGGAAACCTCATTCTTCGTATCGTCCACGGCAACCTCTGCGTGCTTGGCTCCGCCGCCGGGCGCTATCTGGAAGTGGCGGACTCCAGGTGTCGGCTCCGCAGGAACCACCTCGCGTGTGCCGGGAGATTTCTTAAGCCAATCCTCAATGTCGGTGGCTGGAGCGATGAACGACGCACGGAAGGCGCGGGTGAACATCGAGCCGTGCGGAGCGATGCTCACCTGCTGCGCAGAAACGGGAAACGCTGCGAGTCGCCCCCAAGTGAGCGTGCAGTCAATCGCCGAAGCCCGGTTGCGAGCCGATTCCGGAGAGAACAAAGTATAGCCGAGCCAGGCAATGCCGCCGATCCCGATAGCGAAGATGCCGCAAAGCACGAGAAGGATACGTCTGGTTCGAGTCTTCATTGTTTTTCGTCTATATTGGACGCGTAGCGACAACGCCCCAAGCCCATCGCCCCCGGCCCGCCGGACGCCACGGTGGCAATCGGCGTGCGATGGCCGCTTTCAGAGCAGCGCACGGCCGGCATGGTCACTCGGAACCTCTCGAAAAAAGCCGGCGGATTGCGTGTCCCTTCCACATCCAAAGCCCCGAAAGAACGACAACCGGAAAATAGACGAACCGGAAGTATGGC
>SXWH01000050.1 GCA_005791535.1 Verrucomicrobiaceae bacterium | reverse complement strand
CTACTCTTTCCTTGGCCTCCGCCGCCTGCCGCTGGATCAGACTTAGGCGTTGGATTTCCGCCTTTTCCTCCGGTGTTAGTGGCGCTCCGACCATCCACTCCGCCAATTCCACCCCGATTGCTGGTTTGCTGACTCTTCGCGACATGCTGAGACAGATACGGATCACTCGCCTCGGCGTCATCCGATATCTTCTGAATCGGGTGCAATCGAAGCCGGTTATTGTATTCGAACGCAAAGTTACGGTGACGGGACCGGGGTAGTCCCGTATGGTGTCATACTGTGATGAATGCTTCATTTCCAATTCCTGACAAGTTCCCGGACGACGCCATCTTCATGGAGGATGAAGGTGATCCCATTGTGGGGTTCGGCGATTCGATGTATTGCGTGGATGGTGATGGGCTCTTGCTCAAGATCGAGCCGGAAGCATTCGGTCGCGGGCGGGTTCCGGAACGCATCAGCGAGGCTAATTGGCGTGCGCGGGCCGAGCGGGTAAAGGCCTTCTGCGCCAAGTGCGAAGCGAGCGCGGAACGATAAAGCTCGTCATTGAGGCAGGGGTTGCGCTTCGGCGGTCGCTCTATTGCAGCGGGAGTGACGCCCGCCCCTGCCTGCCCCAAATCGCCTCGAACGCCGCCTTCATCATTCCCCGTTCCTCCTTGTTGAGTTCCCCCCAAAGCTCCGCCGCCTTTTCCTCCTGCTCCACCGCCAGCATCGATAGCTCCGCTACCCGCGGGTCGTCCGGGTGCATTTCCCGTTCCTCGGGGTCCGGTTGAAGTTTCTCCAAAATCCAACTCTGGAGTTTCTCCGGGCTGTACAGGATCGGTTTGAAGTCCGGCCAGGAATAGGTCTGAATAATTGTCGCCAATAACCGGTTTGTTTCGTCGTGGTTTGGTGGGTTTGGTGTTTTCATTGTTCTGCTCCTTACGGGTCGGTGCCGCGTTCGTCACCGGGTTATTTCCGAAAATGTCGAGTTGGTTCGGATCCGCGACTACGCGCTTTGCCTGCGGAGCGTCGGAGATTGATGGTGCGACGATTACCGGGACGCTCTTCCAACCGGCCAGCATGAGAACTTGCGCGGTGGCGTTGCCGTCCTGAATCTCGAATGTGCCGTCGGGGTTCTGCGTCACGTTCAATGGAGCCCTCGCTTTCGCGCCTTCCTTGCCCTGCTTGGCAAGCAGCATGAACTTGTATGCCGTGGCGATCGGATAAGGCTTTGTGCCCGCCTTGAACTTCGGATCGTTTCGCTCGTCCTTCCGGCTGATCAACCTGTCGAGCGGGACAAGCTGCGCGTTCGGATCTGCGTCAAACTTTGCCCGGTCAAACACGCTCCAAAGCGAACTTTCCGGCAAAGCCTCAGATTTTACGGTGACGGGACCGGGGTAGTCCCGTATAGTATCAACTGTGATGAATGCACTACTTGATCCAGATCGCTCATTGTTCGACAAGGTAATGGCCGCATTCCCGTCGGCTGTTGGGTTTTTTGAGGTTCCAGACTCGGAGCTTGCTGCGGTCAACCTCGGGGAGTCCGGAGTTTGGTTGTTCGATCCATCGGACGAAGTATTTCCACGCCCCATTTCGGACGAAGAGCTCAAGGCGAGAGGCGCTTTTTCCTGCAAGCCGGAAGACTTCGCCGAACTGTTGCCGGACAATGCCTGGCCGTAAACGCGCCGCATAATAGCGTTGAGTCGCGCAATAAGTGCGCTCTCTTTCTCTGTCAGTTCGCGCCCTTCTGTTTTCGCCTGCCGCTTGATCGTTTCTCGTTTCTCGTAAAGTCCATGAACGTGCGTCTTGGCGAATAATATCGCCGGAACATGAACCTGGATCTCCACCATAGATCCGCCAACAAAGACATGAAACAGCGCGTCGCGATATCCGTCCTCGGGATCTCCGTCTATCGTATTGCGCTTTGGATTCCCGAATCGCGCGGACAATTCAGCGATAGCCGCCCTTGCGTCTTCAAGGGTGCGAACCTCTACGGTTGAGCGCGCAACGTCCTTGAGCTTTGATGCGTCGCCGTTGTAATCAGCGCGGAGTTTTGCGAGCGTTCTTGCGCGCCCCTTGAGCGGCACGATTACGGCAATCCCGTTGAACTGCCGCGCAATCTCATTGGTGATCCGATCCAGTTCCGGTTTTGCCCTTTCTGCTTTTGCAAAAACCTCATCGAGCGCCGTTTTTTCGGCTGCGGTTTCTGGTTCGCTCACCGCGCGCTTTGCCTGCGGGGACTCGCTGCGCGGCGCGTATTCTTTTTGTCTCTCTTGCGAACTCTTCGATCTCTGCGTCAGTAATGAAGTCTGGCGCGTAAGAGGCGTGAGCAATTTCCCCGATTTGCTCTCTGTATATATCTCGTTGCGCGTCGCTTGTGCTTGGGTCTGCGATTGCCTGTTCGAGTTTTGTGACGATTGGGTGCTTTTCCATAAAACCGGTACGCCAAACATACGCTTTACGTGCGGCTTCGTCAGCGAGTTTTCACGATGAGCACCTTGCATAGGCGAAGTTTCGCGTTCGAAACGTCGAGCAACAGTTTTAATCCTCGGTTCGCGGCCGATAATGCCAACGTTGAGTCTACGCAGGATGGCCCGCCTTCGCGCGCTTTGCCACCGCCCTCGCGTTTTTCTTCGCTTTTCGACCCAATACCGCGGACATGGGTTTTTTGGCGGGTTTTGGCGCTGGCGTAGGCGCAATGAACGTTTTTCGGCCACGGGCTCCTGTAGGCTGCCTCGTCTCGGTTTCTTGGCAAAAATTTGTCGGCTTTGCATGTCGTGCGTTGTATGAGCATATGCGCAAATCCCTATCCGATAGATATTTATTAACCCACTCATTCATGAGAGTCGGGCATGGATCGTTTTCCGGCTTATTGAGATTAGCAAGATGCTATTGTTGTGGCACTAATGACTTTCTCAGTTCGGAGAACGCAGATTTGTTCCACAGCATCTTTTTCGTGTTTTTTCAGCGCTTACGATCCGCGATGCATTGACCGCTGCGCCCCCATATCCTCCAGTTGCCTCAGCCGCGTTTTCGAAAACCCAGCTCCATGCGCCGTCAGTCGTGCCGTGTTGCGGGCTTGAGCGAATCGAGGTGAAATTGCACTGGCAACCAGTCCCTGACGGAAAAAAGCGGTTGTGTGCGCGCGTGCGCCCTCGCGCGCGAGGTTTTCGAGCCCATATTCTCTACCCGCAGTGAGATTCTGTCCTGTAGGCGCGCACCGACCGCCACCTCCGGATGCATCGCCCGCCCCCCGGGAGAGTCTCACCGACCGAGAGACACACACTTTCCCATCCCTATAGATAGGGCGTGGGAAAGTCTGTCTCTCTCTCCTGCAATTGAGACTTTCCCAACGCTTGGGAGAGTCGGGAAAGTCTCTGGGAAAGTCTCAATCGCCGAAGGTTGACGTGCGCTCATACAAGGGTTTGCTCGTGATGCGAGATTCGCCTCTCCGGGTTCGTGCGAGGGCGTGGAATCATCCATTCGTGGACAAGTCCGTCCGCGATGATTTCCTTCAACATCTCGTCCGCTCCGTGTTTCGTGAATCCTGCTGCCCGTGCGAGTCGCTTCAATTTCTCCTTCAGAATTGAGCCGGTTAAAGGAACGAGCGCGATCATCTCTTCGGGTGTCTTCCTTGGTTTCGCGTTGCCGTATTTCCCCTTTGCAGGCTGCGCTGATTCGACGGCTTGGAGGTCTGCCTCATCTGCGGGTCGCCAATAGATGCCATTTGATGCGTGGCAGAAATGGCGAAAGACTTCCCGTTCGCCGCTTGCATTTGTCCATCCGATCCTCGCGCCCCTCTTCGCAGCAATGAACTTGAAGGTGGATTGGTCGTAAGTCGGGTCGATAACGAGGATCGCTCGTGCCCAATTAGTGATGTCTGCCGAGCCTCCGCCCGCATATGCCCAATCTGAAGCACGCCAAGCGGAAGTGTCACGGTTGGCCACTTTAGGCGTGTGATGGTTCACGATGCAGCCGACTCTAAACTCGTTCAGGATAGGATTTAATCCGTTCCGAAGAAACGCGGCGGTCGCTTCAGTGTCGATTGGATCGTCGCCGAGATACGCAAGAAACGGGTCAATGCGAAGCAGATCGAACGACTTGCCCTGCAAACGTGCTTTCTCCAAATGCGTTCTGACGGCTAGGAGGAAATTAGTCCCCGTGCGGCGGATCTCATTCGCGTAAAACAGATTCTCCCGGCATTGCTCTATCTCTTCATCCGTGAGTTCTAATCCCCGGAGAACTCCGTCGCGCATCTCTGCAATGTCTTCGTCGTCGTTCTCTGCCTGAATGGTGAGGATGCGGAGCGGTCGCTGCGGTCGTATCCCGAATGCTTCGCGCCCAATACTCCAGAGGATGTCTTGCTGCGCGCTGGCTGAGCTTTTCCCGATACCGGAAGGACCGACGAACAGCATACCGCCGCCGACACACAAAAAGCGGTTCCCCAATAGTGTTTTTCGCGGGTCAGGGTCGCCGGGTGAAATGTCCATCAACGAAATTATCGGTGCCGGTTCATTCGCTGTCGGCTGTGCTGGCGTGACGATTCCATGGTCTTCCGCGAACCTTATCAATGGCCCTGTGTTCATTGTCCTGCCTCCTCCCATTGGCCGGCGAAAGGGGCGTTCACCGTCAATTCGCAGATCGGGGTTTCGTCGGGGTTGCCGTTCAGATAGAGCAACGTCTGAACCTTTCCTTTCTCCACTCGCTCGCATCCCGGCAATCGGGTGAGCCGCACGGCGCTAATCGCTTTCCGGTCTGCTCCAAGCGTGATCAAAGCGGGCTTTAACTGCTCTGCTTGTTCGTTCCAGTGCTCTTTGCTCTCTGCGTCGATTCGTACGAGTGCGTGGATGCTTTTGCCGCCGCTTGTGTAGATCGCCGCTATGGGAATCGGGAGTTGAGCCAACGCTGCCAGCCAGTGCGCCGGGTTCGCACTATCGCTTTCAATGACGAGGTAACGCCAGCAAGTGACGTTTTGCCATGAACGCCGCGAGGAATGCCCGTTGTCATTCGGTAGGTATTGCCCCGTGACGGGATTGGCGAGAAACCATACACCGTGAGTCTTGCCGGTGGTGAAGCAGTCGAGTTCCCGAGCGTCGAATGGAACGCCGCGATGCGTCCACAACGCTTGCCCTTGTGACTCGAAAACATCGAACACCACAACGTTTTCACCCGGCTGATAAAGGTTATGCAAAAAGCTCGCCGGCGTCCGGTTGTCGGGCTGTTTCGGTGAGCGTGCTGCAAACCATGTCGCATCGATGCCGGGGAGCTTTGCGGCTATCTGTGCGAGCTTGGCGGGGTTGAATTTCGGCGCTTTCGCACGAATGACGACGGGAGTATTCCCGCGGAGTTGGGGTTTCGATGATGAGCGTTTGCCTAGTGCGCTCCGTAGGGCGCGACTCGCTGCCGCAACTTCCGTTTCACAAGAGCCGTGGAAGCAGTATATCCCCGGCGCGAGATTGCCAATTCGTTCGCAGACGACTTTGCAATCCGTGCCGGAGTTGGCGTTCGTGTGATGCTTGATGCCGGGGCATTGAATATACGCCTCCGCACCTCGCCATGAGCAGCGGCCGATTATGCTTTCAGCGACGGACTGTGCTTCGGTGAGCGTGAGTTCGGGTAATGCGCTCATTGGAAGTCACCTCCCGTAAATACGGCATTCACCATTTCATTAATCACCGGAAACTTTCTCAACAGACCGCCGATGAATCCGACGATTTCGGCAGGCGTGAGTCGCAGCGCCAGCATCGAGAATCTAAGATACAACTCATGCCGCCGTCCTGCCACCGAACGCGGAAATGCCGATCGCTGCACTTCCGTGTCTGCCGTCCCCGACTCAACCGCTGTGCCCATTGAACCAGCGATGGTCTCCCATAAGTCGGGGAAGCGTCGCAGCAAGTCCTTAATCACCTCTCTGCACTCGGCTTTCGTTATTCCGATGCACAGCTTCGTTACCGCCAGGTGCGGCGTCTGCACTTGCAAGGCATCCGTGTTGGCCGTAAAAGAGAGACGCTTATCAGAGCAGCCTGTCTTGGTTTCGGCTGGGACGGGCCCTTTTTTTGCCGCAATCATTAGTTGACTCCTTTCGTGGTCATAGATTGCCGCTCGATCCGCTCAATATCGGCGAGCGAGAAACGCACGCCGCGTGCGCCAATTTTGTAAGCGTTGAGTGTCCCCTTGTTCCGCATCCGCCAGAGGAACATGCCGGAAACCCGCCAGCGTGCGCGAAGGTCTGCGGCGGTGAGGAAGCGATCGGGCAGAGTAGTGCCACGGGGAAGCCGTGCCTTGGCAAGCGGGGCCGGGCTTGTCGCCGGGGAAGCATTGCTTCCGTTGTCAGTTGGTTGGTTTTGAGACATCATGGCTCGTTCTGTGAGATGCCATGGTGGCAAAAACCCCGGAGGGCCTCTAAGTGCGCAATAGTGCCATTATTTACGGGGGTTTCGCGCAATGGGCTGTTCCAGCATGAAGCGGTTGAAATTGTGCTTCCGAAGCTGCCGTGAGAGCTCCGACCGAGAAATTGAAGAAAATGCAGGGACCTCGCGCGCCAATGCTTCAATAATCTCCGCGCGCGTGATTTTTTTCATCGTTAATCGCGACGACATTACTTTCCACTGGTTTGATTTCGCTCGCGCTTTGCTCCCAGGCTTCTGTCGCTTTTCAATTAACGCGGCCAGCATCATCGGAAAAGTCGTGGCTAAGGTCGCCGCACTCTTCGGGCGTCCATTATTCTTCACCCCGATGTCTTTTACTGAGCACATGTCCCGACGACGCAGAACGATCGAAATAGAATGAAAGAAGTCAGGCGGACCGGGAATCTCAATGTGGTCACCCATATCAGGACCAAGAATCTTATGGTCGTCACCCTCGGCAACGGCAACCATCGGTTTACGATGTGGCGAATATTCAAGATATTCCGACATAACCAGGCCCCCAAGATGTAATAATTTTTCTCTGAGCTTTCGGTGATTAGCCACTTTGCCCAAAAAGACCATCCCCCTGATCTCATCGCAAAGCTTTACAAAGTTACCCGCTGGGGTGCCGACTGCCGCCCCGCAGGAAAAAGCGTCCCTGGCTTCCTCTAAAAAGGGTATCTTGAAGGCTTTGAGTTCCTCGAGCTCCGCGTCAGTGTAGTTCTCACCGGCTTTTTCGCTGGGTTTCACACTATTTTTCTTCGGCGTCTTCATATTGCATTGGTTTCCTATTTCTTGGTCGATTTGCTGGCAGCGACGAACGGAATTACGGTTGCACCGTTTGATGGGGCGAGCAAAGCGCCGAGTCCCGCAGTGATGCGACGCTTTTTGTCCGTGTAGTAAGCGGCGGTCGTGGAAATCTGCGCGTGCCGCAATACTGATTGCGCGGCGAATATCCCCTGCGAACTGGCGAGCAATGCGCCAAGCTCTTTGCGTAGCTCGTGGAGCGGCTTCCTTGCTGTGATGCCTTGCTTTTTGAGCCACGCATAGAGCGTCTCGAAGTGCGGCGTGCAACGGTAGTTTACACGGCTGGATTCATGGCGGGGCGGGCGTGAGGACTCGATGACAAACGGGCCGCTTGCCGCTAATTTCCAGCCCCGCAGAAGCGCCAGCGTCTCCGCATCCAAGTCCACTTCCCCGGCGCTGTCTTCGGATTTTGGCTGAAAGTATTCGGTACGCTCGATGCGAACGACGCCCTTTTCAAAGTCGACTTGCCCCCAAGTGAGAAGATCAATCTCCCGCTTTCGCAGTCCGCAAAGAAGCCCAAGCGTGAAGACCTTGAACGGCTCACCTGTGAGTTCGCGCCGTGCGGCCTCAATGAGCTTCGGCGCGTCAATCTTGCTTTGGTAAGCCGTGTTCCCCTTCTTCGGCAAATCCACGCCAGCAAAGGGCAGCGGTTCGGGGAGGATAAACTCCGCGCCTGCATACTTGCGGCATTTCGCGGAGAACAAAGCGCGGGCGCAACGAATGAGGGACGCGGCGCTATTCTCTGCGCGTCTGCGAGCATCCGGCGCATTTCCGGCGCGTGCGATGTATTCCAGCTTCCAACGCTGGACAGCGGCGGCGGTGAGCACGGAGAGCGGCAGCGCGTCCACCTTGGCAACCCAAGCGTCGCGCCCGCCTGCGCGGTAGTCGAAGCGGGAAAGGAGAACGACGCGCCGCTTGCGGTCGCGCTTCGGCGTTCCGTCCTCATTCAAAGCTGGTTGGTCGCCCACGTCCTCAATCTCAGCGGCGATCTGGCGAAGACACTGCGAATAGTTCGTGAACGTCGCCGGTCGTAGCTCAGCGGTTTCCCTCACCGCGGCCATCCACTCGCCGAGTGTAGCAGGCTTTGGCTGCTTCGGCGCGGCTTCGGGTTTGTGCTCGGAGATGCAGGCGCCCCAGCCCGCGCCCTGAACCGTGCGGTAGATACGCAACGCGATGACTGCCGCCGCTTCTGCGTTCGGCGTGCCAAGGTTAAACGTCTCGCGTCGCCCTTGATGTTTTATCTTTACGCACCAATCCGCCGTTTCCTGTCTCACGCCGTTCCGCGTGAATGAGTTTTTGAAAAGCCGCCCCTGCCAATGCCGCGCGTCAGTCTTCGGCCACTTCGCTTTCTTCGCAGCATTCGCTGACTGCTTGGACACTTCTTGGACACTTTTACGGTTCCGCTTTGGTGTCGCGTGTGATGTCGTGTTATCGTCGTGTGCCGTTGCGATTGGCTCTGACGCTTGATTCCGTGTGCTCATGCCGTAACATTGCGTAACGCAACGAAACCCACAAGAATAGAACTACGGATCAGAAGGTTTTAGGTTCGACTCCTAATGGCTGCACCACTCTCCACTTTCGCGGAGCGAGTCACAGGTTGAACCATTCAGACTGGAAGAAGCACTTCCTTACTTCACTTTCAACACGCCGCGCATGACGATGTGATGGCCCGGAAATGAGCAAATGTACGGATAATCACCGGGCGTCGAGGGAGCGTTGAACTCGATCACGTCCTCCTTGCCATGGTCGAGAAGTTTGCTTGCCCAGATGATGTCCGGACTCTCCGGCACAAAGGCGAGTTCGAAACCTCTCGCGCCAAGTTGCGCTGCCTTGTTCCCGATTTCGTCAGCTTTGCCGGGCTTCACCAGCAGGATGTTGTGCGGCATGAAATCCGCATTTGAGAACGTGAGCTTAATCTTCTTGCCGGCTTTGACCGAGATTTCCTTCACATCGTAGCTCATGCGCTCGGGAATCGTGGCGATTCGGATCTCCGTAAGCTCCGGCTTGTCGGAAACAATGCCCGATTTCGCACCGACACCTGACCCCTCCTCCATCGCGATGGATTGGAGATTTGCGCCAGGTTCCGCGGAGAACCACAATTGCTGGACGACGCGCGCTGCGTTGCGTGCATGGAGTTCGGGCGATTTGAGAAGCTGACCGAGCAGAGCGGTATCACGCACATTGTGCTGCTGGTGCACCCAAAGCGCCTCGAGCAAATGATGGGCATCCTCCTTCTTCGCGGGGTCAAATTGCTTCATCCACGTTTTGGTCGCGGCGATGACTTCCTTGCTGTCGCGCCCGCTCAGTTCCACACGCGTGCGGTGGCGAACTCCATCGACCGGGTGTTTCAAGTTTTCGAGCAGCGTTGGAATGGGCTGACCGGCAATGGCCACTGGCTTTTGCAGCGGACGTCCCGTCGCGGTAACACGGTAGATTCGCCCATGCTTTTTGTCGCGATTTGGATCGCGGACGTTGTGCTGCATGTGGCCGATGATGACGTTATGCCAGTCGGCAAGATAGAGTGCGCCATCGGCACCAAAGACAACGTCGGATGGGCGGAAATTCTTATCGCCGCTCATGAGCAGACCGCGCGATTTATCCTGCGATTTCGAGCCGTCCGCGTTGGTCACGTTTACGGTCAACTCAGCACCCGCCGGCTCGCCCCAAACCACACCCGTCTCGGCATTCCTCGCGAGATCGTAGTGTTTCACCCCGAGAAATCCGATCACGTTGCAGATGAGAAAATCGCCCTGCATGTCCTCGGGAAAATGGGCGCTGGATACGACCTCGCACGCGGGAACGGGACGCACTTCCTTCTTAAGCAACGGGAACATTTTGAAGCCCGTTCCCTCCGGCCGCACCTGGAAGGCATTCCCGCCGGTTCCATCGGTCGCGTAGTGATATCCCCAGTAGTCAAACGCGATGCCGTGAGGGTTCGGCGAGTTGCCAGCGTGTACCGCGATACTTGAGCGTCGCGGATCGAAACGGAACATGGCCGATGTCTTCGCGTTCAATGAAGGCCCCCACGGATGCTCGAAATTGTGAACAAGGAAAACACCACTCTGCCAGTAGATGGCTCCATCAGGACCCATGATGAGATTGTTCGCACCGTGATGCGTATCCGCAAAATCGACTCCCTGCAAAATCACCTGCCTGACATCGGCCACGTCGTCACCGTCGGTATCCTTGAGGAAAAGGATGTCAGGCGCGCAGGTCACAATCACACCGCCGTTCCAAAATTCGAATCCAAGCGGGTTCTGCACCTTCGCAAACTCAGTCACGCGATCGGCGCGACCATCATTGTTATCGTCGTGCAGAATAACCAGCGCATCGTTCATCGGCTTGAGAGGCTCCCACATTGGATAGCTGGGCCATACCGCCGCCCAGATGCGCCCCTTCGCGTCCACCTGCATCTGCACCGGATTGATAAGCTGAGGAAAGCGCTTCTCGTCCGCGAATAGGTTCACTTCAAACCCCTTCGGGACGGCCATATCGGCAATCGCCTCCTCGCCTCCGGCGTAGCGCAAAACGCCCTCCTTCTGCGCGCTGGAGCTCTTGCTCTTTCCACCAACATTCGAAACCACCGGAATCGGCGCGGGAACGTTACTGTCGTCCACCTTTTTGTCCTTGCCTGCCGCCCTTGCCCAGACCCGCTCGTCCCGATTGCCAGTCATGACATCGAGCATCGTCAGTTCGTGCTGCAGAACGACTGCATTCGTCTGGCCGTCCACGAAGCTCAACGTCGAGCGCCCGCCCCAAACGTCGTTGCCATCGCGTGCACGATACCGGGCGTTCCAGTGCATGTCCTTGTCGAGCACGGCCTGCCGCAGCGGCTCCAGCGACGGCGACGATGGCACCGCTTTTCCAGACAACGCCTTCGCAATCACCTCGCCAAGCAGGCGGTTTCCTTCCGCAGTGAGATGCACGCCATTGATCGTAAGCGGCGCGCGGGCGGCTTTGAACATTTCCTGAGAGGGATGGAATAAATCAACATACGCGACGCCCGCCTCCTTCGCCGCGGCCTCAGTCGCTTTTGCGTAGGCCTCCAGTCGCTTGTTGTGCTCGCGACCATCGGGAAGATTCGGGCTCTTCAAATCTTCGAACGCAATCGGGCTGAAGAGCACGATTCTCGGGAACGTCTTGCCATTCGGCTTTACGGCGCGGGTATTGCGCACGAAGTCCACGAGTCGCTTGCGGTGGTCGTCAGCTTTCGCCACGCCGTCGAACGATTCGTTGTATCCGAAAAACGCGAAGATCACGTCCGCCTTCACGTGCCGCAGGTAGGCAGGCATGCTCATGTGCCCGCCGCTGCGCGGATAGGAATCCGGACGATCGCCGCTCGCGCTCATGTTCCGGAAGCGCACCTGCAACTGGGGCATCTGACTCTGCAGCAGTGTCTCCATCCAGCCATCATGCTGCATCCGGTCGGGAAGTCCGTTGCCGAGGATCGCAACAACCTCGTTCTTCTGAAATGAGAACGGCATTGGGTCGCGGTAATCTGCAGGAACTTCGACCAGCGCCTCATCCTTCGATTCGCCGCCCTTCTTGGGCTTGTCGCCTTTGGCTGCAATGGTGCTTTTCGCCGCCGGCTGCCCGGGCTTGCCGTCGTATGTGAAATAAGCAGCAGCTCCTTTGTTCTTCACATCGATCTCCATCGATTCCGGAGCCCGCAGTCCCGCAGCCGCGAAAATCTCCTTCCGGTTCGCATCGAGCAACTTCACGGTAAACCCGTCGAGCCGGTCCTCAAAACCCCGGCGGTTCCACACCTTGATCTTTTCAACAATTACGTTCTCACCGAGGTCGGCTTCCCACCATGGGTTTTTCTCCCCTTCGTTCGTGGTATGCGTCTGTCCGCCCTTCGCCCATTCGGGATCTTTGTTTCCATCCACCGCCTTCTCAGCGCCTCCGCCGGCATTCGTGCTGGATTGGGTCGCCTTTTTGCGAGCCGCAACGTTCTTCCCGCCGCTCAGGACCTCCACCTCGGCCAGCGTCAGGATTCGTTTGTCTCCCGGCAATTCCACCCGGATATATCGCGCACCGCCGGCGGCCGATGTCTGTGCGGAAGTTGGATGCGGCAGCGAAATTGAGAGCACCGCAAACGTCGAAAGGACGGAGAGAATGGATTTCATGGTTCAATAAAAACCCCGCCACTGTTCATGCTTTGGAACAAAGTTAATAGAGAAATCGTTCCCGTTTTCCGGTGACACAGAACGAATCCGCAGAGAGATTCGCTGCCAATCTCTACGCTGAAAACTCCGCACGCCATGCGAATCGCAGTCATTTCCGACACCCACAACCGGCTTCCCGACACCGTCATCGAGCGCATCCGCGACGCCGATGAAATCTGGCATCTCGGCGACGTATGCGACGAGCGAATCATCGTGTCGCTCGGGAAACTTGCGCCGCTTCGCCACGTTCGCGGGAATTGCGACCCCGAACCGGACTGGCCGCTGACACTGAGTTTCGAGTTGCAGGGAATTCGTTTCCACCTTGAACACATCCCCACATCGTACCCGCCGGATTGCGACGTATTTCTGCACGGCCATACTCACGTCGCCCGCGACGAAACGATCAAAGGCGTGCGTTTTTTGAATCCCGGCTGCATCAGCCGCCCGAAATCGCAGCCGCCGTCATTTGCCTGGCTGATTTTGGAAAACGGAACGCTGTCTTGGAAGGTGATGCCGCTTCAGTAAATTGCCGCTCACTTTCCCCCGCCCCGCTCCATCCATGCGAGGAGGTCGAGCCACTCGTCGGCAGTCATTGTATCGATAAGCCCGGGCGGCATCATCGAAGTCACCTTCGAATCCTTTGGAACCACACGTGTCACACCGGGCTCGATCGGATTCGGCTCCACGTGCAATCCCTTTTCGCTCTCGGCGAGGACGCGACCTGCGATAATTTCGCCACTGGGCAGAGTGGCAGATGCGAATCGATACGGATCGGCAACGACACGCCACGGCTCGATGATGCTTTCCAAAATCGTCCGCCTGTCAAAGCGGCCCGAGATGCCTGTAAGGTCCGGCCCGACCGCGCCGCCCTCGGCACCAAATCGGTGGCAGACCGCGCAACTCGTTTGAAACAGTGATTTGCCCCTCGCAACATCGCGCTTCGCATCTCCAATGCCGGCGAGCAACGGCACAGCGGAATCCATCGTCCATTCGCGCACAAACGGACGCGCAACCGGAGTGGCAACTCCAGGTGCCGCAGCGGCAGCGGGATTGAGGGCGGCCAGCGCAGAATCGAGTGCGGTGCGTTCGTCAGGCGTCAAACTATTTGAGAAGTCGGCAACCGCGTAGCGGAATGAAACCGCCAGATGATGCGCACCAGTCGCGCGGCGCATTTCCAGGCCGGTAAGTTCAATCCATTCCCGACGCTGCGCCAAAGTCCATCCGCCCTGAACGTGACGTAGCGTGAATAAATAATGAAGGCGCGACTCCTGAGTCGCCGCCGTTCTAGAAAGCGCGAGCCCCTTCTCGATCGCGTGCGGAGACTTCAGAGTAACGAGAAGTTCGATTCCAAGATGATCCGCGTCACGCTCCCCCGTCGGGATGAGCGCCTCAACAGAGTCACGAATCTCAGCCCCGCCGCCGTGGCGGATAATGCTCACTTGTGCAGCGCGAAGCGCGGTCGCGCGCTGCTCGGACGTGAGTTCCTTCCATTTGAGTGCGGCGACAGTCTTTAAAAGAGAGCTTTGATCAGAGGCTGTCCCAGCCCGGGCAATCGCGAGCATCGCTTCGGCTCCGGCATTTCCTCCGCGGCCCGCCGTTTGCAGCGCTCGGGAAATCCACTGTGCACACGGTTGATTCTCGATAGCAACCCGCGCGGCCCTGCGGATCAACGGATCGTCGGAAGCCAGATGCGGCCATGCCTTTTCAATCGCGCCCTCCGCGGGACGGTGGAATGCCTCGATCTCCCGGCGCAGGCGGCGCGCGGCCGCTGCCGATGGATCAGCGGAAAACGGTTTTTCCTCGGGCAGAGGTCCCGCCCAGGCCACGCGATACAGGCCGGATGTCGTCCGCCGCCCGCCGGTCGTGAAATACATCGCACCATCCCGGCCAATCGCGACACCCGTAACATTCAGCGGTCGCCCTTGCAGAAAGACCTCCGGTTCGCCAGTCCAGCCAGCGCCTTTGGGCGTCAAATGCACCGCGTAGATAATCCCGTATGCCCAATCGAGCGCATACAGCGCCCGCTGGTATCGCCCCGGAAAATTCGCCCCACGGCCAAACACGACCGCGGTCGGCGAACCTTTTCCGATATCGCAGACCGACTGCCACGTATCCGGCAGCCAGGTCGGCATCGCGCGCGACGCTCCGCGCCATCCAAAATCCGCACCGCTCACGAGATGGAGAATTCGCGTCGGACGGTACCACGGAAGACCGACGTCCCATTCCATGTCCGCATCGTAAGTGAACATCTCGCCCTCATCGTCGATCGCGAGCCCAAACGGATTGCGAAGACCGCCGCACCAAACGTCCCACGAACGCCCGGCGGCATCGCTGCGAACAAGATGACCGGCCGGCGCAGCCACGCTGTTGCTCCAGTGAAATTTGTCCCATGCCGAGGAAAACGGCCGGTCTTCGTTCCACGTCGAGTGCGCCGTCCATCCCTCAGGAAGCTTCACGTCATCGCCGTGAATCGACCAAAGCGCGTTGTCGCTGCCGAACACAATTTGATTCCGCCCATGACCGACTCCGCCAGCAGTCGCACGCAACGTCTCCCGCGACTCAAATTTTCCATCGCCATCCACGTCCCGCAAACGGACCAGCGCACGCCCATTGTTTGCGTTTGCGAAAATCACACCGTCGCGGAATACGAGACCTCGCGCTTCTTCTACGGTCGATTCGATCGCCTCCGCCGCGCCACCGTCGGCCGGCAGTCGCAACAAACCGCGGTCTTCACGCGCGACGATCACGCGGCCTTGGTCATCAAAAGCCAGCGCAACCCAGGAACCTTCGTCCGGGCGCGCCGCTCGAACCAGTTCGACCTTGAACCCAGGCAGCGCGCGAATCTCCGTCTCACCGGTTACGGTTGTCGCCCGGAGCGCCTGCTTCCATTGATTATACGAGCCCGGATCAAGAACCGGGCGTTCCTGCGCGCAGCAAATCAACGGCAGCGCGACGAGTATCCGAATGGCGGGATGCATCCGCCAACGCTGCGTCCACAGGAAGAGCCGGTCAAGCCCGCTGCCGCAGGACGCCGTGCGCTATTTCACAGCGGCCCAGACGCGGTGTACGTCGTCGTGATCCTCGAACGACTGGAGAAACTCGCCGACTTCAGCCATTTGCTCCTCCGACAATTCCGGATAGTTCTTCGCAAGGTAGCCAAATTCACTGGTCACGACCGTCCAGCCGTTTGAGCTGAGCCATTTCGAAACCGCTGCGACATCGGAGCGTTCAGTAATGAACTTCGCACCATGCGCACCGGCCGGAATGTCTTCGTTTTGCTCGTGAGTGAGCGGCTCCACATTCTGCGCACCGGCCTCAATCGCCGCCTCCTCAATGTCGCGCGTCGCATCCGCATGGTGCGCTTCCACGAGACCCACGTGGTCAAACAGGAACTTGTTGCTTCCAGGCGCACCGAGCTGCCCCTTTTTAAAGAGGACCCGCAGTTCCGGCGCGGTGCGGTTGTTGTTGTCCGTGAGCACCTCGACCACAACCGGCACCTTATGCGGAGCGTAACCCTCAAAAACGACATGCTCCATCACCATCTTCTCGTCGCCCAGACCGGCACCCTTCTTGATAGCGCGCTCGATGGCATCGCGGGTGACCGAGTTCTTCCGCGCCTTTTCCATCGCGGCAAAGAGCCGGGCATTAAGTGCCGGATCGGGGCCGCCGAGTTTCGCGGCAACTGCGATTTCCTTGGTAAGTTTCCCCACGACCGCGCCTTTGCGCAGATTCGCGACTTCACGTTTTGCTTGGAGCCATTGACGTCCCATATTTTCGGGATTTGTAGCAGGGTGCGAAAACTCGGCAAGAGGGCTTTGGTAGAAAAGCAGTGTTGCGTGGCTTCGCTCCATCCGGCATCCGCATGGGCGCACATCCATTGAGCGAAAGCCCACCAATCCTATATGCCACCAGCGCACGCATCGGAGGCCCCGGCCTTGATGCCGTCGCGCTCGAATCACTCCGCGCACTGGAAACTGCCGGGCGGCCATGGCATGCGCTAGCTTACGATAACCGGAGCGACCTTCCCGATTCCAAAATCTCCGTTCTCCGCTGGCACCCGGTCCGCCTTCTGAGCGCGCTCGGAAGCGAACACTACTATGGTGCCAAAAAGCACGCCCTGGATCGCGCCGCGGCTCGCCGCGTTTCCCGCGGGCCGTGGGCGCTGTTTCACGGCTGGACGGGTGAAAGCGTGCGCACTCTGCGAATCGCGAAAACCCGCGGCATTCCGTCGATTCTGGAGATTCCCACGTGGCACCGCCACAAAGGCCGCGACCTTCCGCTTCGGCTCACAAAAACAGAACGCGAGAACGCCGCTCTGCGCGGGTGGGCCGGCTGGAAGCAGGGCCTTTTGATTTCGCGCCAGCAGACGCTTGAGGAATACGGGCTCGCCGACCTCATTCTCGTGCTGAGTGAAAAGTCTGAGGAGACTTTCCTCGCCGCAGGAGTGCCGAAGGAAAAACTCTTTCGCCATCAGCGCGGGGTCGACGTGGAACGATTCACGCCCGCTCCGGCGCCGCCGCAGAAATTCGTAGCAGTCTTCGTCGGCGCGCTAATCAAACGCAAAGGCGTCCACCATTTGCTCGACGTGTGGAAACGCCTCGCGCTCCCGGATTCCGAACTTCGATTGATCGGGGCCGTACACGACGAAATCGCGCCGCTTCTCCGCGATGCTCCGTCGAACGTCGTCGCGCCGGGCTTTGTCGGCGACGTCGCCGCAGAGTATCGAGGAGCCTCGGTGCATGTATTTCCGAGCGAGTGCGAAGGCAGCGCGAAATGCACGTATGAAGCCGCCGCATGCGGGCTGCCGCAAATCACCACACGTGAAGCCGGAGACGTGGTGCTCGACGGCGTGAACGGTCTGATTATTCCACCCAACGATCCCGACGCGCTGGCCGCCGCGATTCAGCGATTGCACGCAGACCGAGAGCTGTGCGTGCGCCTCGGCGCCGCGGGACGGGAACGTGTTTGCGCGCAATTCACATGGCGGCATTTTGGAACGCGGATGCTTGAGGCTTACGCGCGGCTGAAGCGATGAACGTTCTCGTTTTGCAACTGAAACGGATCGGCGATCTCGTCCTCACGACACCCATGCTTGCCGCGCTGGAGCGCGCCGGGGCCAATATTACACTCGTGGCCGACGCACCTTGCGCATCGTTGCTTCCCGCTATTTCCGGGCTCACGGAGAGTCTCGCATTTTCCAGAAAAGGCGGGAACTCGGCGGTCTGGAAACGCATTCGGAAAGGAGGATGGGACGTCTGCCTCGACCTCACCGGCAGCGACCGTTCGGCGCTTATGGCCTGGCTTTCGCGTGCACCGCGGCGCATCACCTTTCAATGGGTGCGCAAACGAATGCTGCGGCGACTGGCGTATCACGAGTTTGTGGATTCGCCGGTCCGCCTTGCCCACACGTGCGACCATTATCTCGATTTGCTCCGTCCGCTCGGGCTCGGAAATTCCGGCGATGAACCCTCGCCGCGGCTTTCGGTTCCGAACACAGCAAGCGACGGTGCAAGGGCAATTCTAACCAGCAACGGTGTCGCAGGCGATTTCGTGCTCATCCATCCGGGCACCGCACGCCCGGAAAAATACTGGCTGCCGGAGCGGTGGAGTGAAGTGGTTGCCGCCATCCGCCCTCGCGCAGACGTATTGATCACGAGCGGGCCCGACGCGTTTGAGACCGCTCACGTCTCACAGATCAAAGGCGCTGCAGTTGTTCATCCGCCCGACCTGCTCACCCTTGCGGCGCTCGTCGAACAAGCCTCCGTCGTGGCGAGCTGCGACACAGCGGTTGTGCACCTTGCTGCCGCATTTCAGAAACCGCAGGTCGCTCTGTTTGGTCCCACCAACCCGTTCCACTGGCGACCGCGGCACGAGCGGGCAGTCGTCATCAGCGCGGCAGACCCGCAGCAGCCGTTGACGCAGTTTCTGCCGAAGATGAAAGGGGCGCCGACGGAACGGATCCCGGCGCAATCGGTGATTGCTTCGATTGAGCGCCTGCTTCCACGCCGGCCGCCGGCTTCCGTTTCGGGAGATAACTCTTAAACTTCGCCAGCCACCGCCGCGCCCACGCGAACTCAATCCCCAAAATCGCCAGCCCAAGCGGAATCACCAGAATCGAAGGCCCGGGAGTGACCACCATCACGACCCCGATGAGCAAGACCGTGAGCCCGATCACGAGGATGAAGAGCCTCCGCATCGTCCGCCATGTTGCGAGAAGGGCAGCCGTGGTAACCGAGAGCTGTGCTCCGGTCTTGGGCTGTTCCTGATCGTGGGACGGTTCGTTCATTCCGCCCCAACATAGCATCAAATCCGCCGCGTCACGCCGAAAAATGAAGATTTCTTCACGTCGCCGCACCACCGCCGCGAATCTGCCGGACGGCTTCGTAGACGACGATGCCCGCTGCGGTGGATAAATTCAATGAGCGCACGCTGCACGGCTGCATCGGAATGGTGAGCGTGGAATCGGGATTCGCCGCAAGCAGCGACTCCGGCAATCCTTTGCTCTCCCGACCAAAAACCAGAACGTCTTCATCGCGAAAACGAACATCCCAGTAGGCGCGTTTCGATTTCGTCGTGAGATAAAAAAAACGGGTTCCAGCCGGACGCGAAGCCTGCATTTCCGCGAAGTTATTCCACACCGAAAGCGCCACGTCTTTCCAGTAATCAAGACCGGCACGCTTCAGTTCGCGATCGTCAAGCGAGTACCCGAGCGGCTTCACGAGGTGAAGATGCGCGCCCACCGCGAGGCACATACGACCAATGTTGCCGGTGTTTGGCGGAATTTCTGGTTCGACTAGAACAACGTGCAACATGGTTTTGAATGGGTCTACGGAGAGTTGATGTAATAGAACACTCCCTCACGAAGCTTTGAATATCGAATCGTACGAGTGTCCGGCGGAGCTTTCTCAAATCCCTGCGGAACAACGAACACGCCCCACTCGTCGCTGCCAGCGTCGCCACCAAGTGCGACCGCCGCGCCGTCCCGATACAGGGTCACCCGAAGCGGCTTCAATTGTGCAAATGTTTTCGGCCAGAGCGACTGCTTCAAGCCTATGAACTCGAATCCGGGCGCCGCAAAGTAATCGCGATTCAATCGCCCCGACTCCTTTCGTAGAGAATCGACATCCACCGCCGACAACCGGTTTGAGGCCGTCTGGCGGGAATCGCCGCAGCCGCAAACCGCCGCCGCAACCATGCACGCAAAAATCTTTGGATGCACTCCTTGCAAAACACCGCTCATCGGTTTGCCGCGGGTTTCACGCGTTCGAGTGCCGATGATTTCAGCCATCCGGACTGCCCACCCGGAAGGCGGACAAATGTCCACGCACCATGCTCGGAAACGACGGTCACTTTGCTTCCCGCTGGAAGTACCTCCGTGAGCGGCGCGCGATCCGCCGGCTCGCGCCGGGCGTCACCTGCCTCGATCACGATCGCGTCCAGAGCACGCTGTTCCGCCTGCCACAAAAGAACGCCTCCGTAGCTTGCGGCGAAAATCACAAGCAGTGACCCGCCGATTACTCCGCCTGCGCCACTCCGCCGAAGCAGCGAAGCACCCGCCCATAGCCATCCCATCCACGCAACACCGATTGCGAGCCACGGAGCCACAGCGCTCGGAACCGCATTAAGCGCTACTTCATACCACGCCGGAGCAGGAGTTTTCGCACCTGACTTCCCGCGCACATACTGAAGATTCGCCTGCGCATCCGGATGAGACGGAGACAAGGCAAGAGCGCGCTCAAAGTTCAGAACCGCACGACCCGGATTCTCCAGCCGGAAATAGGTATTTCCCAGATTGAAGAGTGCGCCGACCCGCCAGCCATCTCCCATCACCCGCTCATAAGCGCGTCGGGCATCTTCGAATTTTCCCGCAGCGAAAGCGGTGTTTCCGTCCTCAAAATCCGACGCCATCGCCGCACCTCCCGCCAATCCGAGAGCGACAATGCACGGGACCATCGCGGCCATCGCCGGACGGCGGACGATCGGCCTGCCTCGGTCCCAGCCAGCGAGGGCATCGAGCGCACGGTCCCGCTCGCCTTGTTTCAGCTTCTCATCGGCACTACCACCGGCAAACAGCAACTCCGCCCGAGTCGCAAAGAACGCCTCCAGCGCCGCACGATCGGCTTCACTCAGTTCCCGGGAATCGAGGATCGTCGCGTCATCGAAACTCAACGCCGGCTCGCGGCGCACAATGGCGGTATCGAGTTGAAGCACGCGCCCCACCGCCGAGAAGAACTCATCACGATTGTCGATTCGCCGCAGCCGCGACGTCAGTTCCGCACGCTCCCGTTTCAGCGCAACGAGAGGTCCAGCAAGCGGATCGGCCCGCCGCGAGCGCCACGCCATTATCCCCAACAAAACCGGCAACGGTGCGAGGATCATGCCGAAAAGAAGCGCCGGCGTGGGGCCTTTGGAAAAGCGCAGGATGGTGCCCGGAGCCGGAAGATTCGGAAGCAATTCGGGTTTCGCTTCAGCAACAGGCGCGGACTGAGGTCCGGCATCCAGAGCCGGCGAAGGCGCGGCAAGCGGCACACCCTCGACCATCAGCGGGGCAGGGTCGGTTCTGAGCGTTACGTATTTCCCGGTCTCGGGATTGAAAAATGAAAACTCAAAGACCGGCATTCCCGTCTTGTTCACGAGCGGCGCCACAGGCAGCCGGAAGGATTTGGTTCCGGTGACTCTCAAATCGTCCTTCGGTGTGAACTGCTCTTCACTGTCATACGCATTCCATCCATCCGTCGAAGCGAGCGGTGGCGTGGTGATTCGATCAAAATTTCCCCGTCCCGCGATCGTCAGTGTCATTGTGATCGGCTCACCAACCTTCACCTTCGCCGGCGTTCCGGAGCCCGTGAATGTCTCAAACTGCCCAATCGCTCCCGCAAACGTCGCCGGACGTCCGTCGACTGGCAGAGGCTTCACGTCGATCTCAAGCGCGGGAGCGGTAAGCTCCATTTCCTCGACCCGGCCGAATCCTCCGAACGGGTCGTACGGATTACGGCGCTCGCGCGAGTACTGCGCGCGCAGCTTCGCCTCGCCGAGTTTGAGTTTCCCAGCCTTGGTGGGCGTCACGACAGTCCGGAAAATCATTGTACCGTATCGCTTCCCGTTGAGTTCCTGCTCGCCCTGATTCCCGGGGAGGATGTCGCGTGTGTTGAATCCGTCGGCGACCAATTGCGGTTTGTTTCCAAGATTCCATCGCGTCGAAAGGTCGAAGTAGCCACGGATATAAACTCCGATGTCCTGCCCGACGTAGGCCGTCGTCTCAAGCGGCTCGATCACCATGAATGCCACATCGCCCGCCGCTTTCGCAGGCGTTCCGGGTTTCACGATCAGCGCGATTGGCTCCGTCTTCACCTGTTGACTGCCTACGCTCACGTCCAGCGCGGGGAACGTGAATTTCCCCTCTTTTCTCGCAGTGTAGCGCATCGTGTAAGTGACCCGCTGGGTCACCTCCGAGCCAATAATGCTCATCTGGCTGGACTGGCTCGTTCCACGAAATTCGAGCCCGTCGATTTGCGGCGGCGCTGGTTCCTCCGCACGGACCGAACCCTCGACAGCAATCTCGAAATCCACCGATTCCCCGACAGCAATCGTCGCCGACGATATGGTCGCGCGAACCTTCGGTGCCGCCGGCGCAGGCAATGTGAACGACAGCAACAACAGAACAACTACTCGAACAAAGCCGATTCGATTCATGGCTACCAATTCTTCTCCGGGCGGGGCTTTGCTTGATTCTGAAGCTCCTGTCGAAGATCCAGCAGACGCACCCGCCGTTCCGTGTTTCGCATGGAATCCAGCAACTGCTTCGCATCCTTGGCAGTCATCCGCCCCTCGGCAGCCGCAGCCATTTCCTCCGCTGCATCCGCAGCCTGCTGATCCTTATTCTCATCGGAACCACCCTGAGGATTGGCTGGTTTCAATTCCCCCTGCTTCTTTTCCCCATCCTTTTGCGGCTCGGCTTGAGCAGGCTTCTCACCCGGCTTGTCTGACTTCTCCTTGTTTTCGCCGTCTTTCTGTTCGTCTGCCTTCTGTTCTCCGTTCTTCTTCTCGCCATCCTTCCCCTCTTTTTTCTCTCCGTCCTTCTGCCCCCCGGATTTCTGCTCACCATCCTTCTTTTCGCCATTCTCCTGCTGCTGCTCATCCTTCTTCTCGCCGTCTTTCTTCCCTTCCTCCTTCTTTTCCTGCTCCTTCTGTTCGTCGCCCTTTCCGTCGCCGGACTTTGACTGATCGTCCTTCTTTTCCTGATCCTTCTTTTCCTCGTCTTTTTTATCCTCCTTCTTCTCGTCCTCTTTCTTGTCCTGCTCGGACTTATCCTGCTTATCAAGCTCATCGAGCAGTTTCTTCAAAAGGTCGCGATTGTGCGCGGCATCACCGTGTCCCGGTTCGAGCGCGAGCGTGTGCTCATAGTGCTGAATCGCATTCTTCCAGTCCGCGATTTTGTCCTCCTTCTTTTCCTGCTTCACTCCGCGGCGCGCCAGCACATTGGCGAGTCCGAACGCCGCTTTGGGCTGCAGGTCCCCGTTTCCATTTCCCAAGGCACCACTCAAAGCTTCCGCTGCCTTGTCGAGTTCGCCCGCTTTGTAGGCGCTGATGCCGAGATTGTAGTCGAGTTCCGGCGCCCGGCGCTTCGCTCTCTGATCCTCGAATGCCTTCGCCGCTCCGGCATAATCGGCCTTCGCAAACAGTGCCTGCGGTTTCTCATCCTCCGCAGCACCCGCTTGAAACACTCCGCAAAAGAGCAACAACGCCATGGAAGCAGCGCGTGTCGCCGCCACGGGGCGTTTCCGCTCGCCGATCAACATCGCGGCAATCCAGCAAGCAACCGCAGCCGCCAGTGGCCATTGGTAACGCTCGGTGGGCTTTTTCGAAAACCGGGATTCGCTCGTCGTTGTTTCCTTCATTTTTCCGAGACCCTCCGTCGCGATTCGCCGCATTTCGGCCGGGCCGTTCTCAAGATGAATATAGAAGCCTCCTCCGGCATCCGCAACTTCCCGCAACCGTTTCTCATCGAGCTTTGATTTCACGTATTCTCCTTTCTCATCCCTGACAAATTGCGTCCCTCCGCGTTCATTCGGAACCGGAATTAACGCGCCATCCGGCGACCCGAGACCGACGGTGAAGATTCGGAACTTCGATTTATGCTCGGCCGCCGCCTTCGCTGCATCGTCCTCAAGTTCCTCGCCGTCTGTAAAAATAATGAGCGCACGGTTGTCGCTCTCTCCTTTTCCGAAGGCGTCGTCGGCCGCCTTGATGGCTTCGGTAAGATTGGTTCCGCCGCGGGGGATAATCTCCGTATCGAGTTCGGCTATCGTGTCGCGTGTTGCGTTGAAATCCGCCGTGAGCGGTGCCTGCAAAAACGAGGAACCGGCAAACGCAATTACGCCCACACGGTCCCCTTGGATCTGCGCGAGCAAATCCTCGGCGGCAAGCTTCGCCCGTTTCAAACGACTCGGCTGCAGGTCAGCGGCCAGCATCGAGCGCGATGTATCGATTGCAATCATCACGTCGCGCCCCATCTCACGCCGCTCCTCCCACGAAAAACCCCACTGCGGTCTGGCGAGCGCAAGGATCGAAAATGCAAATGCCATCATCGTGAGCAAGAATGCCACGCGGCGTTTGGCAACACTCGTCGTGCCCGCGAGCCTCGGCTGAAGCCGCGCCGCTACGAGACGCGCAAGCGCAAGCCGCCGTTTTCGCTCGCCGTGAAAATACAGCGCAGCGAGGAACGGAAACGAGAGGAACGCCCAGAACCAGATGGGTGCGGCGAATTGAATCATGGGACCGTCCTCCAAATGGTCTGACACAGCAGCCAGTGCAAAAGTGCGATCGCGAGTCCGACTCCAATGAAAACGGGATAAACGTCCCGCCAGTCCACCTTGCGGTTCAGCTTCACCTCGGTCTTCTCCAGCTTGTCGATTTGCTTGAATATCTCGTCCAGCGAGGCCGTGTCCGTCGCACGGAAAAACTGTCCTCCGCCAATCTCGGCAATTTTCTTCAACGCCTCCTCGTCCACCGTCACCTGCACCTGCCGGTAGGCCTTGTTTCCAAAAATATCCCGGGCCGGATATGGCGCGAGTCCGCGTGTGCCGGCGGCGATCGTGTAAATCTTGATGCCCACAGCCTTCGCCGCCTCCGCGGCGGTATTTGGTGGCACGGTCTTCACGGTCTCATCACCGTCGGTAAGCAGCACGAGAATTTTGCTCTTCGATGGCTTGTCTTTGAGTCGGTTCGCCGCGCTGGACAGCGCTGCTCCGATTGCCGTGCCGTCCTCCACCAATCCGATGCGGAGTCTTTCGAGATTCCGCTCAAGCCACGAGTGGTCCAGCGTGAGCGGACTCACGAGATAAGGACGTCCGGCAAACGCGACGATTCCGATGCGATCATTTGGCCGGCCTGCGATGAACTTCCGCGTCACGTCCTTCACGGCATCAAGCCGGTTCACTCGCTCGCCCCCAATCGTAAAATCCTCGGCAAGCATGGAGCCCGAGACGTCGAGCGCGAGCACGATATCCACGCCGGAGGACTCAATCGATTCATTGGCGCTTCCGAGCTGTGGCCTTGCTAGCGCTGTAAAGAGCGACGCAAGCGCGAGAAGAATCAAGGGCCATCCAAAACCACGCCAGCCCGCGGGCTTCACGCGTCCGACGCCACGAAGCATCGCCAGCGTCGAGAATCGAATCGCAGGTGCCGGACCGCGTCCGCCAACCAGCCACGAAATGATCAGCAATCCCGGAATCCCGAGCAGCCACCAAGGCGACGCAAAATTGACGATATCGCCAAATCTCATTTCGCCGCTCCTTCCACAAATGCCACCGCTTCGCCCAGCAGCTTTACGTTTTCATTTCCGTCGGCTTCGACCCGCGCGAACTTAATCAAATCGCAACGCTCCAGGAACTTTGCGAGCAACTCGCGGTCGCCCGCGGAGAACCGCGGCGAGTCGGAAATGCTCGCGAGAAACTCCGGCGAAGTCTGCTGCGTGGCGTGGAGCGAGTAGTGGCCGCTGATGTACTTTCTGAGCACGTCCGAAACCTCCACGCTGAAAGGATACGACTCTGCAGACAGCATCCGGCCTCGAAGCGTGTTGAGTTCCCGGATGGCAATCTCCCGCGCAGTCGGCGGCAGAGCCTTCGGGCGGCTTTTCACGATCCGAACAATCAGCCAGACCAATAGGGCGAGCACCAAGGCCGAACCGACTCCAATAGCCCACCAGACCCACTCTGGCCACGGAACCTCCACCAATCGCGCTGGGTCGCGCAACTCCGCCAGCGGATCAGGCTCGGGCGGATTTGGTGCGGCGTTCGGGTCGGGTTTGATTGCTGCGAATACCCGCGATGCGAGCAATCCACAGAAAAGCACCGCGGACCGGCAGCAGCTTCGCACACACGAGAATGGAAGAGCGGCGCGTTTCATCCGTGCAAAAGTCTGCTCGTCCGCTGCTGGAAGAACCGCCGCAGCGCGGGAACGTAGTCTGCGTCAGTACGCAGCGTGATCGAATCGACCCCATAGCGACGGAAAAACGTCGGCAGGTCGCCAAGGAGCCCGCCAATCGCCTCGGCGAAACGAATCCGGCTTCGGCGGTCTGATGTATTGATCACGAGCCGCTCACCGGTTTCCGCATCCTCGAAAACCACGCGCCCAACATCCGGCACTTCGAGTTCGCCGGGATCGACGACCGGAATCGCCACGAGATCATGCCGCCGGGCCGCCACATTCAGCGGCTTCGAAAAATCCGGCGCCTGAAAGTCACTGACGAGAAACACCACAGCCCGGCGCGAAAGCACACGGTTCATGGCTTCCAGCGCACACCCGATATTCGTGCCCCGCCCTTTCGGTTCGAAGAACAGGATTTCGCGGATGATTCGCAAAGCATGCCCGCGCCCTTTCGCCGGCGGGATGAAAAGCTCGACGTGGTCCGAGAACAAAATGCAGCCCACCTTGTCGTTGTTGCGGATCGCGCTGAACGCAAACA
Organism: Verrucomicrobiaceae bacterium; assembly: GCA_005791535.1. Classification (GTDB taxonomy): domain Bacteria; phylum Verrucomicrobiota; class Verrucomicrobiia; order Chthoniobacterales; family Chthoniobacteraceae; genus SXWH01. The sequence continues at coordinate 918 of SXWH01000050.1, read as the reverse complement.
AACACGCCACTTCCGCCGCCAGCTCCCGCTTGCTGAGATTCACACTCCCGAATTCGCCCGAAGCGGATACATCGATCACGAGCATCACCGTCAATTCACGCTCCTCGGTGAATTTCTTGATGTAGGCATCGCCGGTCCGCGCGGTGACATTCCAGTCAATCGCGCGCACTTCATCCCCCGGCTGATACTCGCGCACTTCCTCGAAGTTCATACCGCGCCCTTTAAAGACAGAGCGGTACTGACCGGAGAAAGCCGTATCAATCATCCCGCGCGTCTTTAGTTCGAGACGGCGGATCTTTTTGAGGATGTCTCTCGCGTTCTCCATCGGGAGCTACGGCACCGGGAGTGTGGCAAAAATCTTCTCCACGATCTTCTCGCTCGTGAGGTCTTCGGCTTCCGCTTCGTAGGTCACGGCGACGCGATGACGGAGCACGTCGAGGCCGATACTCTTCACATCCTGCGGAGTGACGTAGCCGCGTCCGCTCAGAAATGCCCGCGCTCTCGCAGCAAGCGTGAGTGCGATGGTCGCGCGCGGACTCGCGCCGTAGCGAATGAGTCCGCTCATCTGCAGCTTGTAGCTCGCGGGTTCCCGCGTCGCGAAAACGATGTCCACGATGTAGTCCTTCACGCGGTCGTCGATGTAGATCGTGTTCACCAGTTCCCGGGCGCGCAGAATTTGCTCCGGCTCCACGACAGGCAGCACATCGAGCTTTGGCGCGCTGGTTCCCATCAGATCAAGAATCTGGCGCTCCTCGGCCTTCGATGGATAGCCGATTTTCAGCTTCAGCAAAAAGCGATCGAGTTGCGCTTCGGGGAGCTGGTAAGTGCCCTCCTGTTCCAGCGGATTCTGCGTCGCGAGTACGAGAAACGGATCAGGAAGTTTGTGCGTCGTATCGCCGAGCGTCACCTGCCGTTCCT
>SXWH01000049.1 GCA_005791535.1 Verrucomicrobiaceae bacterium | reverse complement strand
TGCGGGCGGTGGGCGTCGTGCCAGACGATGAGGGCGCCGGGCGCGGCGTATTTCGTGGCGAATCGAAAAGTGCCGGTGCGGCCGAAGTTTTGCGGATGCGCCGAGCGCGGGCCGTCGAGGAAGAGGAAGTCGAAAGGCTCGCCATCCCACGGCACTGCGTCTTTTTCCACACTGCGCGGGCCTTCGGGCGTGACGGTGTATTCCCGCCAGTCCACGCGCGAGAGCCATGGCGCGTCGGCAAACGCGGTCTTCAGCTCCGCGATCCACTCGGGGTAATTATCCCACGTCGTGATGCGCGCTTCCGGCGCAAGCTCGGCCCAAAAGCGCGTGGTGAGTCCGCTGCCAAACTCGGCGATGCGCTTCGGTTTTGCCGAGCCGACGAGCTCTTTCAAAAGAGCCGTCTCCTCGGGATTCATTGCAAATTGGTTCAGGTCGATGGGCATGTATGAAGTGACGAATGACAGAAGGACGGACGACGAGACACGCCCAAAATCGGGCGCGTCGAGTGCCTCATTTCAAAAAGGGCGAAGCATCCACCGTGACGTATTCGCCGCGCCGGTATTTCTCCGCTTTGTAGTCGGACTCGGATTTGCGGCCAGTGAGACGCGCAAACGCCGCGCGCAAGCGGTTTCGCAGGCCGAGGCTCTCGGTGACGTTGCGCCGCGAGGTATTTTCGTCGAGCGAACTGCGCGGCATCCAGCACGTGTGCAGCGCGCGAAACTCGGAGTCTTCCCACGCGACTTCCTTATACATTTCCCAGCGCGAACTCACGCCGTCCCATCCGGGGTTAAAGACGTTGTTCTTCCCGTGAAGCCGATGCTTCGTTGCTGGGTCGAGACGCTCGACGGCGGCGAAATTGTAGAGCTTCGTCATGCTGCGACACGGCGGCGCGAACCAGCCGCTCGCGGTCTGTGCGGATTCATCGAGCACGTCGCAATTCAGCACGTTGCCAAAGACGACCCACCATTTATCCCACTCGCCCGCGTGCAGCCGCGCCCGCACTTTCGCGAGCCCGGCTGGATCGTAAATTTCATCGCCATCCACGCCGAAGACCCACGTCTTCGTGTTCGCAAGCGGGACGAGCATCTCGTGCGACTCCCGAGGATCGCGGATGCGGTAAATCTCGAATTTCGGCGAAGTGCGCGCGAGCTCCTCGCAAATCTCCGCCGTCCCATCCTGCGACTGATGATCCGCAATCAAAATGCGGTCGCAAAAGCCGAGGATGTTCAGCGCCGCGCGCCGGAGGAACTTGTCCTCATTGCGCACGAGCATGATGGCGACGATTTGGGGAGTCATTCTTTGGAACCGCAGATTATCGCAAATCTCCGCGGATAAAGTTGGAGCGAATCTGCGTTCATTTGCGCTTATCTGCGGTTTCGATTGACCGTTTTGCCGCCCACCAACGCGGTGAAATTGCCAAGGCTGGATTCTCTTTCCGAGCCCGTTGCAAAAAGTCCCGTGCCGCCTCCGGATTCGCCTTCGCCGCGCTCTGCGCGAGGCCGAGCCAGCGGCGGCCCATTCCGATTCGGCGGGCAATGGTGTTGCGGGCACGACGGTCGGGTTGCACGGCGTTGAGCAGTGGGGTGAAGACGCGATCTTTCTCCTCGTAGATGCGCGGCATATGTTTGATGGTCTTGGAATCGGGCTGGCGTTGTTGTTTCGCAAATGCGGCGTCCACGCGGTGGAATTTGTGATGCTCGCTCACTCGCCACCATAGCTCCGTATCCATGACAACGTGCAGGTCTTCGCGCAGCGGCCCCACTTCTTCGAGCAGGCGGCGACGGAAGAATACGGCAGGCTGGAGCAGGTCGGTGCGCTTTTCCCACCAGATGAGCATATCCTCGCGTCGCTCAAATCGCGCCCGCCGAATGCGCGGCGGCTGGCCGTCGCAAAAGTCTTCCTCGCAGTCACCGAAAATCACATCGACATCCGGCTTCGCAAACTCGCGGCGGACGATGTCGAACGCACCGGCGAGATACTGATCGTCGGCATTCAGCCAGCAAATGATTTCCCCGCGTGCGAGCGCGAAGGCTTTGTTGAGCGCGTTGGATTGGCCGCTGTCCTTCTCAACACGCGTGATGAGATGCGGATGCCGCGCGAGCACCGCTGCAGTGGAGTCGGTCGAGCAGTTGTCGAAAACAATGTGCTCAAAATCCGTCGCACCCTGCGCAAGGACGCTTTGAATGCAGCCATCGAACCACTCGCCCTGATTCCACGAGGGCGTCACCACGCTGAAGAATGGCGCACTCACAAGCCGATGAATTCTCTCACGCGAAGCTCCATATCGCGAGAGAGTCCCGTCATTCCCCCGAGCCGGCGGGCGCGTGATATCGCGGCGGATTGGACTCCGCGCTGCTCCGCCTCATTCGCGATCCACATCGCAGCATCGAATGCACGCTCCTCAATCGCGCGGTTCGCGTTTCGTTCGAAAATCTCGAGCTCAGAGGTTTCCAGAAATGCGGTATCCACGCTGCGTGCAGCGCACCATTCCAGAAATGCAAGCTGCACCTCCACCGCCTGACGGCGTCCGCGATTCCTGTCCGACGACATGTTTGAGTCGTGGACACGCCGCTCGATAACGACATCGTGCACAAATCCGAACTCCGCGACCGTCCCGATGCGACACCACAGGTCGCGGTCCGCGGTGGTGTTAAAGCCCGGATTCCAGCGACCCACATTCTCAAACACCGAGCGCCGAATGATTGCAGCACCCGGCGTAGCGATGGGTGCTTTCCAAAACGCTACCCGCGCGCCGAGAGGCACGGGACCTTGCATGGCGCACGAGCCGTGCTCCTTCCCAAATTTCGCCCCAACCGGCGCATGCTCGGTGAAATCGACACTCCGGCCGTAGATGCAGCCAAGCGTCGCCTGGTGCGCACGCGACAAAAGCTTTTGCAAAGCGTCGGGCCGCAGACGGTCATCGGCATCGAGGAACAACAGCCACTCGGCGGACGTCTGCGCGGCACCGTAGTTTCGCGCGGTGGAAACACCGGCGTTTGGCTGGCGGAGCAGCATCACCGCGTCGCCAAATCCTCCAGCTACAACCACTGTCTCGTCCGTGCTGCCATCGTCCACGACAATAACCTGCGACGCCGCGCGCGTCAGCGCCAGTGCGCTTTCGATCGCCTCGGCGAGAAACGCTGCTGCGTTATAGGCGGGGATGATGACGGTGACGGTCATTGGTCGTTACTTTCCTGACATGCCGAGAGTGCTTCTAGCCACGCCAGGCGGGAGTTGCATTCCGGACAGACGAAATCGTGCGTATGCGCAGGGAGCGGGTAAATCTCTCGGAGAAACTCAATGTCTGGCTCGCGGACTCGCCGTCCAAGAAAATCGGGACTCCAAGAATGGAGGCCCATATAACAGCGGATGCAAAGCGCGAATGTCGCACGTCCAAACAAACGATATTCTGCGAACTCCGGCTTTCGTTCGTTAAGTTTAATGAGTTCCTCAGGGAAGTGTCCGCACTCGAAGCACGGAGTTACCTCGCGGCGTTCCATCGGCGAGAAGCAATTTGGGCACTGTGGAGCGGGCATTCTCTACAACTAGACGTTTACGCTTTTCATCTCCCACTTTCCCGAGTGCCGGTTGTGCCGGATCACTTTTGCTGCACGCATCGCAAAACGATGCCGTCTTTTCCACTGCGCAAACGCGCCCGGCCTCGCTCCGCCATGCACGAGCAAAGCCTGCTCTGCTTCGAGCATGTAATCCGCACGATCACCGCCGGTTTTCTGATCACCGTGAAATCGGAATCCGCCGAGCGGCACTTCCACGGCGTAAAGCTCGGCGTGCTTGAAGAACCGCGCCCACAGTTCGAAATCACCGGCGAGCGGATAGCCCGCGCCGATTTGTGCTCCCGCCCTCTCCCAAAGCGAACGCCGCCAGAACGTGCTCTCCTGCTGAATCCAGCCGACGGAAAAGTTCCGCCCGAGAGGAAGATGCTCGCCAGCGAAAAACGCGTCGCGCGAGTAGCCGGGGACGTTGAGCACACGGGCGATGCGGCCTTCGGAGTCCCAGCGAATCTGCGCCGTCGTCGTGAGCCATTGCACTTCCGGAAACTGCGCAAAAATTTCCGCCACCGTGGTGAATGTGCCGGGCACATACGCGTCATCGCTATTGATCCACGCCATCACATCGCCCGTCGTTTTAGCGAAGCCACGCGTGATTGCATCGTATTGCCCGCCGTCGCGTTCGCTTTGCCAGTGGGCGAGCCGCGACGCGTGACGTTCGATGATAGAAACGCTGCCGTCCGTCGAACCGCCGTCCATCACGACGTATTCGAGTTCGCCGGATTGCGAGAGCACGCTCGTCATCGCGGCATCAAGAAACCGTGCCTGATTGTAGCTCGGAGTGACGATGGAAAACTTCATACGCTCAACTGCGAGAGTGCGACCTTCACTTTGGCACCATGCTGTTTGTAGAGCCGTCGATAGAACAACGTGCGCCAGCGGAAGAGCCCGAGCTTTTTAAGCCGCGCGAGACCCGGGCCGAATGTCGGAAGCTCAGCCGCGACATCGCGAAACGCCGCGCCCCATTCCGCTCCCGCGTGCTTCTCCACGAACGCGCAAATCTCCGCTGCGCGCTTCGGGTTCCCGCTGCCTGTTTTGTGACCTTCGTGAAAGCGATAGACCGACAGCGGCTCATTCACCTGCTGAAACTCGCAATGTTCGCTTGCTCGCAGAAACCAGTCCCAATCCAACGTGAAATGCTGCTCGATATTGAGTTCGCCAGTCTTTTCCCAAAGCGCCCGCGTCCAGAACGCGCTCGGCTGGTAAATGAGCGCGCGCGTTTTCAAGGCCTCGCGCGAGAACGGCGAGGCCTGCCATAATTTCGTTTCGCCTTTCGCTTCGTTGAGCGCGACGGTGCCGCCATACGCGAGCCGCGGCTCACGCCCGTCGCCAAGCAACGGCGCGACTTTTTCAATCACTGCGGGGAGGTAGTAATCGTCGCTATTCAGCCAGGCCAGCAGGTCGCCTTTCGCGAGTCGAAATCCTTTGTTGATTGCGTCGGCCTGACCACGGTCGTGCTCGGAAACAAAGTGCGTCACCGCATTTCCAAAGCGTTGCACGACTTCGCGCGTCCCGTCAGTCGAACCGCCGTCGATTACGATAATCTCGGTCCGCGGCCAGCACTGGCCGACAATCGAAGCAAGCGTCTGTCCGATGAACCGCGATTGGTTCAGTGTAGGGACGATGATGGAAAGAAGCGGGTTCAAGGTTTCGCTATCCTCAAAAAGTCACGTCCGACGTCGGCGATACGCGCGTTTGCTGTTTCACGCGCGGCGGCTTCGGCATGGATATCCGGACCAGCAGGTAAATGCTCCCATGCTTCAGCGATCAATGTTGCGAGAGCCTCGGCGTCGCTGCCGGGGAAGAAGCGAGCGCCCGGCGGATTCTGCTCTTTGTGAACGCTGAGATCGCTGAGGAGCGTCGCCTTCCCAAGCACGCGCGCATCTTCGACCACTGTACTCCAGCCCTCAAAGAGCGAAGGCTGAATGACCGCGAGGCTGCGGCGGATGATTTCGATTTGAAGGCGACGAGGAACGAGGCCGAGCAACATCACCTGCGCACCAACTCCGGCACGGTGCACTTGCTGGAGCAGCCGCTCTGTGTGTTCCGGTTGGCGGAAATCGACGAGTGCGCCAGTGCAGACGACCATTGGGCGAATGCCGCGAACAGCAAGAATTTCGAGTGCCTTGAAAACAGTCGCGTGGTTTTTGTGTGACCAAAACTGATTGCAGACCACGAAGTATCGCGGCGGCAGCCAGGCGAGGTTTTCTGCATCGAAGGGCTCATACCAATTTGCATCCGGAAATGTCGCGAACCGCAGCACGTCGGCCTTCGCCGCATGCTCGGGAAAAAATGTGCGGAAGTCGCTCGCGGCGCTTTCGCTGCTAAGCACGACGCTTTTAGCCTCGTCGATCACTGCGGCGATTCCGCGGTCGCGCTTGCCGATTTCCCTTTCGGTAAAGAGCTGCGGAAGATGGCGGTGCTGAAAATCAGGAATCCACGCAGCCCAACGACATGGCAGTTCGCCGACCGGCAGGGTTACTCCGACGTTGTATTCGTTGTCGTACGTGAACGGGTAAAGGAACTCGACTCCGCTTCGCGCCACCGCATTCGTGAAGTCGCGATTGCTGGCGCGGAAACGATCGAGCCACCCACGTTTCTTGCGCACCGGGACAATGTTCATCGAGTCGAACAGCGTCGCGTGATTCTTCCACTCCGCGCGCTGAGGTTCACCACCGAACAGCGATATGCGAACCTGCTCACCAGTCGCGCGAATCGCCCGGGCAAGATTCCGGACATACTCCGAACCACCCGCCCAGCCGGCACCGCCTTGCGCTATGAGTCCGATGTGCATTCTCTAACGATGAAACGGCGGGCGTTACGCTATGCCCAACTCGGCTTTTGCCCATGCGGCGACCTGCGCGAGGCCCTGCTCCAAAGCGACTGTCGGCGAAAAACCGAGCGCCACGAGCTTCGAGACATCGGCACGCCAGTTAAGCGGATCGCCAGCGCGCGTCTTTCCATCGAACGCGGGAACCACATTCATCCCGAGTGATTTGATGAGGTGTCCGGCGAGTTCGGATATGGTCGTCTCGCGACCGGTCGAGAGATTGTAGATTTCACCTTCCGCGGGCGCTTTCTCCGAGAGCAGCGCGAGCGCGCGGGCGATGTCGGTCGCGTGGATAAAGTCGCGGCTTTCGTTGCCTGTTCCGCTCAGCGACAGCGCGCCATTTGTGAGAAGCCGCTCGCAGATATCCCACACAACTTGCCGACGAAGGCCCGGGCCGTAAGCGGAAAAGATGCGCACCGAGACCGTCGGCACCGCGTAGATGCGGGCGAACTCCTGGCAGATGAGTTCGCACTGGCGCTTGTGAAATCCATACGGCGACAGAGGCGCGACGTGAGTGTTTTCGGAGACAGGAAGCGCCTTCGGATTTCCATACACCGCCGCGCTGGAGAGCAGGATAAACCGGCACCCACTCGCGTTACGTCGCACCGAGTCGAGCAACTCAAAAGTGAGCACCGTGTTGTCGTGGAAATCCGCCGCAGGATCCTGCATCGAAAGCGGCACGGAGGCGCGACCCGCGCAGTGGATGAGAACGTCGGGCTTCGTCTCCGCGAGCAGTGCGCCAAATTCTGCCGACGGCAATTTCATGCGCGCGTAACGCACTCCGGCACCTAGCTGCACGTTCTCCGGTGCGAGTGAGTCCACGCCGACAACACGCCAGCCAGCGCTTGCAAAATGACGCGCGATGTGGCGACCGAGGAATCCGGCGATGCCGGTCAAAAACGCAGTCTTCATTTCTCCACCTCCACCCACGGCAGCGAGTTCACTAATGCCGCTTCTTCTTCAAAAGTCGGGAAGATTAGTTTTCCCTCCGCATCACGCGCTTCACGGAATCCTCGGCGCACATAGCCCTCGGCTGCAGTCAATTCACGCAACGGTCCCGCGAGTAGTTCGCGACGCACAAAGAAGGCGTTGTTTCCAGCCGAGTTCGATCCAACGAAAGCCATTCCCTTTCGCGTTCCGAGCGCGACGAGCGCGGCGAGCGATGCGCCGTAGTAGCTGTGCGAGTGGTGCGCTTTCGCACGCTGAAACTCCGGGTTATAGGGCACAGTCACCGCGCGCTCCGAGCCGAGCAGCGAATTGTATTCTGCGACGACGATTGCAGGCTGCACGGCCGTGATGGCTTCCCAAACCCAGTAGTCCACGCCGTCAATATCCACGCTCAGGATTCCTATCTCGCCGGTGAGACCCTGCGCGGTGAGAAGGTCGTTGATATTCTCCCGCGTAATAAAGGCCTGCGCGGCCTTCAGCGGATGCTGCCAGTAAACCGGGTCACGCCGGATTGTCGCGATATTGTCCTCGCTGCCATCGAGCACGAGTCCGCTCCACTCATCATTTACCAGCAACCAACGCGTATTCGCCTCGACGTAAGTCTCCACGCCAAACTCCACGAACACCTTCCTCGGAACCTTCACGTGGCGCAACAAGTGGGCGAGAATTCCGTCCTCACCCCATTGCGAAAACACGCGGAACTCCTGCTCGGCGAAACCGGTTCCCGCAGTCGCAGTCTGCCGCGCTTCGATTCGCCCGAGTGCCTCGCGAATCAGTGCTGCGTCACGCGAAAGCTGAGCGACGCTTTTCCAAATGGAATTCAGCCGCCGCACGGCGCGATTGAATGGTTCGAGAAAATTCATGGCTCTATGGTTTTCACGATCGTCGCCGGATTGCCAGCTACGACCGTGTTTGCAGGCACATCGCGGGTCACGACGCTCCCGGCGGCAACGACACTGTTTTCGCCGATGGTGACGCCTTTCATGATGATCGCGTTGAATCCGATCCAGACCCGCGCACCGATGCTTACTGGTTTCGCAGCGATGACACCGCGCTCGCCATGCGTCTGCACCGAGGCGTAATCGGCAAGTCTCGCAGTGGGATCGAGCGGATGGCTGTCGTTATCGAAAATCTGCACGCCATGAGCGAGCATCACGCCTTCGCCGATGGAAATACCTGCCGCTGCGCTGAGCAGACAGTCATCACCGATGTAGGCATTCGCAGCGATCGTGATTCGCCCACTTCCAAATTTCTCCACGCGCAAAAGTCCGCGGCATACCACACTTGCGCCAAGAACAATTCGCTCGTTGTCGCCCGCGCTGTTCACACACCAGGCGCTCGGCCCAAGCAGGCAGCCTTTCCCAATCGATGCGGAACTATCGAACTGCCGCCAAACATCCTCCACTTCGCGCTCGAGCAAAGTCGGGGATTTGGAAAAGAACCCGCGCTGCTTTGGCCGTGCGTATGCAAGACCGTCGGCAAAGGCGTGATGTCGGTTAATCGGCATGGATTTTACGGCGATGACGAACGACCGAAAGCGGCTCGCCGCTCAAAAGCGCGGAGCCAAAGTCAGCCACTTCGCACTGCTCCCAAAGCGCTTCGTGAGGAATTTTCACCCACGATCGAAAATCGTCGGGATGGGCTGTGAACGTCGTCTGGAGCAATGCGCACCGCTGTGTGAGATAATACGCGAGCGCGGCATCATCCTGCTGCGCAGCGTCCGGCTTGAATGCTCCGGAAAGCGCCGCGTCCACGCCCGCAAAGTATTCCTCTTTGGTCGTCGCCTTTCTGCAAAAGCCGAGGTCTTCGTAATACACTGCAGTTCCGAGAATCACCGGCAACCCGAGCAGTGCGGCTTCGATTCCCACCGTCGACGTATGAGGGAGCGCAACTTTTGCAAAACGGAGAAGGTCGTAACTATTGATCTCCTCATCCGCAGCCACGAAACGCACGCGTTCGCCGAGTCCGGAATGCTTTGCCAGAAGCGGCGCGAGGTTGTCGCTGCCCTTTGCAAAATCGAGTCGCTCGCGAGGATGCTGCCGGATGCAGATCGAAACGCCGGACTTCGAAGCCACCCATTCAAGAAGCGAGTCGAGCCAGTCCGCAACCGTCGAAAAAGCACGCTGACGGCCAAGCGCCGCGGAATCCCATCGAATATTGAGCGGAACAAAAATGTCGTATCGAAGATCATCGCGACCGGTGGCCGCAGCGACCTGAAAATGGCGGAAGTCTCGGGCATTGCAGCGGTCGTCGAGCTCCGCGCGACCCATCGACAGAACCTGAGCGCGTGTCTGGGCCGTGAGGGAACTCTTCACCGCGTGAAAGGCGGTCGGCACATCGGCGAGATGAGCAGCGATCCCTCGCTGCGTGAGCCGAAGCACGCCGCTGCCGCCGTCGAACGTCGCGAAATCCATCCCGAGTTGGCGTGCAATTGCTACATACAAAGCACTGAGCCCGAAAAATCCGCCAGGGATGAGAACGCGATCGATTCGTGAGACGTTGAGCAAGCCGCGGACAACTGCGAGGTGCTTCGCTATCGCCGCAGGAACGCTGCTGTTTCCAGCCATGAATTCGTCCGCCTTTACTTCGCCCCGCGAGCGCCAGATTGCATTCTCGCGGAAAATGGGGCGCGCCATTTCAGTATCGCTCTCGTCCGGCTGAGGGACCACCCCGGCGGCATCGAACCGCTCCAACGCAGGGAAGTTTTCACGAATGAGCTTCGACAGCGCCTCCGCGTGTGCGACCTCGGGCGAGTTTTGAATCAAATCCGCGGAGTCGAACAGAATCACCGGCGTGCGCCCCGAGCGGCGGAGCATCTCGGCGCATTCAAGCGCAAAGAAAGGGACCGCTGTTGAGAGCCACGGCGTGACGAGAATACCGATTCGATATCCACCGACCGGCGCTTCGTCCGGCCACTCCGAGGAGCGCTCCGCAAATGCATCGACGAGGTCGAGGAACGGATCGCGGCGCGCCGGCTTACTCGACGCGAAAAGGCTCTTAAGTCGGTTGAGAAGCTCAGGCATCAAAGTGCGCTCCAAGGATTGCGGCGAGCTCCCGTGCCTGCGTTTCGAGGCGGACAAACTTGTCGTATTCGGCCACAGGGCTGATGATTCCACGCTGGTGATAGTCGAATAGAATCGCCATCGAGAACCAGGCTGTCTGCCGCATCATTTCAGCAAGTCCGGGAATCGGCGAGCCATACGCTTCGCGCACGACTCTCAACCGCTCACCGAGCAGGACTTCGCCGGGCGCATCCGAAAGGCAGAAGCGCTGGACAAAATAGGCCATGTCCCAAGCCACTGGCGCAAAGGTCTGCACGGCCTCCTCGAAGTCCAGCAATACAGCGTGCCCGTCCGAGCGTCGGAAAAGGACGTTTGCGCGGTGCACTTGAGCATGCAGTCCTTGAGCGCCTTCCATTTGATCAAATCTTGGAGCGTATCCGTCCGACATCGCACGGAGCCAATCGGCATTTCGAGCCGCCCAAGTTTCGTCCACGCAGAATGCGCCCCAGCGTTTTGCGGCAAGCGCATCGGACATTTCATCGCGCACCTTGGCGAGTTTGGAAAAACGCTCGGAGGCGCGGGCTTTGATTTCTGCGATTTGTGGAAATGTGCGCATCAAACGATGGCATTCCGAGACGGCGATAGCGACCTGCCGCAAATCCTCTACAGAGCCATTGTCGTGTCTGGCATCCAGCAGTTCACGGACATCGATTCGCAACTCGTGCCCACCAAATGAGAGCGGGAGTCCGGCAATCTCGAGGTGATTCACCGCGAGTCCATTCGTCTTCAACCAGCCCGTGATAGCCTGCTCCAATTGCGCATCGCCGATGCGGGCGCTCACGCGGACAAAACATGCGCTTTTGGAAGTAGCGAGACGGTAGCGGCCGATAGCCCCGTCAGGCGGCGTAAGTGCCATCAGAGTCGCACCGTCGCGAAACTCCGGAAGCGCCTCGGCCACCACTGCGACAATCGCATCGCGAACGTCGTGCGCAACGGGTGAACGAAACACGACTTCACCGGGACGATCGCCTCCCGGCCAGCCAAATTCGGCCCGTGGTGGGTTACTTTGCAAAGCGAATGTCATCCCAACGAATTGCTTCTCCAGCAGCGACGGAACGACCAGCGGCACGACCTGCTACAAGCGCCCAGTCTTCGCTCTTCACACCCAGGGGTGGCCATGCGAATCCACAGTTATCGAGCGTCAAAATCTCTCCGCTGGCGATGTCGCGTAGCGCAACAAGACCTTTGCGGGTATTCAAATCGCGAGGCTCGGGAATCACTGGCAATCTCGCGCCAAGCGCGGCGGAACAATTGAGGAGCTTATGGTTGAACTCGCGAAGATCGCTCAAGTTGATTGCAGAAACAACGTCCTGTTCCACGCGGGTATTGTCATCCACTACGCCCTTCTCGATCACGTTCACTCCGAGACCGACTGCAGCGTAAAGAATCTCGTCGCCGCGATAGTGGCAGGAAATTCCCACCGGCACATCGAAGGTCTGTTTCCACGTCTGAATCACTCGGAGGTTCTGCTTTTCGGCGGGCGTAGGATTTGGGCCGGGATGATGATGAATGATCACCGGCGCGCCCTCCGCCTGCGCGATGCGAACGGCGCGCGCGAGTTCGTCCATATAGACCAGGCCAGCATCGAAAATCACCGGCAACCCCTGCTTCGCGCAATATTCAATCAACGGAAGGTGCGCCATGTTGTGCCGCGCGATCTTCAGCGCCGCACCGCCTTCGCGAACGAAGAAATCGACGCCTTCGAAATCATACACCGAAGCGACAAACGGGATATCGAGAGCGCGACATTCCGCAAAAAGCTTCGCGTAATCCGAGAGCAGAACCGTCTTCCGCTCAATGAGTGCGCGGTAGGATTCGACCTGCTTTCCCGTGGCGTGATTGAACGTGATGTTCAATCCGCTCGCTCGGAGACAGACGTCGGGGTTGTGCAGAATCTCCGTTTTGAAAACGGGCGCGCCGGCCGCAGCGACTTTCTGGAGATAGTCCCGCGCGAGTCCGATGTCTTGATTGAAGTAGGTGCCGACTTCCGCGACGAGAACGACAGGATGTTCATCGCCGACGGGAACTTTTCCGATGTGGACAGTTTTCATGGATTGAGGTGCTTCGAGGCAAGGTGTTCCGCAAGTTCCCATTGGTGCGGGTGATCGAGATCCATCGCACGCTCGGGCGGCAGCAGGAACCCAAGGACCGGAGGCACGTAGAACGATTGCGTTTCGAGGAATCGGGCGACGCTTCCGACGTAAATCGCGCCGTTCGGATGAAATGCGGGAACAACCGACTGGCTCTGCGTGCTGCGCGCATAAACATCGGGTTGGCGCAGACGCAGCGCATGTGTTGCAGAATCAAAATCGCACGCAAACTCAGGCGGAAACTCGTAAGGATTCACACTCACGACGAACGCATCGGCATTCTGCGACTGAAGTTCCACAGCAGCGCGGATGTCTGCCGCGGACCGAAATGGACACGTTGGGAGGAGAACTACCACGCGCTGAAATCGCCCCGCGTTCTCCGGCCGACGCAAATACTCATCGAGCACCTCGACAAATCGCACGCGATCTCCGCTCAGGTGTTCGGATCGACGATCCGCGGCCGCACCATTTGCGGAGGCGATCTCAAGAATGCGTTCGTCGTCCGAAGAGACGACGAATTCTCCAAAGCAACCGCTCGCTTTGGCGGCAGCAATCGTCCACGAAAGCAGCGGCTTGCCCGCAAGCGTTCGGGAATTTTTGCCTGGGATGCGCTTCGACCCCCCGCGCGCCGGAATGAAGCACAGTGTCATACGGTGGCAGGCGTTTTCTTTCTCAACAGATTTCGCGAGAGAACCATGAACGGCTTCTCGACTCCCAGATAGAGCACGATCGCGGCGGAGAATGTGAGGATGAAACTCACGGCGAGCGCAACGGGCTCCTTTATCGACCATGCCACATTTCCGCCCGCGGTTGGCAGGAATCCGAAGAGACTGTTCACGAGTCGCAGGATCGGAAAGTGGATCATGTACCAACTAAAGCCGGTGACTCCGATGAGACGAAGGACTCGAAGATTGCAAAGCGCAGCGAGGAAGCGACTCCCGGAAAGCGCAGCCAGTGCGACGATCGCGAATCCGGCACCATAGAGAAGGGACCAGGACTGCGGACCAAACTTCGCGGGTGCCTCAAGTGCCTTCCACCACGACTGTTCGTTTCGCCAGAAGCGACCGAATCCAAAAAAGTTTTCCGCAACAAGCACCAGCGATACGAGCAGAATGATGACGAAAGCGGCACTCGCCGCCGTGTGGAGGGTTCGGGCGGAGCCGGAATTTTCGGCGAAGCCGGGACGTTGAAAAATCCATGCTGCGATGATGCCGAGGAGGAAAACGTCGAGATACTGTGAATGGTGGACGATGTTCGCGACTTTGAGCGAATAGCGCGGATCCACTTTGCCAAACTCGATCAGGATGTACCAGACGCCGATGAATGCCGCGACGAGCGCGTAAAGCACCGCGATTTTCGCGCCACCGCGCGCGAGCGCGGCGACAAGAAACGGCAGGATGACGTAGAACTCAAACTCTGCTGCAATCGTCCAGAAAACGCTGTCGCCACGGTAAAACGCGAGGTGCTGCCAGAAGCCAGTCCAGCCCTCTTTGACGTGCAGATTAAACAAATCCACCTTCCCGCTCCACAATTGCACCGCGAAGACCGCGGTGACGATGAGGTAAAATAAGGGCGCGATTCGAAAAAAGCGCCGCATGTAGAATCCTGTAAAATTGATGCGCCGTGCGGCGAGAAGCGACCATGTGAGCAGGAATCCGCTGAGAACAAAAAAGAGGTAAACGCCAAGATGTCCCGTGCCGTGAAAGCTCGTCCAAGGCGTCAGACGCTGGCGAAAACCGGAGCTGTGGCTGAGAAACACCACAAGCACTGCGATTCCACGCAGCCCGTCGAGCGGCGAGAACTTTGTCCCGCTCGTGGAGGTGTCTTCGAGGAGACGCTCCGTGATTTTTCTCCAGATTTCCAAAACTACCGAACTACGCCGCTGCGTGGTTTTTCAATGTCAGCGCAGTGCGCACAATATCGGCGATGGCTGCGCAGACGCGATCCACGTCTTCAAAGCGGATGTCATTTGCAGTCGGCAGCGAAAGTCCGCGCGATGACACATCGGTCGTTACCGGAAACGCATCCGTGCTCGCATAGGGCGGCATGATGTGGAGCGGGAAAAAGAACCCGCGGGTCTCGATCCCGAGTTCACCGAGCCGGACCGCGAGCGCGTCTCGATCGATTCCCGCAAGGGCGGGGTCCACGAGGATCGAGTAAAGCCAGTGAATGTTTCGCGCCCACGGCGCTCGCGGCGGCAGGACGATTCCGGGCACTTTTGAAAGCGCCGCATCGTAACGGGCGACAATTTCATCACGCCGCGAAAGAAAGTGTTCGAGTCGCTCCATCTGCGCGAGACCGATCGCAGCCTGCATACTTGTGAGGCGGTAATTAAAACCGGGGACGAGATGCCAGTAGCGACGGCTCTTCTCCATGCCGTGATCGCGGAGTACCTGCATCTTTTGGAAAAGCGCGGCGTCTTTGCAAATGACCATCCCGCCCTCGCCGGTGGTGATGACTTTGTTTGCGAAAAAGCTGAAGCATCCGACATCGCCCATCGTTCCGGTCTTTGCTCCGCGATACTCGGCTCCGAGCGCTTCGGCGTTGTCTTCCACGACGAAGAGATTGTGTTTCTTCGCGAGCGCGAGAATCGGGTCCATGTCGCACGGATGACCGTAAAGATGCACAGGCATCACCGCTTTCGTGCGGCGCGTGATTTTGCGCGCGACGTCCGCTGGATCGAGCGTCCAAGTATCCGGCGTGACATCCGCAAGAACCGGCGTTGCGCCGCAGTGAATGACGACATTCGCCGAGGCCGCGAAGGTGAGGTCCGGAACGATGACTTCGTCGCCAGGCCCGATTCCGAGAGCAACCAGCGCGAGATGCAGGGCGACGGTTCCGTTTGAAACCGTGAGCGCGTGCGGAACGCTGTGGAAGGTGGCGAAGGCTTCTTCAAAGCGGCGCACATACGGTCCTTGCGATGAAATCCAGCCGGAGCCGAGGCAGTCGGTCACGTACTTGAGTTCGTTGCCGGCGAGCGACGGCTCCATCACGGGGAGTCGCCACATTTCGGCCCAGGTAATCATATCGACCGGGCGCCCGGCTTCGTCCACGAGCGGCAGGTGGCGGACACGTTCGTTCAGCAACTTCAGATTTTCCTGCCGAGAATCGGATGCCTTCCCGACCGTGAACTTGCGGTTCATGTGCTGCGCAGCGAAGTCGCTGAGATTGCCGCCACCAAGAAGCGCGCGGCGGGCATCGCCATCGGTGAACAGTCCAGTCATCGCACCGGAATCGTCCACGACGAAAACGACGCCCTGAATTCCTCGATTCAGAGCAACGAGCACGTCTTTGAGCGTTGCACTACCGGACAGGATGTTTTCGGAAATATCGCGGCGTTGGATCATGAAAGGAGAGAGAAAACCACATCGCGCTGCTGCTGGCGAGTTTCGGTCGAAAGACGGTAAACCTCGATCACGATTGGCAAGTCGATGCAGTCGCGGAGATGCGGCGCAAACCACGAATCGTGCGCAATCGGGTGATTGGTATCGGCCTCTCCGTCATTGTCGCTGAGGTGCAGCGCGCGGAGGTGCGGCTTCATTTTGAAGAAGTCCGCAGGATCAAAACCAAGAGCATTCGCGGCGACTTTTGCGTGCGCAACGTCCAGCAACAGGCCGACATTCTGGTCTGCGAGATCGTCGAGAAATGTGCGGCACTCGTCCGGAGTCGTCATCAGGAGCGACTCCGCGCGACCGGCTTCAACTTGCTTTCGCGTGATCACGTTGTTTTCCAAAAGCAACCCCACGCCTCGCGATTTCGCAAAAGCCGAAAGCCCGGCCACCGATTCACGGAATGCCCGATTCGCAGATTCGCGGTCGATGCAGCGGTCCGAAGCCAGCGCCGCCTGCTGGGATGGCTGGCCAAGTTGGTCGGCCGTCAGGTTCATCGCAAAACCACTGTGCACGCTGTAAAATGGAGCACCAACCGCAGCAGTGAGTTCGATCGCTCGGCGACAAAGCGCATGGCTATCGGCCTGAATCCGAGGGTCTGTAGCGGCGAGATTCAAAACGAACGGAACTTCAGGAGTGGGGAAATAATTGTGGATCAAAAATGCCGGCGCGCGCAGGGCGCGGACCGAGGATTCGAGTTCGGCACAGAACGGAAAACTCGATGTGAATTCAAGGCCGGTACCGAGCGCCTCGCACTCGGCGGCAATATCCGCCGGCGAGTGACTCGCGAATGCTCCACTTGAAAAGAATACGGGCAACGGGAGTAGTTCAGGAAAGCATCGAAAACTCGATGCGGGTCCCAGCGGGAATGTCCGAAGCGGCCGGGCGTCCTGCGACTTCCGCGACCCGAAGCGGGCTGATTCCGTTGGTCGGACGGCGGCACGTGAGCATCGCTTCGGTGATGACTGTTCCACGCGCGATGTCTGTGCGGGCAACGAGGCTGCGGCGCATGTTCGCAGCATTAGCAATCTCCGCAGCGCATGGTTCTTTCACTCCGCTTCCGAGAGCGGATTCAGCAGCGCGGATTTTTCGAACTAAGTCGGCGAACTCGGCTGGCTCGGCGGCGCTCGTGTGGTCCGGTCCGGGCATCGAATTATCGAGTGTGAAGTGTTTTTCGATCATCGTGGCGCCGAGCGCGACGGCGGCGATGGACGAGACATCGGTTTGCGTGTGGTCGCTGTATCCCACCGCGCAATTGAACTCCGACCGAAGGAACGGGATGACGCGCAAATTGGCATCGGCGACCGCAGACGGATAGTTCGTTGTGCACTGCAATAGCGTGAAATCCTCGTGCTCCACACCACGCATCGCAGAGACTGCTGTGCCGACTTCCGCGAGCGTCGCCATTCCGGTCGAGACAATCAAATGCCGCCCGGTCTTTGCAGCGTAGCGGAGAATGTGCGGCTCCACGCAATGGATGCTTGCGAGTTTGAATGCCCGGACACCGAGGCCGTGAAGGAAATCGATATCCTCCTCGTTGTATGGCGTGGAGAGAAATTCGATTCCGACTTCGCGGCACAGCGCGATTAGTTCGGCGTGCGCGGAATCCGGGAGTTCCAGTTTGCGCAACATTTCGATCTGCGACTCGGCGCTATCCGTGTTCCGGAGTTGGTAGTCCGCCTTTGGTGCTGTCGCCTGCGCAACACGCTCGGCTTTGAACGTCTGGAACTTCACCGCATCCGCTCCGGCCTCCTTTGCGGCAAGCACGAGCTTCCGCGCGAGGTCGAGTGAGCCGTTATGATTCACGCCCGCTTCGGCGATAATGTAAGAGCAACCTGATTTTCCGAATGTCATCTGCGTCAGCCTTAAAGTTTTTTCTCCATCATGTTATGGCGCGAAGTAGGACAAACTCCGATATGCACAAATCCGGCCCTTTCATAAATTTCGCGAGCCCGAAAATTTTCCGGCGCAACCTTTAGCATCAAACTGCTCACGTGGTTGCTTTTGCACCATGCAACAGCAAATTCCAGAGCCGCACGCGCCAATCCCTTACCCATGAACAGTTGTGCAACAAAAACGCCGAAACTTGGCCGTTCATAACCTGCATCAAGTCCGCGCAGCATCGAGAAACCAGCGAGCTGCTCTCCCATTTGCAGAACCCAGAAGCAGTCGCGTTTTGCGGTTGAGAACACGCTATATAACGTAGCTTCATTAAACGCAAAAGGATGGAAGTCTGCCAGGTACTGCGGCCCTTGCTCAGACAGCAGCCGCGACAGTTCCGGCACATCGGAACTGTCGATATTTCTTATCTTAATATCAGCCATCGACTCGTTCCATTCTCCAATCCGCGTCAACCAGCGAAGTTCCGCCCGCAAGCGCGGGAACAATCCCGGTTCCGAAATAATCAGCTGACTCAACCTCCATTTCGATTGCATCCTCGACTGCATCGATTAAGTCCCCGTGCCGGTACGATGTCGCGATTTGAAATGATATTCGGTAAGTCGCCGCCGGAATCGGGAGGCGGGGAATTTTGCACACGAACGCTCCCTTTTTCGGCAATTCTCCAAATGGCTGACCCGTTACAGTGTTTGATTGTGTAAAAACGGGTATACCGAGTTGGGTGCGAACATTGATTCGCGCATTTAGCGATCCAAATTGACGCTGAGCGTAATTCTCGAAGTGAAGCCAAACTGAAAGTTCGGACCCTGAACTTACAGTGCAGACGGGGTTGCCGCGGCTGTTTCGGATTTCTATTTTAAAAATTCTGATCTCGCCATTGCCGGTGCGATCGCGCCGGTCTCCCACGCTCGACCCATTCACTGAATTCGCCTCTGAATAAAACCTGAGCGCGTCTGTTTGTTTCCCGTCAAATGCCACCTTGCCGCTTTGCAGCACAATTCCCCGATTGCAAAGCGATTCCACGGTGGCGGCATTGTGGCTGACAAAAAGCACCGTTCGGCCGGAGCCTGCGACTTCGCCGATCTTTCCGAGACACTTTGCCTGGAAGCTTGCGTCGCCTACGGCGAGCACTTCGTCGATCATCAGCAGTTCCGCTTCCAAATGTGCGGCCACAGCAAACGCCAGCCGTACGCGCATCCCCGATGAGTAGCGTTTTACGGGCGTGTCGAGGAATTGCTCCACGCCGGAGAATGCCACGATTTCATCGAACTTCCGCTCAACTTCCTTCCTGGTCATCCCAAGAATTGCTCCGTTGAGAAACACATTGTCGCGCCCGGAAAGTTCCTGATGAAAGCCCGTGCCGACCTCCAGCAACGAGGCAATGCGGCCCTTCAGCTTGATCGAACCGCGTGTCGGCGAGGTGATGGAGCTGAGTATTTTGAGAAGAGTCGATTTGCCCGCGCCATTGCGTCCGAGGATCCCAATCACCTGGCCCTGCTCCACGTCGAAAGACACATCCCTCAGCGCCCAATAGACTCCCGGCGCATCGTCCGGCTCATCGCCCCCAAAAAGCTTCCGCCGCCAGTCGGCAAAGAAAGTCTTCCGACTCAGCTGGCCGAGTTGGTAGCGCTTGGCGATTTTTTCGACTCGGATGACGACAGCCATCTTTACACCGTATCCATCACGTTTTGCTCCGTGCGGTTAAACATCACGATTCCCACCAGCATGACGCTAGCGCACACCGCGGCGCTCAATGCCAGGTAACCGGCCGTCACTGTTCCCGCTCCTAGAAATGCAAACCGCATTCCCTCAACGACAGGGACCATCGGGTTTAACATCAGGATACTCTGATTCCGTTCGCTCAATTCCGAGACCGGAAAGGCGATTGAGCTCCCATACATCCAAAGCTGCACCCCGAAGCCGGTCGCCATCGCCAGATCCCGGTAGCGCGTGCTGATTGCCGAAACGATCAATCCCACACCGACGCCCAGCATCGCCGCCTGCGCCAGAAAAATCGGGAGCAGAAGCATGCGCCAGTTCGGCTCCAGAAAAAACGGATGAGCAGGATCCGCAAAGTGGTGCTTCTTTATCCAGTAAAACCCAAGGCCAAGAAGGAAAACGCCGAACTGCACGAAAAACCCGATCAAGCTGGTGAATACCTGCCCGACCGGCACCGCAAGCCGGGGGAAATACACTTTGCTGAAAAGCTGGGCATTTTTCGTGAAGGTATTCGATGTCTTGTTCACGCACTCGGCGAAAAAGCCCCAAATCACCAGTCCGCTCATATAGAAAAGGAAGTGGGGAATGTGAGCGGTCGGCGCGCTTACATCCGCTCCCGTCCGGAACCGGCCAAATATAAAACTGAAGACAAATGTCGTTAACAGCGGTTGGATGATGAACCAAGCCGGCCCCAAAACAGTCTGTTTGTATTGGGCAGTTACATCCCTCACCGCGAGCTGGCGGATCAAATCGCGATACCGCCACAACTCACCCCAAGGTATGGAAAGCAAGCCGCGTCGAGGGACGATCTCCTTATCCCACCGCGCCGTGTCTGTGTGAGATGAATTCATTGCCGAGATTTTGGCAGGCTACCGCCACTGGTCGGTCGCGTCCGTTTTGTGAAAGCGAGACCCTGGCAGGATGGCTGGCATCGCAGAATCATGGATTTGCGCGCTGGGCGGAACGTGCCGATAAATACACGACTGCGGCATGCAGGCGCAATCATCGCGACAGATAAATGAACGCGGCCCTGAGAAAGTTGCGGACCTTGTTCGCAGCAGCAACCGACAGGGCGGTTAGCGGAATTCTGTACCTGTGAGGTATTTCAGGAAATCCGCCTCCATCGCCGCAGCGCTGTCAAAGCCGTAGATCTTTGCGAGGCTCTCGGGGTCGGGCATCTGGCGGGAAGTGCTGATGCGCTGAGTGAGCTTGCTGTATGCCGACAGGCGGGTGAGGTTGCTCTGAAGGTAGCGGGCGAATCCGTAAACGAGAGCGATGCTCTTTTCGTCGGCAGAGGTGACTTCGAGGCCGTACAGGAAATCAAAAGTCGGTTTGATTTCACCTTTGCGAACAATCTTCTTCAGTTCGCTCGCCCAGTTACGGCTGTCCTTGAATCCACCCGAGGTGCTCACATCGTTGCCGCTGATGCTGCGGGCGCCGAGCATATTGGTCTCCGATTTTCCCGTGAGGCCGATTTCCTTGTAGTAACTGTGTCCGGCTTCGACTGCGAACCATCCCTTGGCCCCAAAGTTGGATACGCCGCCCGCCTGGATATCGAGCATGTCGCCCGCGAGGCAGTGGACGTAGAAGGGCACCCACACACCTTTGATCGCCTCGGTCCGTTTGCCATCGGCTGACGTTTTACGGTAGCCGCGGAAGACGCGCGCGTGCTGGAGCAGTCCATTGTCGCGCGCTGTGTCGACCGGGAGCGTCATGCTTCCGGCGGCGCTTCGAGGCCATGTGGCTTTCACGCGATTCGCCGCCTCCTGATTGCCCGATTTCGCAAGGAGTTCCGCATACCACGAACCGATTCCATCATAAATGGAATCATCTGGCGCGATGAAGATGGCCATTTTGTCCTTCGAAAACTTCTGCAGGAAGTCGCCGTAAAAGAATGCCCCATCCACCCACATGCGCTCGGCGAGTTCGCCCATATCATCCGCCGCGCCACCCTTCATATACATCACTTTAAAGTGCGGCGTCTCGAGAATATCGAACGTCGCATTCGGAATGGAAATCGTTCCCGCGTTCTTTTTGAAAAGCTTCGTATCCACCTTGGCCATCTTTGCCGGGACTGGAAGCGCCACGGCCTGCGCCGTTGAAAAGCCGCCCTTCGAATCCGGCGCGAATTCCTTCACGTAGTCGTTGTCGCCGATGCTGAGCCACGATTTGTCGAGCTGAAGCTGCTTCGAATCCTTGTCGAGAATCACTACCGCATTTCCCTGCGTCTTGACGAGAGTGCCCTCAATTGTGCGGCCGTCCGTGATCACCCAGGTTCTGGGCTCCAGTGCATTTGCCGTAGCGAAGATTGAGACGAGTGCGAGGATAAGCGCGGGAGTTCTCTTCATAGTGAACGGATTAAAACGCCTCCGGGCGCCGACTGTCCAACCAATTTCAAAGGCTTGCACAATACTCAAGCCAGCCGTACACGCTCCGAAAACCTCTATGAAAACTTCGCTCTTCGCCGCACTCACACTCGGCCTCGTCACGCTCACATCCGCATCCGCGCAGCAAGCCGCGGCCTTCCGCCGTTTTCAAACGACCGACGGCAAGAACTTCTACGCCGCGGTGATATCGAAGACCGACGCCGGTGTTTCGCTACGCCTGCAAAACGGGCAGCTCGCCAACCTGCTCATCCGCAATCTCTCCGCGCCCGACCAGCAGTTCGTCCGGAAGTGGACAAAGTTCAAAGACGAACTGCTCAACAACGCCGAGTTCTCGAAGCTGACCGTCCGCGAATTGCTCGAGCTTCGCGGCTACCAGTCATTCGAGTTCGACATCGAGGGCAATCACATTTTCGTCGAAGGCGAAATCAACGGCAAGAAGCTGAAGCTCATGGTGGATACGGGTGCGCAAACCTCCCTCATCCATCTTGAATCCGCGAAGGCCGCAGGACTTGAAATCGGCCCGTTTGATCAGGAAATCTTCGGCGTCGGCGGCAAAGCCATGGCAGCTGTGAGCAAGTTCTCGCAGCTCAAACTCGGCGACGCGCTCGTGGAGAACCGTCGGGTTCTCACCACCGATATGAGCCGCGTTGGCGGCGGGCGTGAATTCGACGCCATCTTCGGCGCAGATTATCTCCGCGAGCTGGATGCAGTCATCAGCTACCGCGAAGGTCGCATGTTTTTGAAGCCGGACAACATCAAGTCCATCGCTCCAAAACCCGCAAACGGCGCGCAACAGGCGCTTTCCGAATTCCGGCGCTGGACCACTTCGGACAACAAACCATTCGTCGCGGCCCTGCACGATAAGAACGAGAAGGAGGCGATTTTCCGCCTGCAGAACGGACAAATCACACCGCTCCCGCTGGAGCGTCTCTCCGATGTCGATAAAGACGCCGTCGCAAAGTGGGACAAGCTCCGGGACCAACTCGCGAAGAATCCTGAGTGGCGCACTTTGACCACAAAGGAATTGCTCGAACTCCGCAACTACCAATCGTTTGAGTACCGCCTTGATGGAAACCACATTCTCGTGGATGGCATGGTAAATACGCTCAAGGCGACGTTCCTGATCGACACCGGCGCGCACGGCGGCGTTTTCCATATTCCGTTCGCCAAGAGCGCAGGAATTGAAATCGGACCGATGAATCGCACGATAGTCGGCATCGGCGGCGAAGCCCCGGCAGCGGACGCAAAAGTCGCGATGATGAAAATGGGCGACGCGATTATCACAAACCGCGTCCTCATGGCCGCGGATCTTGAGAAGGACCGTCCATCCTACGGTGGCAAAAGCAACCATGATGCGATTTTCGGCGCCGACTTCCTCCGCCAGCTTGACGGCGTGATCAACTACAAGGAAGGCCGCATCTTCCTAAAGCCCGATCAGTCCGACAAACCCGACGGCACCCCCGCAGACCCAAAGCCGGCCTCGGATAAACCTGCGGAATCCAAACCGGCGACGGAAAAGCCCGACCCGGCAAAACCGCTTGATCCGAATCGGGATTGATCCTGAGAGCGGTTCTTCGTTCAGCGGGAAAAATCGGGCACAGAAGCCTGCGCTGACAAAGCGGTTCACGTAACAGGGTAACCGCATGAGCGGCTGAACGTGCGATGCCTTGAGTGAATCGAAGTGTAAGCTTCCCCGTCAAGCGGACAGAATGGAAGTAGAGGAAGAGGGTATTGGTTGTTTGGTTGTGGGTTGAGTTGTTCTGGTTCTGAAGGTGGAGGGAGGAAGGTTGTTGAGGGAGTCGTGAGGGCGCTCCTCGTTGTAGGCGAGCAT
>SXWH01000002.1 GCA_005791535.1 Verrucomicrobiaceae bacterium | reverse complement strand
TGTATGAAGCCGCTGTGATCCGGCAGCGGATTGCCGATATCCAGTTTATGACGAGCGCGCCGAATGTGCAGGCGCGTTTCGCGATGAAGGCCTGCCCGGCGACGAAGGTGCTCCGCGAACTGGCGCCGACGGGAATCTCGATAGCTGCGGTGACCGGCAACGAAGCGCTCCGTGCACTGCACGCCGGACATGCTGCGGGCAACAACCCGCCGGTCGTGTGCTTCACCGCCGATGTCTTCCGCGACAATGCGATGGACGTTGTGCTTTCGAATGGATTGCTCCCGAACATCGGTTCGCCGGGAATGATCCAGCAGCTCAAAGCCGCGGGTTACTCGGGTCCGGTGAGTCTTCGGGTGAACCCCGGATTTGGTCACGGCCACGTGAATACGTGCGACACGGGCGGTCCGTCGTCGAAGCACGGAATCTGGCACGGCGACTTGATGGCGACGCGCGCCGATGCGCTTGCTGCGGGATTGAAGATCGTGATGCTCCACGCGCACATCGGAAGCGGACCGAAGCATCAAGAGCTCCACGACAACCTCACACGCCTCGCGCTTGAGTTCCGCGAACTTGCTCCGTCGTTTCCGGACCTTCAGGCCGTGAGCCTCGGCGGTGGAATTCCGCACAATTACCGCGAACGCGATGCGCAGATTCCTGTCGAGCCGCTCCGCGAATTGTTCACGACCTGCCAGCAGCGAATCAGCGCGGCTGCGAAGCGCGAGCTGCGTCTCGAAATCGAGCCCGGCCGCTACTACGTCGCTCCGGCCTGCACGCTCGTGACGACGGTGCACGATGTGAAAAAGACGACGACGAACGAAAAGGGCGCGGGCGCCACGTTTGCGATGGTCGATGCCGGCTTCGTGGATCTCGTGCGTCCCGCGATGTACGGAAGCTATCACCAGATCGAAGTGTTCGACGGTGCGACCGGCGAGCCGCTACACGGAGAGCCCGAGCCGATCGTCGTTGCCGGTCCGCTTTGCGAAAGCGGCGACGTTTTCACCCGCGGTGGAGCTGATGAGGAATTGCAGCCCCGCATGCTGGCGCGTCCGAAAGTCGGCGACATCGTCGCGCTTCGCGATGCCGGTGCCTACGGCTATGCGATGAGCAGCAACTACAACTCCATCGGCCGCGCCCCGCAGGTGTGGGTCGAGGAGGATGGTTCGTGCGAACTCATCAGCCGCCGGGAGACTCTCGAAGACATTCTGAAAGCCGAGACGAGCGAGCGCCTTTAAACGCGGCGGCTTAAATCTGCGGCGTCTCCGTTCCTGTCTCGCCGGATTTTTCCGGTTCAGTTGCCGTGCCGTCGTCGGTGATGCCTTCGCGTTTACGTTTCAGTTTTTCGGCCTTCTTTGCCTTCTTTTCATTCTCCCTGCGCCGCTTCTCGAACTGATAGTTTGGTTGTGCCATGGCGTGCATAGTCCGCCGGATTCCCGAAACAAGCGAGGGTTGTGTTTGGAAATCGGCGGAAGCGGGAATTCGGCGGCACGGGGACATTTTTCTCGCATTGAACGCCCCGCTTCGGGCATGCCTTGCTGCTTGTCATGGCAGTTCAGTTTTTCGATACGTACACACGGAAGTTGGAAACCTTCGTTCCGCTCGATCCCGCCGGGAAGATCGTAAAGCTGTACACCTGCGGTCCCACGGTTTATAATTACGCGCACATCGGGAACTTCCGCGCGTACGTCTTCGAGGACCTGCTCCAGCGGCATCTGGAGGCGAGGGGATACGACGTGCAACGCGTGATGAATCTCACCGATGTGGACGACAAGACCATCCGCGGATGCCGCAACCTCGGCGTGCGGCTCGCGGATTTCACGAAGACTTTCAAGGACGCATTCTTCGCCGACCTCGATACGCTTCGGATCAAACGGGCGCAGGCTTTCCCGGCGGCGACGGATTACGTGGAGCGGATGATCGAAATGATCCGCGACCTTGAGGCCAAGGGGATCGCGTATCAGGCCGAGGATAAATCGCTTTATTTCCGCATCAGCAAATTCGCCGACTACGGGAAGCTCGCGCATTTGAATCTCGACGAACTCCGGCCAAGCGGACGCATCGCGAACGACGAATACGAAAAGGAAAGCGTGGGCGACTTCGCGCTGTGGAAAGCTTGGGACGAAGCCGATGGAGATGTGCGCTGGGATTCTCCGTGGGGTCCGGGCCGGCCGGGCTGGCACATCGAGTGCAGCGCGATGGCCACCGCACTGCTCGGCGATGAACTCGATATTCACTGCGGCGGCGTGGACAACATTTTCCCGCACCACGAAGCGGAAATCGCACAGACCGAGTCCTGCACGGGGAAAAAATTCGTCCGCACGTGGCTGCACTGCGCGCACCTCATGGTCGATGGCGGAAAAATGTCCAAGTCCGCAGGGAACTTCTTCACGCTCCGCGACCTCATCGAGAAGGGCTGGACCGGTCGTGAGATTCGCTACGCGCTTATCACCGTCAATTACCGCCTCCCGCTCAACTTCACGCTCGACGAAGGCCTCCCCGCTGCCCGCGCCGCGCTTGGCCGCATCGATGAATGGGCACGCCGTCTCGCAGAAACCGCTGCCTCCGCGCAACCCGGCACGATTGCGCCGGAAATGGCCGCGCTCGTGGAGGGATTTTTCACCGCGCTCGACGACGATCTGAACATCTCCGGCGCGATGGGCCAGCTCTTCGACCTCATCCGCGACACCAACCGTGCGCTCGACTCCGGTGCGCTCGATGCCGCTGGAGCTGCCGCCGTGCAAGCCGCATGGCAGCGCATGAACTCTGTCCTTCGATTCGAGGCCGATGCCGTCGCAATTCCCGCCGAAGTCACCGAGTTGCTCGCGCAACGACAGGCTGCACGTGCGGCGAAGAACTGGTCCGAATCCGACCGCATCCGCGACGCAATCGCCGCGCTCGGCTGGGTAGTGAAGGACAGCAAGGACGGCCCGAAGCTTTCGCCGAAATAGAACCACACCACCGAACAGAACATGACCTTTCCACCGGCAGACTTCCTCGACCTGAGCCGCTCCGAGCACCGGATGCTCTTCGACCAATCCGTGAACGCCTGGGATGCCCTCAAACAGATTCCCAGCTACCTGCAGTTCCGGCTCAAGCCACAAATCCTCGGACGGCTCGTCGGCAAGCCCTTCATCAGCGGCGCCGTGTTCATCGGAAAAGGAACCGTCGTCGAACAAGGCGCGATGGTCAAAGGTCCGGCGTGGATTGGCGAAGGCTGCGAAATTCGCAACGGCGCATACATCCGCGAAAACGTCATCATCGGCAGCGGCTGCGTCATCGGCAATTCGTGCGAGCTGAAGAACTGCATCGTGTTCGACGAAGCGCAAATCCCGCACTTCAACTACGTGGGCGACAGCATCCTCGGCCACCGCGCGCATCTCGGAGCCGGCGTCGTGCTGAGCAACGTCAAACTCGACCACACCGAGATCGTCATCTCCACCCCGAAAGGGCTCATCCCCACCGGTCTCAAAAAATTCGGGGCTCTCATTGGCGACCGCGTCGAAGTCGGATGCCATTCCGTGCTGAATCCCGGAAGCATCATCGGTCGCGACACCGCAATTTATCCCGGCACCATTTGGCGCGGAATCGCCCCCGAATCCTCCGTGGTAAAGACGCACTTCTCGCGGGAAATCATCGAGCGCCGCCTGAAATAGGCATCTTGCCGGACGCTGACGCGCTCCGTTTTCGGTCCTAGTTCGCAATATCGCCTTCGATCACGACGTCCGGGCCGATGCGACGGAATTGCGGGTTCGCGATGCGCGGCGCGCTAACCGACGATGCTGCACCTTTTCCCCCAATCACTTTCGGACCGCCGCAGAGGAGGGGAGCGAGGTAGAAGACGACACGGTTTACGAGGCCCGCATCGAACGCCGCGCCCAAGGTTTCGCCTCCGCCTTCGATGAGAACGCTCGTGCAACCCCGTTTGGCGAGGTCGCGGAGAACGGTGCGCAGAGTTTTGCCGCGATAGACGATCGTGCGCTCGCGGTGCTCATCAGTGAAAAGATGCGCGTCTTTCGGCAAACGGCCGGAGCGGGTGACGACGACCCGCAGCGGCTGGCGTCCGCGTACGCCGCGGAGCGTGAGACGGGGATTGTCAGTTCGGAGCGTACCCGCGCCAATGAGGATGGCATCGACTTTCGCCCGCAGGCGCATCGCATCGCGTCTGGATGCCTCGGCGGTGAGCCACTGGCCCTCGCTCGGCGGACGGGCTAGGCGCCCGTCGAGCGAAAGGCCCGCTTTCGCGATGACGAGCGGAAGTCCCTTGGTGATCCAGTGGTTGAACGCGGCATTCAGCGCGGTGCATTCCGCCGCGAGGATGCCGTGTGTTGTTGCGATGCGTGCTTTTTTAAGCACGGAAATCGCCCGTCCGGCATGCGCAGGATTCGGGTCCGTGGCACCGAAGACCACACGCGCGAAGCCCGCGGCGATGATCGCATCCGTGCACGGCGGAGTGCGAGCGTGTGTGCAGCAGGGTTCCAGCGTGACGTAAATCGTCGCGCCTTTCGCGTCGGATGGATTCCGAAGCGCGCGAATGGCCTCAATCTCCGCGTGCGGCATACCGGCCTTGCGGTGCCAGCCCTTCGCGAGGACGCGTCCGTTTTTCACAATGACCGCGCCGACTACGGGATTTGGCGAAGTCCGGCCGATTCCGCGCTTTGCCTCGCGAATGGCGAGGCGCATGAATGCTTCGTCGTCCGCCTTGTTCCCCGTTGGTTTTCCGTTTGCGCCCATCGACGGCATCTCTCGCACACTGCCGCGGAAAGGAGAAACAAAAAGCGGA
>SXWH01000048.1 GCA_005791535.1 Verrucomicrobiaceae bacterium | reverse complement strand
CATGCGCCCAGCGGAGGACGAGGGCGTAATGGATCTGCTCCTCCTGCGATTTTGCCTCGTCCATGAGGGCCAAAGTCCGCTCGATAACCTCCCTGCCCAGCTCGGCATGAAAATCGGCCCCTTTACGGCCCAAATGTACAGTCGCACCGGGATTCGCGACGGGTTTATCGGAAGAATTCGCTGTTTTGGGGGCGGAGGTCTGCGGTTTCCCACCGTCGCTCCCAGCCGCAACTCCGCTCTTCCCGTTTCCGACAGGGTCGCCGGAGGAAACGGGAGCGTCACCGGCAGCCAGAAGCGCCCCTTCGCACGAGCCGGGGGCGTCCATCGCTGTCGGAAGAGCGTCCCTAGACGAAATGGGGGCGTCCCCGCGAGCCAGAGGAGCGTCCACGGACGATTTGGGGGCGATCCCACGAACCGGAGGAGCGTCCACGGACGAAATGGGGCCGTCCCCGCGAGCCGGAGGAGTGTCCACGGACGAAATGGGGGCGTCCCCGCGAGCCGGAGGAGCGTCCACGGACGACATGGGGGCGTCCCCGCGAGCCGGAGGAGCGTCCACGGACGAAATGGGGGCGTCCCCGCGAGCCGGAGGAGCGTCCACGGACGAAATGGGGGCGTCCCCGCGAGCCGGAGGAGTCACCCCGGACGATTTGGGGGCCGCCCCATCGGCGGGAGGAGCCACCCCGGACGGAATGGGGGCGGCACCGGAAGGCGCAGGAGCCCCCTTCTTCTCTGAAGCAGCCGGATTCATATCCCCCAGTTCCGGCTGCGAGAGCCAAATGAGGAGCTGGGAAAGCTCGCGATTCAACTCCGCCGCCCGCTCACCCTTCGCCGGATACGAAGCGAGCAGCTTTTCGAGCCCAAGTTTCTGCCATTCAAGCGAAGGTCGCCCGTGGCGGGCGAAGGTGAGTTGCAGGATGCGGAGCTTGAGGAGCTTTTCATCGTCGGGGAGTTTCGCGAGGGGGAAGGCTTTTAACGACTCCAGGACTTCACTCTGGTAGTGTGCGACACCCGGGCTTGATACGAATCCAAGCAACTTCCCAAACGCGGCCCGCGGTGGAAAAGTCGGTATGACGGAAAGGGAAATCGAGACCTTAACTGCGTCATCCCGTTCATGTCTGGACCAAGTTAAGGCCTTAAACGTTCTGTGCTGCTCGCTCTCGCTTTCGACAACTGCCCGGATGCGGTCATACCTCAAGTAGTCCTTACGAAAATCATCGGGAATCCCGTATGCACGCCCTCCTCGGGCTAAGTAACGCTCAAGCCGGAGTGCATATTGTTCCCATTCCTTTTTTGAGAGGCGGGCGAGCGCTTCGGGATCTCGCAGAACTTCGAAACCATCACGATAAGGAGCGACGTTGCCGATGTTGTTCGTTCTTTTGGGATTCAGAATCTCCGCGTATTCCGCGTTCAGTTTATCGAGTTCTCGTTTGAGGCTCCCCAGCTTTTCGCTGCTCGTAGAGGTGGGTTCCAGTCCGGGCGCTGTTGGGTCGATGAAGCGAATCTCGTTTTCCGTATCCCATAGCTTGGTATCCAGCTCGTCGATTCTGCTGTTCGCTACGTGCCGTTCAAATGAAGACATCTTTGTTTCCGCCGCAGGCTGTTCTTTGCCCACCCAACTCACCCGATAAAGCCCCGCGCTCGTCCCGCGGCCTCCGGTGGTGAAGACCATGCTGCCGTCTTTGAGAAACTCGACATCGGTGACGGGCATCCCCTTTCCCACGACGAAGGGCTCCACGTCGGCGGAGGACTCGGCGTCTTTGGGGAAGGTGGTGCTTTTTAATACGTTCGTGGCGGTGTAGCTCGCGCCCTTTTCCCGCATGTGGACGGCGAGGATGCGGCCATACGTCCAGTCGCACGCGAAGAACGCGCGGCGGTATTTTTCCGGCCAGCCCGTGGCGGCGGTGCCGAATTTCACGCCGGTGGGGCAGCCGAGGCCAACATCGACGACGGCGGGGAGACTGTCGGGGTAGTAGGCGGGCCATTTTGCGCTGCCTTCGCGGAAGCCGTATTCGCCGCCGGGGACGATGTGGAGCACGCGCGTGGGGCGATACCACGGGAGGCCGCGGTCCCATTCCATGTCGCTGTCGTAGGTGAAGAGTTCGCCGTCGGCGTTGAAGTCGATGTCGTATGGGTTGCGGAAGCCGCCGGCGATGAGCTCCCACTTTTTGCCGTCCTCGTCGGTGCGGAGGACGTAGCCGTAGGGGGCCTTGATGTTGTCGAAGAATGTAGCGGTGGGGTCTTTGAGTTTGGGGATGAGGTCGTCCTCGCCCCAATTGCGATACGGAGAGTCGGGCGCGATGCCGTCGATGAGGCCGGTGCTGTTGCCGTGGACGATGTAGATGTTCTTTTTGTCGGGGCTCAGGACGAGGGCATGCGCGCCGTGTTCGCCCGCGCCGCCGGGGACTTTTTTCCACATGACGGCGGTGTCCGGCAGGCTGTCGCCATCGGTATCCTTGCAGCGATAAATGCCGCGCCCCTCGGGGCCGTTGCCGGAGACGTAGAGGGAGTCGAACGCCCAGAGCATGCCCATGCTGTCGCCCACGGGGACGGGGACTTTTTCCCAAGCGGCGACTTTTCCCTCGGCGACCGTGGAGCGCCAAAGCCCGCCCCACTTCGAGTCTTTCGCCATGCCGCTCTCGGGAATGCTGCCTTGCGGGGAAATGTAGATGCGCCCCTCGGCATCCAGCGCCATGGAGATCCACGAACCTTCGCGCGGCCCGGCCTCGCGGAGGAGTTCCACTTTAAACCCCGGCGGAACAGTGATGTCCGAAACGGGCGTGGCGGCGTGGGCGACGGCGGCGAGGCTGAGGAAGAGGAGCGGCTTCATGCGCACGAGCAATGCCGCATGAGCCCCGCGCCTGCAAGCCTCGCGCTAACTCTCAGGCAGCACTTGCACGATGAGCCGCTCCACGCCCTCGCGCGCAAAGTCGCTGGCCGGATAAAGCTTCTGCGCTTTCAAGTAGTGCGAAAGGCTGGAGCCGAACTGGTTCTTCTTCTCGAGTTCCTCCGCGGTGCGGATCGTTTTCACGAAGTCGCTCGCCCGCGTGGTCATGTCGGCGCGGCGTTGGTTGAGCGTGCCGTCGTCGGGATACTTTGCGAAGGTCTTTTCGAGATTTTCCCAGGCACCGGCGTGATTTCCCTGCCGCGCCATTTCCTCCGCGGTGAGCACGCTGCGCTCGATGGCCTCCATGTCGCCCATGATTTTTTCGAGCGTCACCTTCCGCTCGGGATTGATCGCGACGGCGGCGATGAAGCGGATCTTGTCGTTCCAAATCTGCCGGTGATTGCGCTGGCTCACGAGCTGGTCGAACTCGAGCAGCGTCTTTTGCATCAAGTCGCCCTGCTTGTTGAGCTGCGAGAAGACCTCTTTGTATTCGGGATTCCCCGGCCAGATCATCGCGGCCTCGGTGAGGTTCTTTTCCAGCGCGGCTTGGTCGTTGTTGAGCGCGGCCTTTTTCGCGAGGGCGAGCTTGCCGCTGGCTTCAATCTTCGCGCCCTCGATGCGGGCCGTCGGCTTGGAATCATCGAAGTCCGAAGCCATCTCTTTCATTTCCTTCACGAGCTTCTCCGCACGCTCGTAGTCGCGCACATCGATCGCGGAGATGAGCTGGAATCCCTTTTGCGAAAAGCTCAGGCATTTGCGCTTCTGCTCGCGCGGAATGAGCCGCACTTCGGGCATGTATTCGCCGAGGACGAACGACTCCTGCAGACGGTTCGTAGCGCTGTAAATCTCGCCTTTTTCGAGCAGGAACGAGAACGCCTTCGTGCCTTCGCGCACATCGCGGATGGCTTCATTCGCCATCGAGTCGAGAATGCTCACGGTCGGCGGCGTGCCGGTGCTTTTTGCGAAGAGGTCCATCGCGTCCTTGCCGAGGTTCAGCTTCGTGTCGCCATCGGTAAACAGCGCGCGGTAGAAGCGTGTGGACATCAGCACGTGCTGGAATCGCCGCTGGAGGAAATACTGCACCATCAGGCCCTGGAACTCGACCTTCACCTGAAGTTCCGAAAGCTCGCGCTTCACCTGGTTGGCCTTCATCACCGCCTCACCCTCGACGACGCGCTTGGTGAGCGACGCGATCTTCACATCCGAGTCCGTCATGCCGGTGCTGTTCGTCGGCGGCCGCTGCGCGCCGCCCTGCCCCTGACGACCACCACCGCTGGACTGCGGCTGGCGCTCCAACTCCTTGCCCGCGGCAGCCATCTGGAGATTCCATTCGTGACGCTTGCGTTCCGCTTCGAGCGCCTGATTCGCCATCGTGAGCCGGCCCTGATTCCGCTGCGCCTGCCACACGGAATATACCGCGTCCGCCAGCGAAGCGCACAAGCGCGCATCGATGTCATACCGCGCCGCGTAAGGCAGGAGGTTGAAAGCGGCGTCCACGTTTTGCGGCGTGGCATTTCCGGGCTGGAGAAGTGTGAGGATGCGGTCGATGTAGTTGCGGTAATCCACATCCTCCTTCGAGGTCGCCTCCGGCGCGTTCAGATACTTCTCGAACCGGGCCTGAAAAATCCGGTTGTTTGCGACGTTCCAGTTCTTGCCGTTGAAAGTCATCACCTCCGAGCCCGGATCGAGCACAGGAACCTCCTGCCCGAACGGCGATGCCGCCGGTTTTGCCCCCGTGGCAGGCGGCGCACTCTGGCCAACCGGCGCCGACTGCCCGATGGGCGCCGAAGCAGGCGCCGCCGGTGCCGCGGGAGCGGGCGCATCGGGAACCTGTGCGTGGACGAGTCCTGCTGCGAGCAGTGCTGCGAGGATGCGTGGTGTGTTCGCGTTCATGGGATGCAATCGTGTTTGTGATTTAGACCTTCTTGGCGTCGAGGGCTCTCACGATACCCTTGTCGCCGACTTCGACTTTAAAGAGAAACCGCTGGCCCTTCTGGATGTTGATATCGCGGAGGTTCTCCGGAATGAGAAGACTCACCGGCTCGCCGTTGATCTCGACCGAGTAAAGCCGCGCACTGTTTACAAAACGGAGCTGATCGCCCACCACGGCCTCGAGCTTGTAGCTGTTGCCGCGGAGCGAGTTCGAATTCTGCATGTAGTCGGCCACGGGGAAAACCGTGAGCGTCCGGTAAGGATCACTCACCGTCCCCTTGAGCATAAAGCCGCCCGCGATCGCACCCGCAGCAATCACTGCGACTACGATAAACCATATTGGATTGGTGGAAGAACTGGCACGTCTAGCCATATTCCCACGCTAGAAGCCGGTCCCATGCTTGGCAAAAGATTTTCCCGTTATTCGGGGAATACGGGCCGTT
>SXWH01000047.1 GCA_005791535.1 Verrucomicrobiaceae bacterium | reverse complement strand
GGGAGTGCAGCCGGCGGGGGTCGAACCCACAACCTTCGGCTTCGGAGACCAACGCTCTATCCAATTGAGCTACGGCTGCATTTGAAGCGCTGACAATCTCCGACGGGCGAGGCCCCATGTCGAGGGAAAAACTTCCACTTGCACTCCGCGACGATGCGTATGAGCCTCTCTCCATCAATCCGCTTGTGATTACAAACCGGCAGCCAGCTTTGCGCGCGAGTCGCGCTGTGATGAATTAGAAGCTCCGAGTGCCCTCGGGCGAGTCCGCCCGCAGGCCGCAATCGTTTTACGACCTACCTATCGCATTCCACACATGCCCATGCATACATCCAATCCGGTTCTCGATCCCGAGCACGTAGATCCGCCCGCAAATTCCGCATTTCCGCCGATTCCCTCGCTCACTGAACCATCCACATTCAACCAACCGAAAACAGACCACCGCACGCTGCGTCGCGATGAGTTCTGGCGTGATGTTCCCGCTTACGAAAAGGCCACCTCTGCAGAATTTGGTGACCACAAATGGCAGCAGCGCCACACCGTCACGAGTGTTAAGCAACTCCGCGAGACACTCGGCTCGCGGGTGACGGAAGCTTTTTTCGAAGACCTTGAGGCAGGTATTGCGCACGCGCCGATGGCGCTTCGTATTTCTCCTTATTTGCTCGCGCTGATCGACTGGAGCGCGCCGATGGCGGATCCGATTCGCACGCAGTTCCTTCCGCTTCGCTCGCAGCAGCAGGCGGATCATCCGATGCTTCGCTTTGACTCGCTGAATGAGCGCGAGGATTCGCCGGTCGCGGGTCTCACGCATCGCTATCCGGACAAGGCGCTTTTTCTACCGCAGCCGAGCTGCCCCGTTTACTGCCGCTTTTGCACGCGCAGTTACGCAGTGGGAAACGACACGGATGTAATCGAGAAAATGAAGCTGCCCGCGACCGCGGCGAGGTGGGAGGAGGCATTCGCTTATATCGCGAGCCAGCCGCAATTGGAGGACATCGTGATCTCCGGCGGCGATACTTACAATTTGAGCGCGGGGCATATCGAGACGATTGGCCGGCGATTGCTCGGCATGCCAAATATTCGCCGTATTCGATTTGCGACTAAGGGGCTTTGCGTGCTTCCGCAAAAGATTCTTACGGACAATGCGTGGCTTGATGCCCTCACCGGTGTGGTGGAACTGGGGCGCAAATTGCACAAGGATGTGGTTGTTCACACGCACTTCAACCATGCGAATGAGATCACCGGTTTCACTGCCGATGCGCTCGGCCGGATGACGGAGCGCGGGATTCATGTGCGATGCCAGACGGTGCTTCAGCATGGCGTGAACGATTCGATTGATGCGATGACGCTGCTCGTGCGGAGGCTGAGTTTCATCAATGTGCATCCCTACTACGTTTATGTGCACGACATGGTGCCGGGCGTGGAGGATTTGCGGACTCCTCTGCACGTCGCGCAGAAACTGGAGCGTCACGTGCGCGGCGCAACCGCGGGCTTTAACACGCCGTCGTTCGTGCTCGATGCCCCCGGTGGCGGGGGAAAACGCGATGTCCACACCGCCGATGTGTATGACCGTGAAACGGGCATCAGCGTGTTCACCGCACCGAGTGTCAAAGCGGGGCGGAAGTTCCTCTTTTTTGATCCGATCTCGTCGCTTGGAAGTGACTGGCAGCGGCGCTGGACGCAGCCTGCGGAGCGGCGGGCGATGATCGACGACGCGCTCGCTAGGGCGGATGCGTGAGAGCGCGGTGATTTCGGCTTCCACGCGCACCGCCTGTCGCGTACACGAGCGCCATGCTCAAGGATGAATCCACACTCCGCGTTGTTCTCTATGAGGGCGATGGTGCAACTCCACTCGATGATCGGCTTGCCACGATGACTGCGCTTCTGGAGCGGGGCTATGCTGTGACCCGGAGCGTGAAGAAAGGCAACGTCGCACCGCAGACGCGTGGTTCGCTCGTGGTGATTGGAAAATTCTCCAGCGAGAAACCGGCAGATGAAAGCGGTCCGGTGAATATCCGATTTCATGATGTTGCCGGGCGCGACGTGGCCGGTATTACGGCGCTTGTCGAGGAGCAGCGCGTCGCTGCGGGAGCGGCGCAGCACGGCGGATGGAAGCCATGGTTTCCTGTCATTGATTACGACCGCTGTACGAATTGCATGCAGTGCCTGAGCTTCTGCCTTTTTGGCGTATATGGGGTCGACAAGGAAAGCCGCATCGAGGTGCAGAACAACGATAACTGCAAAACGAACTGCCCGGCCTGCTCGCGTGTGTGCCCGGAGGCGGCGATCATGTTCCCAAAATACAAGGCAGGTCCGATCAATGGTGACGCAGTGAGCGCGACGGACCTCCAGCGCGAGAAAATGAAAATCGACATTTCCGCACTGCTCGGAGGCGATGTTTATTCGATGCTTCGCGAGCGCAGTGAGAAGAATAAGAGCCGATTCAGCAAGGAGCGTGACTCCGACAAGGCTCTGATGGAACGGCAGAAATGTCTCACCAAGCTCGCTGCCGCCGGTGACATTCCGCTTGAAGTGTTGCAGTCGCTTCCGTCGCCGGAGGAGATTTCGCGCCGCGCCGAGGAGGCGAAGGCGAAGGCCGCCGCGGCGCTTGCTGCGCAGAACCCGGCGTAATGGTCGGCGGATATTCCGCGATTGCAGAGCGCGTCGCGTGTGCGCTATGACCCCGCCCATGTCTTCGCCGGGTCTTTGCATTCGAATCGCTGCTTTCCTCGTGGCTGGCGCGTTGCATGCACAGCAGGCTGGCGTGTCACCGCCAGTACCGGAGCAGGCCGGTCTTCTTGCTCCGCCTGCGCCGGTGACGGTGAAGAAGCCTGCCGAGCTGATTCAAAAACAGGCGCCGCCCGTAGTGAACAAGGAACTCGCTGCGCAGGTAACGCCGGAAAATGCGTACGTCATTGTCTCCATATCGAAGCAGCGCGCGTGGCTGATGTTTGGCGATAATCAGGTTTACATCGATACTCCTGTTTCGACCGGGAAGCGGACCGGAAGCACGCCGACGGGGAAGTTTTCAGTCCTTCAAAAAGATAAAGATCATCGCTCCAGCGTCTACGGTGATTTTGTGGACAAGCGTGGTCGTACGGTGCGACGTGGTGTGAGTTTGAAAGTGGACTCCGCTCCTGCTGGAACCCGGTATGTGGGTTCACCGATGAAATTCTTTTGCCGGCTGACGAACGACGGTGTGGGTATGCATATCGGGAAGCTGCCTGGCTATCCGGCATCCCACGGATGTGTTCGACTTCCGGAGGAGATCGCTCCGCTGATTTACGAAAAAGTGAAACTTGGGACACCGGTCGAGATTCGCGCAGAGTAAGCGCAAAATCGATACAAGAGCTGTGCAGCGCCCGCCAATCGGAGGTTAGTGCGGGCCGGAGGGAAGCAGTAGAGTCTCGGAATGAACCCTTCGATCTGTCGCACCATGTCTCTCTTCTGCCTGTTCGGCGGAATGGGCTCGATTGTCCTCTCGATTTTCATCTGGTGGTTTCTGGATCGTGAAACTCCCGAGGCCCGTGCGCATGCGGAGCGTTTTGGGATTTTCGTCGGATTGTGGGCGCCGACTTTTCTTATTCTTTCCAATCGATTTGATCGGTTCGCCGATAAAGCACGGCCGCTGCCGGGGCTTGATCCGCGGCTGCACGAGGATTCTGACATCGACGGAAAGTAGGGGCATGACTGCGAGCATCGTCGCTCGCTTCGGGGCTTTCGCGGCTTGATTTTGATGCGCGGTTCACGCACGCCAATATCCGGAATACCGAAACCTCTACCAACGTCATGGAAATCATCATTCAACCCACGCCTCCGGAAGGAAGCATCATTGCGGCCCGGATCATCGCGAAACTTGTGCGCACCAAACCGGACTGCGTCCTCGGACTCGCCACCGGCTCGACGCCGATTCCGACGTATCGGGAGCTTGTGCGGATGCATCGCGAGGAGGGACTGGATTTTTCGAAGGTGACGACCTTCAATCTCGATGAATACGTGGGCCTACCACCGGAACATCCGCAGAGTTACCACGCGTTTATGGATGAGCATTTTTTCGCCCACGTGAATGTGCCGCGGGCAAACATTCACATTCCGGACGGCATGGCTGCGGATATTCCCGCTGAGTGTGCGCGATATGAGGCTGCGATTCGTGCCGCCGGGGGAATTGATTTGCAGATTCTTGGCATCGGCACGGACGGGCACATCGGCTTCAACGAGCCCACTTCCTCGCTCGCCTCGCGCACGCGCATCAAGACACTCACCGAGCAAACGCGTGCCGACAATGCCCGCTTCTTCGAAGGCGACCTTTCAAAAGTGCCGTTCCACTGCATTACCATGGGAGTTGGAACCATTATGGAGAGCCGGCAGGTGCTTATGCTGGCCTTTGGTGCGAACAAGGCGGACGCGATTGCGGAAGCTGTTGAAGGGCCGATTACTTCGATGAATCCGGCGACCGTGCTCCAGATGCACCCGGTCGCAAAATGTATCATCGACGAACCGGCGGCGGGTGCGTTGAAGAAGACGGTGTATTACCGCTGGGTATTTGACCACAAGCCGGACTGGCAGCGCTGGTAGGTGCGTCTCGCTGGAAAAGAAATGCGGCCCGCAGCACTGGGCGCGCTGCGGGCCGCATTTTGTTTGTCCGGGTAAGGAGGAATTGTCCAAAAGTCCCGTCTGGGTGGAAACATCGTCGAAATCGTTTTCGATGCAAGGAAATGTTTCACAAAATTCACAAATAAATCGCATCCGTCGCTCCGCTGAAGATTGTCCCGGCGGGAGCGGTTTGGTGGAGTGGGCGAAATGCGTCACCATTGGATACTGGACCCGGCAATTACGTTTCTGAATCACGGATCATTCGGCGCGTGTCCGCGGATCGTGCTCGAAGCACAGATGCGCCTTCGAGAGGAGATGGAACGCGAACCCGTTCGATTCCTGTGGCGCGAAATTGAGGGGCGCATTGACTCTGCCCGCGCTGCACTTGCGCGGTTTCTGAATGCGGGTGTGGATGGGCTCGGCTTTGTCACGAATGCTACGACTGCTGTGAATGCCGTGGTGCGTTCGCTCGAATTGAAGCCGGGTGACGAACTCCTCACCACCAGCCACGGATACAACGCCTGCCGCAATGTGCTCGCGGAGGCTGCACGCTGCGCCAATGCGCGAGTCGTTGTTGCGGAAGTTCCGTTTCCGATTTCCGATTCCACCGTGGTGAAATCCGCCGTCCTGAATGCTGTGACGGCGCGCACGCGGTTCGTATTGCTCGACCACATTACGAGCCCGACGGCGCTGATTTTTCCCGTGGAGGAACTTGTCGCCGAACTTGAGTCACGCGGCGTACGCGTGATGGTCGATGGCGCGCATGCACCCGGAACGCTTCCGCTGAATCTCGCGGCGCTCGGTGCGAGCTACTATACTGGAAACCTCCACAAGTGGGTCTGCGCGCCCAAGGGGGCCGCGTTCATTTACGCGAAAGAGGAATGCCGTGAGGGATTGCATCCTGCGACGTTGAGCCACGGCTACAATACACCCCGTGCGGGGCGCTCGCATTTTCACGACGAGTTCGACTGGCAGGGGACGATGGACGTGACGTCGTGGCTCAGCGTCCCTGCGGCGATTTCATTTTGCGAAGGACTCCTGCCCGGCGGGTTCCCGGCGCTCATGCAGCGGAATCACGAAATCGTGACTGCAGCGCGACGGATGCTTTGCGAGCGATTGGGAATCGAAGCGCCATGCCCGGAAAACATGATTGGGTCCATGGCGACGCTCCCGCTGCCAGACCGTTTCCAAAATGGGGCCGGCGAATCACGCGCTGTCATTTCACGCTTCGATCCGCTCCAGACGACGCTGTTTGAGAAGCACGGAATCGAGATGCCATTGATCCGATTTGGCCCGATGGGGCGCCGATGGTTCCGTATCTCGGCTCACGCCCACAATGTGCCCGGGGATTACGAGCGCCTCGCTGGCGTTCTCTCGGGCGAATTGTGACGTTTTAAGTCGCGATGAACGGGCTTTGACGCCCGCCGCGTCATTGGCTTTTCTCGGTGCATGCCACGTTTTTACATTCCGCCATTTGCATGGAATCCCGATCGCCTCGCGCTTGATGCAGCCGAGGCCCACCACGCGGTGGATGTGCTGCGAATGAAGGCCGGCGACCGCGCGACGGTTTTCAACGGCGAGGGTGCGGAGGCGGAGGTGGAAGTGGTGAAGGCGGGCCGGCAGGGCGTGGAGCTGCGCCGTTTGACCCTCCACAAAAGCCAGCCACTCGCCTGCCGTGTCACGCTCGGGCAGGCGATTCCGAAGGGGAAAAACATGGAGCTGATTCTCGAAAAGGCCACGGAACTTGGTGCCGCCGAAATCGCACCGCTTTTGAGCGAACGGACGGTGGTTCGCGGAACCGAGGCCGAACACGAGCGGAAGCAGCACAAGTGGCAGCGCGTGGTTGTGGAAGCCTGCAAACAGTGTGGGCAGAACTGGGTCCCACGCGTGTTTCCGGCGAAGACTCCGAAGGCGTTTTTCGAGGCGGCGGCGAAGTATGATTTGATGCTGATCGCATCTCTCCAGGCCGACGCACAGCCATTGAAACAGCGCCTAGCCGAATTCGGCAGGGAAAAGCGGCCGCGTAGCGTTTTGATTCTCGTCGGTCCGGAGGGGGATTTCACGCCCGCGGAAATGGCTCTGGCCAAGAGTTATGGATGCCGGCCTATCACACTCGGGCCAATTATTTTACGAACGGAAACGGCCGCGCTGTATTGCCTGAGTGTGCTGAATCACGAACTGCAATAGCGGGTTACGCTTCAGGTTGGCTGAATTCTAGCCATCCACAGGCATGCGCGCTGCTTTCTCGGCGGGGTATGCCTTTACGCAAATGCCATGGATTAGGAGATTCCCGCTCACGCCGGGCGGGAATCACGATCGTGGAAGTGGCGGTTGCCGCGGCATTTCTTGTGGTCTGCGCGGTGGGCGTGTTTTCGACGCTCACGCGGATGCAGCAGAGCGCGATCACAAACCGATCGCTTACAAATGCCCACAATTTGTTGCGCACTGTAATCGAGCAGGCTCTGTCGCGGGGATGGGACAATGAAGCGGCTCCTCTGGATATCCTGGCACCAACCATTGCGGGCGATACCCTTCCTTACAATTCCAGCTCAAATGTCGGCGACGGAACATGGAAGCAATGGGACGTTTATCGCGCGATTGATGCTGCCGTGGGGACCGACCCTTTGATTCCGATCTACGAAGATGTCAGCGATGTTTCGAAAAACGTACCGGCGCGGGTGTTTCGGAAGGTGCAGCGCGTAACGGGCAATTCACGGCTTTTGTGGATCACTTTTCGAATCGAATACGTGCTGCGCGGTCAGCTTATTGGGCAGGAGGCGTGGGTGACACGGGCAGCTGATTGATGAAGATACTCCCCAAATACTCAACTGCGGGGCTCGCCATCGCCGAGCAAATGGTGGCTGCGGCGGCTGTGGGAATCGTCTCTGCCGTGGCGTATTCATTCCTTTCTGCGGGCAGTATCATGTACTCCCGCATTGTGCAGGTGAATGCCGTGCAGCGCACGGCGAGGTCTGCGATGGAGTTTATCGCGTTGCAACTCTATGAAGCGGCGGAGCGCCCGGTCCTGCTCAATGCAGTGGCTGAGCCCCACACGCCGGTCGATGCGCCCTCCGGCGAGTTCGCGGACGGCATTGCGTCGGAGTCTGAGAACTTCAAGCCTTCGGAAGGTGTGATGTTCAATCGCTACGTCGGCTCGCTAAAAATCAACTCGGGTGTCAATGCGACGTCATCGACCGTGGTCGCTGTGAACATGCCGCCCGGTTCGAGTCCGGATTTTACGGTGGATCCGCCGGCTGGATATGGGGGCATGGTTCAGATTGGGGATATTCTTGAGTGCACGTATCCTTCATTTCGGGTGCGTGTGGCGGGCGTGACTCCTTCGGGTGCTTCGGGTGGCATCTACAAAACTCTCGATATCTCGCTCGACCAGGCGGTGGGCGATGCGACTGCGCCGCCTGTCTCGGTTTCGACTCCCAACTTTGTCGAACCGGGAAGCCCGGTCCGGATTTACCGGCGGTCGTCGTTCATGATGGTCGGTAATTCGACGACGGATCGCGGTGAACTGCGTTATTATCCGACCTACTATCCGGCTTCGTCGGTGGCGTACTCCGATCGTGCGAGATACGAGGTGCTCGCGACAAATTTCCGGCGCGACGCCGGCGGAAGCCGCCCCTTTTCATACCTCGGAAACCCTGTGCTTCCGTACAACCCCGCGCTGCCCGCGGCGAATTTTGACCCGACGTATCGGGCGCTTCGGGTGTGTCTCCAAGTGAAGGCGCATGAGTCCGATCGCCGTCTTTCGGATTCGGTGAACAACATGTTCGTCGTGAATACTGCGGTTGCTTGGAAGTCCGAAGCGCACCTCCAGTATGGCTCCACCATCCCCGCGAATATACCTACACTGCCGACACCGACTCCTTCGCCAACTCCCACACCCGCGCCGACGCCGACGCCGGCACCCACACCAACGCCCGCGCCGACTCCGACACCGGCTCCCACGCCAACCCCTGCGCCGACGCCCACGCCAGTTCCAACTCCGGTGCCCACCCCGACGCCCACGCCTGCGCCCACTCCGACACCGGCGCCGACTCCCGTCCCGCCTCCTGCCGACTGACATGAGACGCCGCCTTAAAACATCCGGAGGAGTGCTCATCGCGATTATCGTCGTGATGGCCGGCGTGGTTGCGATCACTGCGGTTGCGATCGCGATGACTGCGCACCAGGGTCGATTGACTCGTAATTCTGTCCAACATTCGCGGATGGTCTCGTTGGTGGATTCGAAGATGGAGCGGCTGTTTAACGACTGGCGCAATACCATGAATACGCTGCCGCTGGGTCAGAAGCCCACGGGCGCGCAGATGGCGGCACTCAATTCGCCGATGCCATCCGCAGTGACCGGCGTGCATCCGGGTTTCTCGTCGGTTGCCGGGAACTTCATCGCCTCGATGGGTGGCGTGGATACTTATCAGCTCGAAGAAGTAGATGGTTACGGCGGTAGCGTGCCTTCCGGAGTTTACAGCGTGAGCGTGGGGCCGTTGCCCGGGTATGACGGGCTCTTTGCGCGGGTGCACAGCTACCGCGCGACTGTGGGATTTCAAGGGGGCACGTTCGGAGCGGCGCTCCCGGGCGTGGTCCTTCGGCGGACGTTTATGCGTTCGGAAGCGCCGGTTTTTCAGGCGGGAATCTTTTTCGA
This sequence comes from Verrucomicrobiaceae bacterium, assembly GCA_005791535.1. GTDB lineage: Bacteria > Verrucomicrobiota > Verrucomicrobiia > Chthoniobacterales > Chthoniobacteraceae > SXWH01. The sequence goes on along the minus strand of SXWH01000047.1, from coordinate 4,887 downwards.
AGACGATCTGGAACTGCACCCGGGCGAGTCCATGTACATGAATGGACCAGTTATCTCGAATCACCGGATCTACGCCAGCGTGCTTGCTGGGAAATCGCTCACGTTTGGCAGCGCCGTGATCGCGAACAAAGCGCCGAACGAGGCGGTTCCGGGAATCTCGTACAACAATCGCCAGCCGTCGGATGGAGGCTTCGTCGAGGGGCTTCCGCCGGGCTCCATCTACAGCGCCTCCAACTACGCAGCGCCGGATTTTCTCGTCAGCAAAACGAGGCAGTTGCAACTCAAGAGCCGCATGGAGCCTGCGGGGCGCGAGCTTCGTGGGGCATTTGATGATACCGACACAAACCCGAACAATGATGGCTTTCGGGAACTGATCGAGAAGCCGGATGCGTCGGCTCCGGATCCGGTCGCGATCTCAAACATGCGTTTCTATAACCAGGCGACATTGCGCGTCAGTGTGACGGTGGTTTCGGGAACTCAGGTTGTGAACGCGACAGGTGCAAACGGAACGCCGCTGCCTTCCTCTGTTCTCACGAAGGTGCGGGATGCGATCGGAACCCGTGCGCCCATGTACGACAAACGTGAGGGAGGGAATGTAATGGTCACGCCGGTTGACATGGGAAAGCTCGCGCTGGCCGAGCAGGAGATGAGGGCTGTGACGGGCAGCAGCGCGTCGCTCACCAGTCTCGTCTACCTCTCAGACGATTCTGCTGCTGCGGGTGAAAAGTGGGCATTCAAGACGGTGAATGCGAGCCGGCTCCCAAGCTATCAGCAGCCTCTGGACGCGCCGTCCTCCGAGCGTGGACTCACGATTGCAACGGCCGGTGGCGTGTATCTCGAAGGCGATTTCAATACGGACACGACGTCGCCCGAGGTGCCGTCCGCGATCATGGCGGATGCGGTGATGTTTCTCTCGAACAATTGGAACGACTCGCGCGCGGCGAATCCGATTTCCGGTGTCGATGATGGTGCGGGCGGAACCGTGCCGGGAAGTGCGCGGGTTGCCACCGAGACGACGTATCACACAGCGATCATGGCGGGCACAATCCCGAGCGGATATGACCCGACTCCAAATGCTCCGAACAGCGGCGATGAATACGGTCCAGGCGGCGGCGCCCACAATTTCCCACGCATGCTCGAAAAATGGACGGGTGTGAATATGAACTTCAAAGGCTCCATGGTGCAGCTCTTCACTTCGAAGCTGTTCACCGGGCGCTGGCAGACGGGTGACGTCTATCATCCGCCGGTGCGGAATTGGTCGGCCAACGAGAATTTTGTGAAGCGTCCGCCGCCGGGGTTGTTCTCGTTTGCGATGTTTTCGCGTGGACCGTGGCGCCGGCTTTAGTTCCCGTTGCGGGTTTCATCCTGATGTTCGCCGAACTTGGCAGCGGCGCGATGGCGAGACACATTTCCGGTCATGTTCGATCCGTTTTCACATGGCCAGTTTCTCCACGGTGTGGAGCGGAATGATTTTTGGAACTGGATAGCCGGTCGTCGCTGGTTTGGCGGAAAGGCCCGGAAGGTAATTGAGTGGAGGGTCGACGAAATTCGCGCGGCTGGCTGGGGATGCATCGCCGAAGTTGATGTGACCTACGCCGATGGGCGCGAAGTTTACGCGGTGCCGCTCGCGTGGAGGGAAGGCGATTGCGGGGTTGCGTCGATTGCTTCACGCGATGGACGCGTGCTTTGCGACGCCACTGCCACGGCGGAGTTTCGCGACTGGCTATTCCAAGCTCTGGAGCCGGGAGCCGCGCTGCCGCGATTATTTCCCGGCGGCGGAGTGCCCGAGTCAAAGGTGCTCACGGTGGAGCAGAGCAACACGTCCATCGTCTATGGCGAAAAGCTTTTCGTGAAGCTCTACCGCCGGCTCGTGAAGGGGCCGAATCCCGATGCGGAAATCACGCGCTACCTTTCGGATGTTGCGGGATTTCCGCACGTTCCGGCATTTGGCGGCTCGGTAACGTGGCATGGCGCGTCGCTCGCGCTGGCTGTTTCGCTGACGCCGAACGAGGGCGATGCATGGCCGCTCGCACTCGCTGCTGCGCGGGCTTTCTTCGCATCGGGAGAAATGGGAGACTGGCTTGAGCGCGCTGCGTTGCTTGGCAGGCGAACCGGGGAAATGCACAGCGCCCTGCTCCGCGGCAGCGGCGATGATTTTGCTCCGGAATCTTTCACCGCGCGGGATTTGGAGGAGCTCGAGCGCGGCATCACGCATCTCGAATCCGCAACGCGCGCGGCGCTCGGAGGACGCGTGGAAGCATTGCCGTCGGCGGCTGCGCAACTTGCGCGCAATTACCTCGCGCGGCCCGGGCGGGGGATTTTTTGCGATCTTCCTTCGGGCGCGGTAAAAACCCGGACGCATGGTGACTATCACCTCGGGCAGGTGCTTTGGACCGGTGCGGATTTCGTGATTATCGATTTCGAAGGTGAGCCTTCCCGCACGCTTGCAGAGCGCCGCGCGAAGCGTTCGCCGCTGCGCGATGTCGCGGGCATGCTGCGCTCGTTTCATTACGCGGCGTATGCCGCGGGCGGCGGTGACACTGCGGAGCGATGGGTGGAGCGTTCACAGACTGCATTTCTCGATGCGTGGAAGGAAGCCGCGCCGGACCTTCATGCGGGGCTCGGTTTGCTGCCGCTTTTTATCGAGGAGAAGGCGCTCTATGAGCTGGCTTACGAGATGAACAACCGTCCGGATTGGATCGGGATTCCGCTGCGGGCGCTTGGTTGATTATGCGAATATGACGCCATCGACCATGGCGTCGTGCGCTTCGAGCGGGAGTGAGTCGACGAGTTGCTCGGCGAAGCAAATGCCGAGTTTCACGGTCCGCGCAGGCAGTTGCGCCAGCAGGCGATCGTAGTAGCCTCCGCCGCGCCCGCAGCGTTGGCCGTCGCGTGTGAATGCAACGCCGGGAACGAGGACGAGGTCGATTTCATCCGTGCGAATTTGCGAGTGCGCGGACGCAGCCGGTTCGCGTATGCCCCATTGCGCAGGCTGAAGTTCGAAAATCGACGCCACGCTATGAAACACGATGAATTCACCTTCCACGCGAGGATACGCAAAGGTCCGTGCGTCTGCATACTGCCACAGGATATCGACGTCCGGCTCCCGTTGCTGCGGCGCAAAGGTCGCGACGGTGCGGGCAGTGGCCCACGTGGGATGCGCGACAATGGATTCGCAAATCCGCCGGCTCCGCTCACCGCGAACGTCGGGTGGCAGCGGAAGCAGTGCTCGCATCCGGGCCCGGATTTGCGGCTTGTTCATACGGCAGGCGGCTCAGCGGACGGTGCCAATCGGCCCCATCACAGCGATGCCCCATCCATCGCCGCTCCGCAGCAATGTCGCCCGCATCCGCACTGTGGCACCACCGGGCTTCGTGTCGTTGCTCTGCACATTCCTCGTGAACTCGAGGATGATTTGATTGGGCGATTCGTAAACGGTCGCCACGTCGCTGATGGAAACCTTCGGAGCATGTTTCTCGATCGAGAATCTTGTCGTCTCGATGATTGCCTCGAGATTTGGAGCGATGTCGTGGAAGGTCCGTTCAAACAGAGCCATGTCGCCGGCGTTGATTGCGGCGTTGTTCACCCTGAGCGTCTGCACGGCGAGCGCTCGGTCGGTGAGCGAGAGTCCCTTTCGCTTCTCGAAATCAACGCGCTCACATGCGGACAGCAGTGCGATGGTTGCGATGAATCCGAGGAGTCTCATGAGTGCTTGCCGGCGGAAGCCTCTACTTCTTATGCGGCTCGAGACGAAGAATGGTCTCGCCCTCATTCATCAAATTAAGCCGATCACGCGCGATGATTCCCGCATACTCCGGGTCGCGTTGAAGTGCATCGACCTCCCTCGTCAGCCGGCGATTTCGCATATCCGCGGAGTCGATTGCGCTTTGGAGCTTCGCGATGTGCTCGTCCTGCTGCGCCTTTTCCTCCGTCACGGGCATGGCCTGAAAGAGAACGGTGACGCCGACGACGATAGCAATCATGGCGCCGATCAAAAGATTCAGCTTGGGCCAGATTCTATCGCTTGTTGTCGATAACTCGTCGGTGAGGTCTTGCAAAGTGGGTCGGGCTTCCAGCGCTTTGGCTTACGCGCGCATCTTGCCGCCATAAACGGCATTGTCACCCAAAATCTCTTCGATGCGCAGCAATTGATTGTATTTTGCGACGCGGTCGGTGCGGGACATGGAGCCGGTTTTGATCTGTCCGGCGTTGGTCGCCACGGCGATGTCGGCGATGGTCGAGTCCTCGCTTTCGCCGGAGCGGTGCGAGATGACGGCGGTGTAGCGGTTCTCTTTTGCGAGCTCCACGGCGTCGAACGTCTCGGTGAGCGCGCCAATCTGGTTCACCGTCACGAGGCTCGAGGTTGCCGTGCCGGTTTCGATTCCCTGGCGGAGGAAATCGACGGTGGTGACGAAAAGATCGTCGCCGACGAGCTGCACCTTGTCACCGAGTGCTTCGGTGAGCTTCTTCCAGCCGGCCCAGTCGTTTTCGGCGCATCCGTCTTCGATGCTCACGATTGGGAACTTCGCGCAGAGCTTTTTGTAGTAGCCCACGAGCTCTTCCGCGCTCATGCGGGCTCCGCTGCTCTTTTTGAAAACGTATTCCTTCTTCGCCTTGTCGTAGAATTCCGAGCTGGCGACATCGAGCGCGATGAACACGTCCTTGCCGAATTTGTAGCCGGCCTTCTTCACTGCTTCGGCGATTGTTTCGAGTGCGTCGTCCGCGTCCTTGAGGTTCGGGGCGAATCCGCCCTCGTCACCGACTGCGGTGCTCAGGCCGCGGCCTTTGAGCACTCCTTTGAGCGCGTGGAAGATTTCCGCGCCGCAGCGGATTGCTTCGCTGAAGGACTTCGCGCCCTTCGGCATGATCATGAATTCCTGGAAGTCG
>SXWH01000046.1 GCA_005791535.1 Verrucomicrobiaceae bacterium | reverse complement strand
GCGGGTTTTAACAATGTGGACCTCGCTGCGGCAGAGCGGCTGGGACTGGGTGTCGTGCGTGTTCCGGCGTATTCGCCGCATGCTGTCGCTGAGCACGCCGTGGGGCTTGTTCTTGCGCTGAATCGCAAGCTCCACCGCGCATACAATCGTGTGCGTGAAGGAAATTTCGCGCTCGATGGGCTGCTCGGTTTCGATCTCCACGGACGCACTGTCGGTGTGGTTGGTGCCGGGCGAATCGGGACTGTTTTTGCCGGAATCATGTCGGGATTCGGTTGTCGCGTTCTCGTGTACGACCCGACGCCGGAGCCCGGGCGATTGCCGGTAGGTGCCGAAACCGTCGCGCTCGATACGCTGTTTTCATCGAGCGATATCATCAGTCTCCACTGTCCGCTCACCCCGGAAAACTATCACCTCATCAGCGCTCACGTGCTGGCGAAAATGAAGCCCGGTGTGATGCTCATTAACACCAGTCGCGGAGCGTTGATCGACACGCCCGCTGTCATTGCCGGACTGAAAAGTGGCCGTGTCGGCGCACTCGGGCTCGATGTTTACGAAGAGGAGGGCGATTTGTTTTTCGAAGACCTGTCGGATAGCATCATTCCCGACGACGTGTTCTCGCGACTGCTGACCTTTCCGAATGTCGTCATCACCGGGCATCAGGCCTTTTTCACGCGCGAAGCGCTGGAAAATATCGCGCAGACCACGATGGCCAACCTCGCCGAATGGGAAGCGACGGGCGCGTGCAAGAACGCAGTGAAGCCGAAGTAGCGCTGGCTTAGCGGTTCTTGCTGCCGCTTCCGCCGGTGCTGCTCGGGTCAAATGAGAGCGGCACTTTCACGTCGGGCAGGTCTTTGAGCGTAAAGGTAAGCACGACTCCGTAATCGTCCTGACCGTTGTTGCCCGAACGGTTGTTGCGGCTCACGAATCCCAGGCTCGCGACCCAGCTGGAAAGGTCGCGGTGCAATTCGTAGCGCTGACTTTCGAGGAAGCTGTCCTTGAATTCGTAGTACTCGCGGAATGAGAAGCCCCAGTTGTCGTTGAAACGAAGATAACCTCCGAAATCGAGCAGCGAGCTGTCTTGGAATAGGACGTTGTCGTTGATGTAGCGATGTCCAATCCCGACCTGGACGTTTTCGCTGAGCATGAAGTTCGCGCGGGAGTTCACCTCGGTGAAGCCTTTGTCGAACACCGGTAACTGGGAATCCACCGTGAGGTTCATCCACGAAAGAGGCTGCCAGCGGAGACGATTCACGAGGTTCGAAACTTCGCCCGGGTCGGGGTCGAGCCCGAAGTCTGGCGAATTGAATCGGTAGTCGACGAATGTATTCATCTCCAGCCAGTTGATCGTCGCATTGTCACGCCGTGTTTGGAGGCGGTTGCGGATGCCGATGCGTGCGACGTTCCAATTGTCCAGCGAGTCGATGGTATTGAACGCCGGGAAGTCTACGTGCGGGAGCTGGGTCGAGCGTTGAAAGCGGTCGAATTTCAGGATGTCGCGCGCATCTTCTCCGGTGTGGACGAAGCTGAAGTTTGCGTACGGCTGGATAACATGGCGCAGACCGTCGAGTCCGAGTTTCCTGCTCTGCACGCCCTCAAAGGCGCGCGATGCCTTGAAGGACATTTCAACCCCGGCGTTGATTGTGGGACGAAACACACTTCCTTCTTTCTCGAGTCTGTGCAGGGCCGTGCGTGCCTCGGCTTTCGCGGGATCCGTAATCCTTTCTCCTGTCAGCGGGTCGTAAGAGGTAAGCGATCCGCTTTCGGAATACCACGTGCCGCGGACTCCAACTCGCGGGACCACGGAGAGCCAGCCGAAGTAGGTTTTTGGGAAGGTTATCTGATGAAAAGTATCGAGGCGGTTCGCATTGAAGTCCTGAAACGCGGAGCCGTCCGCGAAATTCCGATTCAGGTGGGCGTAGGATGTCTCGCCTTCGTAAAACAGCTTCGTGCCGAACAGCGGTTGCCGCGTGATATCGAGAGCGAGTTCGGGCAAGCGCTCGGTGCCGTCGAAGAAGCTGTTTGCCTGTTTTCGGGCGAGAAAAGTCAGCGAGTAGTCATCGCCAAGCCGCGTCAAGGAGAGCGCGTTGTCGGGCTGTGGATTGAGCCGGAATTCGCCCTCGTAAAAATCCTGCATGAAGCGCGGGTCCGACAGTTTGTTGATGTCCACCTGCGCGTAAATGTCGTCGGTAAAATACTGCTTCGCCTGAAAAGAAACGCGGTAGCGCTCGGGATCGATTTCCTCGCGGCGGAGGCCGGTGCGATTCAGGCCGGGATTCGCGTCCTCCATAAAGTAGGAGCGGAAGCGCCCCCAGCTTTCCTTCTTTTCCCCGTCCTCCCATTCCGTCTCAAAGCCGAATGCAGGCCCGCGCTCACTGCGCAAATCGAGCCGCACTTCGCCACTCATTTTCTCGGAGATTGGAAATGTGTATTTCGAATGAACGTAAGCACCCCACACCGAACTGTAGCCGGGGGTGATTGTGAATCCGTTCTGCTTGTTTAGCGATTGGTAGACGTACGGAAACCAGAATACGGGCGTCTCTCCAATGAAGAGCTTCACGTCCTTCATGATAATCCGGTCGTTCGGATAAATGCGGACTTTCCGCGAACGCATACTCCAATCCGGCCGTCCGGAATCGCTTGTCGTAAATAGCCCGTCTTTCACGAGGTAGCCGTTTGAGCCCGGGATATTCGCGAACGAAGAGCCGGAAAACATGAATGGTTGCGCCTCGCCACGGATATCCGCCGCGGTGATGTCCTTCGTTTCGAGGTTATATACCGCACGCTCCGCCGTCACCAAGCGGCCTTCCCGGTAGATTCGGACGTATCCCGAGACGATGATATCCCGGGTCGACTGATTCATCTGCGCGTAGTCGCAGTAAATGGTAGTTGCCCCGTACGCGATGTGCACGTCTCCCTCCGCGGTCATCGTGTTTTTCTCCTCGGAGCGGCTCATTTTCTGACCGGAAAACTTCAGGCCGATATCCTCGAATGAGGTGGAAAGATCATCGCTCCCAGTGATATCCGGCACCTGCGCAAAAGCGGGTGCAGCGGCCCAAATCGCGGCGAGGATGATGGCGTGGTTTTTCATTCGGAAAACAGCAAAGGAGATAATCGGCAGTGAGGGCCGGGCGCAATTCCCAATCGCAACAAAAGAGGGCGAATTGGACCGACAAGGTTTGCAAACGGATATCCTCCTTTCAGCGCGTTCTGAGAGCAGGATGATGGAATGATATCGGAGCAAGATGTCATCCAACCATCCAGCTGCGTGACGGATGCGGGATTCGAGTTCTTTAGGAGGCGGATTCAGTCCTCCTTATTCTCGATTCCAATCTCGGCACACTCCCCGCACACCGAGATGGGGAAGGGGAGCAAAGCTAAGAGCGGATCGGTTGTCGGGTACGCCGGATGTGGCGGTGTGCGCTGGAACTGCCAAACTGGAGAGGCCTCATTTCCAGTGTTCGCCGGGCTTTTACATCCAGCGAACTTCAGGCGCATGGTGACGGACTGGCCGTCGAGGGTGACTCGTGAGCCCTTCCCCCGGCTTGCAATGAGATCCCAATGAATGGCGCTTTTGTCTCAGTTCCCAGTTTCCGGATGGGCTGCACCGAAGGCGAGGTGGAAAGAACCGCAATTTTTTCGTCGGAAAGACTCTGCCCAGTAGGGTGCGCGATCGCGCGGTTGGTTCCGAAGTTGTCTACTGCCGGCTCGCGAGCTCGCCGGTTCGATCCAAGTGATCTTTGTTGAAGGTCTGGAATCGCGTACGATGTTTCGAAACGGGGGTTCGCTGAGCAGCTCGGGACGCGACAGCTGCGTTGTCACGGTAGTAGTTTCCCATTCCGGAGACCTCGCGATTCGTCGTTCCGGCGGGCTTCTTCTTTGCGGCCTTCACGACCGGGGGGAATAGCGAAAAAACCCACCCGCATCGCAAGTTGGGCGTCTTCGGCTTTCAGTCAAGATCGACCTCGCCGAGAGACTCACGCTTCCATCCGTCCCGGCGCGTTCTGTCGTCATCCCGCTTGAATGCGTGAACGCCCGCGTAGCTATTCTCATCCAAGAATCGGCCCCAGCCTTTGGTGGCTTTGATCCGAAGTGGCGTGCAGGTTGATTCATTCTGCGAGCGGCGGCAGCAACCGGACGCCCCCTCGCCGCGGCTAGCGCGGATACCGGGCGGGCAATCCGCGCGGCATTCTCTGAAATCGTAACACGATGTGCACACCAAGTTCACGGTTCCGCAATCAAGCTGTAACGACGCGAGCCGACATTTGGCACAGATGTCTCGCAAATATTCAGTCAAAACGCGCCGTGCCAGCCGCCGTGAACCTCACAGCGCAGGCCGCGCAACGAGAGGGTTTCAGCGCATATCCGGAGAGGCGGCATGAAGGTGGATTATCAATCAAAGCAGGTCTTAATTGTGGACGATGAGCCCGATGTCGTCCGGTTGGTTGCACAGAATCTTGCCGCCGCCGGCTTTCAAGTAATCAAGGCCTCCGATGGCGACGAGGCGCTGGACATGGTTCGCAGGCTCCACCCGTCCCTTGTCATTCTCGACCTCAATATCCCGAGCGTCAGCGGAACCGATGTGCTCAGGGCCATCAAATCGGACTCCCGCACGTCGCAGGTCTCCGTAGTCATGCTCACGGCGCGGAAGGATGAAGTGGATCGCATCGTGTGCCTCGAACTCGGGGCGGATGACTACGTCACAAAACCGTTCAGTCCGCGCGAGCTGACTCTTCGGGTGAAATCGATTCTCTCCCGCCGCAGCACATTCTCGCCCGCGCAGAATTACTCCGTCTGCGGCAGCATCTCGATCAACCGGGAAGCCCACGAAGTCCGTGTTTCCGGGCGGATCGTGGAATTGACCGCTGTCGAGTACAAGCTCCTCGTAGCTCTCTTCCGACAACCTGGACGCGTCTTTTCACGGGATGATCTTCTCAACGCCGTGTGGGGGCAGGATGCGGACATCGAAGTGCGCACGGTGGATACCCACATGCGCCGGTTGCGCGAAAAGCTCGGCGTCGGTGCCGCGCACATCATCACGGTTCGCGGATTCGGTTACCGGCTGGACGGCGAGTAGAGGCCCCATGAACTGGAAAACCACGCAACCCGACCGGTGTCTCCTGCATCACGGCCTCCATCTCCACACACCGTCACTTCGTGTACACACATCTGTAAATATTAGTCTCACACAAGTAACAGTAGATATTTTGACGCACACAACCCGTTCGCTTAGGTATCCGACTGCGCAGCGCATCCGCAGCGCAACACAACATTAAATAATCAGCTCTCGTAAACACAACAAACCTACACAAAGAACCAGCACATGAAAACACCCAAACTCATCATCGCAGCGGCCGCTGCGGTCCTCTCAACAGTCACAGCGCAAGCCGACGTTGTGATTCATATCACCGGCTCCACCGCGTTCCGTTCCGGAACGATTACCGCAATCCAGACCCTCATGGGTGGAACCGGTAACTTCAAAGCCGCCTATGGAAGCACCACAGGAACCGGCACCACTTCGTCGAACCGCTCCGTGATTCAGGGAACCATCGCTTCGGTGCCATCGGCAGGCGTCGTCACGTTCAAATGCTCGTGGTCGGGCTCCACCGGCGGCATCAAAACCGTCGTTCAGAACCTCGATGTTACCACCTGGCCCTCCATCGCGAATCTACCCGCGACCAACACAACGGTGGGAATCGCAGACGCTTCGCTGAACTTCGCACTCGATACGGGAACCTTCCCGGGCGAGACCGCAAAGGCCGACGTCACCATGGAAGATACCACGCAGGCGGCGACAGGCTTCACCACCACCACGCTTACGGAAATCCGCGTCGGCGTCATTCCTTTCGAGTGGGTCTCCGGCAACCAATCCCCCGCTGCATTGAATAACATCACGCCCCTTCAGGCGCAGGCAGCGATCTCCGGCGGAGCACCGCTCTCGTTGTTCACGGGGAATCCTGCGGACGTAAATCAGGTGGTCTATGTCGTCGGACGGAATTTCGACTCCGGCACACGCCTCTGCTTCCTCACCAACTCCGGCTTGAGTCCGTTTGCCAGCGTGCAGCATGTGCAGGCCATCGTATCCGGAACCGCAGGTCAGGCCGGTTCGAGCATCACCGGATTGAAGCTCTACCAGGCTGAGACGATCCTCGGGCAATCCTTCACGATTGGTAATTCCGGATACTCAAGCGGCAGCTTTGTCGCCGACCTTCTTGCCACTCCAGGCGCAAGCACAGCCGCTACGTCCGGCGCGGGAATCCCTGCCGCCGAACAGCTTCTCTTCGGTCCCGGCCACCTCATCGGCTTCCTCGGCCGCAGCGACGCAGCACGCGCCTGCCGCACCTCGGTAATCGGCACCAATACCGCGAAGCGCATGAAATTTAACGGTGTGCAAATCTGGAATGAGCCGATCCTCTCGACCGGCGTTCCGACCAGCTACAACGACGACCTGATTAAGGAGGGCGTTTACACGCTTTGGGAGTTCCAGAACCTGGCTTATCGTCAGAGCTACAGCGGCCCTGGGAAACTTGTGGCCGACGCTCTTGCCGCAGAGATTACGGCAAACGTCCCGGCAACATCGGGTATCAAGCTCAGCGATATGCACGTCACCAAATCCGTCGAAGGCGGAGTCGTGACTTCCACGCAGCTCTAATCGGGCAAAACAAACTGCAAGCGTCAGCCGGCGCGGGTGCAATCAAAGCACTCGCGCCGGTTTTCTTTTGCCCCCGTGCCGCGAAGCCGGGTCTGCATGCATACACTGCAGAAACAGCGATAAACTTCTGATGGATTGAAGTTTCCTATTGATTCTCAACGGGAAATGTGGGGCCCGAGCCTTGGAAAAAACGAGGCACGCCTCGGAAAAACGAGGTCCACCTCGGAAAAATGAGGTCCACCTCGGAGAAAACGAGGTCAACCTCAGAAAAATGAGGTCCACCTCGGAGAAAACGAGGTCAACCTCAGAAAAATGAGGTCCACCTCGTAAAAAATGAGGTCATCCTCGGTAAAACGAGGGCAACCTCGGAAAAAACGAGGCTCAGACCTACTTCGCTGACGCGGCGCGAGTGAACTCGATGGCGCGCTTTTTCCCTTCAGCAAGGTCGGCGGCGGAAATGCGTCCGGTCTCAAGCATGTGCTTCATGTACTTATTGGCACCATCCTCAAGCCGTTCGCTACTGAGGACCAGCCACATGCACGCTTCCACCCGGTCGCGTGGAACGGCGATGCCCAAATCGAGCATCCGGCCCATATTCATCATCGCGCGCGGTTCCCCCTGCACGGCCGCAGCCCGGAACATTTTCACGGCTTCGTGAACATTCTTCGAAACCCCAAGCCCCTCCTCCAGCATCACTCCCAGCGTATTCTGCGCACCAGCGTGTCCCTTTTCCGCCGCAGCAATCAAGTATTGTGAAGCCTCGGCGTAATCGACCGGGATTCCATCGTAACCCTTGGTGAGCAACTGACCGAGCCGCACCTGCGCATCGAGCTGACCCGCCTTTGCCGCGATGCGATAGTGGCGCAGCGCCTCGTCCATATTCTTCGGCGTGCCGAGCCCCTGGGAGTAAAACCAGCCGAGGTTCGTGCTGGCGATCCCATCGCCCTGCGCCGCGGATTTTTGAAACCACGTAAACGCCTCCTTCTCGTCCTTCTCCATTCCATCGCCCTGCGCCAGCATCGTCGCGAGAACGCGTTGCGCCTTGGCGTCGCCCTGCTCGGCGGCCTTGCGAAACCATGCCGCAGCCTTTGCCTTGTCGAGCGGTGCGCCCTCGCCCTTGAAGTAAGCGCGGGCAACGGCGTACTGCGCGGCAACATCCCCCTTCGTCGCCGCATTCAACCTCTTTTCAAAGTCGTCCGCGATCACGGAAGCGGAGGCGAGCAGTAGTATTGCAATAGTGTGTCGGAATCTCACGTGGCTAACCTTAACGCCCGAAGCAGCGATGAAAAGCGACAATTGGGAAACAATACAGAATGGAAATGCAGACATGTCGCCATTCCGCCTCAGATCCGCCGCAGTCCGCGACCTAATATTCACAGTGCGTAACTTGTCTCCAAAGCACCCCGAATGCAAGGATGCAATCTCGCCGGCATCGCCGGAACTTTCAATAACAACAAGAAACCTACCATGACTAACCGAAAAACAAAACTACTCGCAGCAACGGCGCTGATGCTCGCCGCACAATCCGTAATCGCCGCACTTCCGTATGCAGACGGGGACTTGATCCTCGGCTTTCACGCAACAGGTGGACAGGGCGCCACGCAATCTTACGAGGTAAATCTGGGGAACGCATCCCAGTTCATC
>SXWH01000045.1 GCA_005791535.1 Verrucomicrobiaceae bacterium | reverse complement strand
TGAACGGGCAATAATCATGATGTCATCCATGTGCTCCTGCCACGCACAGACGCGCTCGCTTTTGACTACTTTAATCAGCTTTTTCGCATCGTAGAGCTCCTTCGCCAGCCAGCCGACCGTGCAAAGCAGAAGGAGAATCGCGATGCCGCCGCGGGAAAACAACCGGCGCAAGGCGGAGGAAGGTTCCGTTCCGAGGTTCTGGCTCATGGTCTATTTTTCCTTATACCCCTGCTTTATCCTCCTAATCCTTTCCTTATTCTCAAGGTAGGCGTCCATAAACCGCGGGAAGATGTTGAACTCCCGGAGGTATTCTTCCAATTGGCCGTCGTATAAGGAAGGAAAGTAGACCCGGTAAACCTTTAATCCATCCTCCTTTGATTTTACGCAGTACAAGTCGCCGCCACGGTCGGACGTGAATGCAATAAGGTCGTGCTTTTTCAGCGTAGCGTATTCCGGGATGGAGTTTATGAAGCGAAACTTCTCGAGTCCGAAGAAGAGGAGTATCTTGTCGTTGGACTCGAAGGTCTTATCCGGGATGATTTCTGCGAAGAAGTCCGCCATTTTCCAACCCGGGAACTCCTTTTTTAGAATCGCGGCGCGCTCGCTGACCGCATCCCGGCTCGGGAATTGGATTCCATCGAAATGGAGCATCAGGTGCTGCTTGCTTTCTTCGATAATGCTGGTCGGTTTTTCGTTCATGGCGGATGCAGGTTTGGCGGGCGGGGAAATTGTTTCGTTTATCCAGGTCCGTTTTGCCAGCCAGCCGACCGTGCAAAGAAGAAGGAGAATCGCAATCCCGCTGCGGGAAAACAACCGGCGCAACGCGGAGGAAGGTTCCGTTCCGAGGTTCTGGCTCGTGGGTGTTTTGGTAATCCATTTTCCGCCACGCGGCAAGCGGGGGCCACGGTGCGAACTCTTACGAAAGGAGGTTGGCTAATACCTGCGTAAAGCACCCAAGGGCGGGTCGACAAGGCCTGCGCTTATTCCGCGGTTTTGATTTTCATCCCGTTGGGCAGGAGTGGGGCGTAGGGTTCCTTGCCGCCGCCCACGAGGTGGAAGGTCGCGGTGTTGCCCTTGGCTGGGATGACTTCATGGCCCTGCAGTCCGGGAAGGTTTGGCATGCGGGTGTGGGGTTTCCATGCGAGGATGGTTATCTTTTGCCCCTTCTGGGGTCCGGCGCCTTTGGCAATGTCCTGCACTTCGACGGTGATGGTGTAGATGGTGTCTTTGTGCGTGCCGGGATGCGTTTCGATTTTGGATTTCTCGACGCTCGTGGTTACGTCGAGGACCTTGCCGGTGACGATGTGGGTGGCCTCTTTTTGCATCTTCTCGTCGCTCATCGGAGCCTTGGCGGCGTGGCTGATCGCAGCGGTGAGGAAAACGACGACGGCGGTGATGAGAGCGCTCGGATTCATGTCTTTGGGACGCGGGAAAAGTAGTTTTCTTGGAACTATTCCGATTTCCTTTTTGCACGGGAACCGATCGAGAAAGACGGAAGCGTTTCTCGCCGCGGTGAAAATTTCTGAAAGAATCCGGCTCCGAGTCCGTAATATAAGTAATACCATGAAAGCATTCGCAGCTCTCGCCCTTTTATCCGCCACGGCTTTCGCCGCGCCTGTCACGCTGATTCACGATGGCCGCTTGTGGCGCGCGAACTCGGCTTTTGAGCTTCGTTTTCCCGAGCCGATGGTGCAGCCGGACGCTGTGGGGAAGCAGACGGAGTCTCCGCTGGTCGTGCAGCCGAAGGTGGCGGGCACGTGGCGCTGGCTCTCGACGCAGAGCGGTGTGTTTACGCCGACGGAGCCGCCCGCGCAGGGTGCGACGTTTGAGCTGGGGCTGCGCGGCGGGCTGAAGAATGCAGCCGGCGGCGCGGTGAAGGAGTCGTTGCGCGAGACGCTGACGACGTCGCCGTTTCGCGTGAAGGGGTGGGCAGCGCCGGGGTATTTGAATACGGAGGATGCGCCGGTGTTGCCGCGGGTGAGTCTGCTTTTCAGCGCGCCGGTGGATGCGAAGTCGATCGAGGAGCGCATCTGGTTTCTGGGGCCGAATGCATTGAAGATTCCGGCGAAGGTGACGGCCGCGGAGCCGAAAAAGGGAGGCGACCATGAGTTCCCCGAGTATCGCTCGGACGACCGCAGCCCGCTGGCGTGGGAGGATGCATTTCGCGTAGCGCAAGAGACGGCGACGGACGGGAAGGAGTTGTCCGAGGCACTGCTCGCGGCGCAGAGGAATCACGTCTTCGTGCAGCCCGCAAAGGAGCTGCCGCCGGGCGAGGGATGGATGATGATCGTGGCGCAGGGGCTGCCCGCATCGGCAGGCGGGTACAAGCTTTCCGCGCCGTACAATGTGAAGATCGGGAAGGTGAAGCCGTTCACGGTGGAGCGGGTGAGCACGGAGAATTTGATCAATTCGGGGAAGGTGCTGACGCTGGATTTCTCGAAGCATTTCGGCAAGGCGGTGAAGCAGGAGAGCATCGCGCAATGGGTAAAGATCGAGCCGGAGCCGCCGGGGCTGAAGATTGCGATCAATCCGTCGCTGTGGAGCGATTCGGCGGTGACGCTGCGCGGGGATTTCGAGCTGGGGCGCGATTACACGGTGAGCGTCGCGGAGGGGCTGCCATCGGCCGAAGGGCAGCGGATGCCGGCGTGGAGCAAGGCGGTGAGTTTTGCACCGGTGAAGCCGCGGCTTTATTTCCAGGAATACTCGACGCACCAGCAGCGGAGCGGCACGCGGGAGTTTCGGGTGATGGGGATTAATCTCGCGAAGTTCCGGATCACCGCGCGCCTCGTGCCGGCGAACCAGACTGCGGCGGCGCTGGCGGCGTACAAGAAATATCACCGCGAGGAGGTGAAGGACGAAAACGAGCCGCTCCAGCGCGTGGAGGAGATGGCGATCCCCGGCGAGGTGGTGTGGACGAAGGACTTCACGCCCGGCGGAAAGGTGGACGAGAAGTTTATGTTTTCGGTGAAGTGGGACGAGATCCTCGGCGCAGGAAAAACGGGCACCGTTTTCCTCACAGCCGAGCAGCCGGACAAACCCGCGCCCAACGTAAAGCGCGTCGGCACGCAGGCCCTCGTGCAGGTGACGGATCTCGGCGTGGTGTGGAAGGGCGGTGCGGGTGGTTTTGCACAGGTTTTCTCGCTCAACAGCGGCGCACCGGTCAACGGCGCGAAGCTCGCACTGCTCGATGAAAACGGCACGGAACTCGGCGCCGCGCAATCCGCAGCCGACGGCACTGCGCGTCTGCCGGAGCGCAAAGGCGTGCAGTGGCTCGCAGTGAGCAGCGGCGAGGATCAGCAGTATGTTCCATTCGGCGACGAGCGGCGCGAACTCGAGTTCGGGCGCTTTCAGATCAATATGTGGGGCGACGAGGAGGACGTGTATGATTTCGGCGGCGAACAGGGCGGACAGCTCCGCGGCACGATGTTCAGCGACCGTCCGGTTTACAAACCCGGCGAGACCGTCCACCTCAAGGCCGTCGCGCGCGATTACACGCCGGACAAGCCGCACGTGCCGGTGGGGAAGAAAGGGACGCTGAGGGTTTTCACGCCCGACAACCGCGAGATTTTTTCGCAGAAGGTCGCGCTCTCCGCGATGGGTTCCGTCTCCGCGGATGTGAAGCTGCCGCGCACCGTCGTGGGTGGCTTCCGCGCGCAGTTGTTGTTTGAAGGCGACGTCGCCGGCGGCGAGGAGGCGGAGGAAGACTCCGAGTGGTCGGGAGTGCGGCACTATTTCCGCGTGGAGGAATACGAGCCGAACGCATTTGAAGTGAAGCTCACCGCGCCGAAGTCGCCGATGCTCGGCACGCCGCTGAACGTGCCGCTCGCCGCGAAATACTACATGGGCAAGCCACTCGCAAAGGCGCAGGTGGCGTGGTCGCTGCGCTCGGAGGACGAGGGATTCGCGCCGGCGGGATTTGAGGATTTCCGCTTTACCGAGTCGCTCAACGACTGGCGGCTGCGCGAGAAGTTCGCAGGCAAGAACGACTATTCCGAGCAGGGGAAGATTCAGCTCCCCGACGGCGGAACGGCGACCATCACCGCGCAGGTGCCGATGAACACCACGATGCCGCAACCGCGCTTCGTGCGCATCACGGCGGAGGTCACCGACCTCAATCAGCAGACCGTCGCCGAGCGGCAGATTTTCACGATGCACAGCTCGGAATTCTACCTCGGCATCCGCAATATGCCGGAGGTGCTCCGCGAGGGCGACGCGCTGCCGCTGCAGGTCATCGCCGTCCGCAACGACGGCAAGCCGATGGCGGATCCAATTGAGACGACAGTGAAGCTCACACGCGTCGAATGGCAGACCAATCGCGTGGAGGACGCCGACGAGGCGGAGAACTTCCGCAGCGAGCCGATTCTCCAACTCATCGGACAGACGACAATCCGCACACAGGCGGTGGTCGAGAAGGACGGCGACTGGGTGCTCGCGGACCCCGCGAAGAAGGACACGACCTTCAACGTCGCAAAGCCGGGCCTTTATCTGCTGTCCGCCGTCGCCACGGACGCGGCAGGGCGCAACGTCATTACCACGACCGCCGTTCACGTGTGGGGCAAGGATGCGCTCACTTGGAACTACCGCAACAAATCGCAGATCGAACTCGTGCCGGACAAAAAGGATTACAAGCCCGGCGAGGAGGCGGTCATTTTGGTAAAGACGCCGATTAGCGGAAATGCGCTCGTCACCGTCGAGCGCGAGCACGTCCGGCGGCACTTCGTCACGAAACTCGAAGGCAACGCACCGAGCATCCGGATTCCGGTGGAGGAAGCCGATGCGCCTAACGTTTTCATCTCCGTGATCGTCGTTCGCGGTGCGCAGGACAGCCCGCGTAAATACAAAATGCCCGAGTTCCGCGCCGGTTACACGCAACTCGCGATTTCGCGTCCAGACGCGAAGCTCTACGTGAACATCCGCCCCGCCAAGCCGGCATATCAGCCCGGCGAAGAGGTCTCGGTCGTGTGCGAAGTGCGCGACAACGAAGGCAAGCCGGTGAAGGGCGCGGAGGTCACGCTGTGGGCCTCCGACGAAGGCGTGCTGAGTCTGATGGGCTTTGAGACGCCGGACATCCTCTCGTATTTCTCGCAGGCGCTGCGGCTCGATGTGACGACGGGCATCACGCTTTCTCACATGCTCACCGACGATCCGGAAGGTGCGCTTTTTGAAAACAAAGGCTACCTCGTCGGCGCTGCGAAAGGCATGCTCAAGGGCGGCGAGGCCGACGTTCGGAGGAACTTCCTCGGCACCGCATACTGGAACGCCGCGCTGAAAACCGGCGCAGATGGAAACGTATCCACGACTTTCAAGGCACCGGATGGTCTCACGCGCTACCGGATCATGGCCGTGGCGCAGACGCTCCGCGATCAATTCGGAAACGGCGAGGGCGCGGTGGAAATCAACAAGCCGGTGATGATCGAGCCGTCCACGCCGCGCTTTGCAAACGTCGGCGATGCGATGACCGTCCGCGCCGTTTTGCACAACACCACCGCGGAAGACGGCGAGGCGAAGGTAAGTGTGCTCTTTGATGAACACGCGACGGCCGCGGACAATGCGCGCACCGTGAAGCTCCCCGCGAACGGATCGCTCGCGCTGGATTTCCCGGTCGAGTTCAAGGAGCCCGGCGAGGCGAAGTGGATCTGGACGGTCAATTTCACCGGCGCCGGCGGCGTGACCTTCCGCGACTCGGTGGAATCGAAACTCAAGGTCGGCTGGCCCACGCCGCTGCTCGGCGAGATTCTCAACGACAGGAACGAGGCGACCGCCGAGTTGATGGCGAAAGCCGACCCGGCGCTGCTCGAAGGCTCGGGAACGGTGCGCGTGCGGTTTTCCAATTCGCGCATCTTCGAGATCTCCGAAGGCGTCGATGAATTGCTCAACTATCCGTATGGCTGTCTGGAGCAGACGACTTCGGGGATGCTGCCGTGGGTCGCGCTCCGGGAATTCCGCCCGATGCTTCCGGGGCTCACGCGGACCGATGACCAAATCGCAGAGGTCGTCGAAAAGGCGATCGCGCGCATTATTTCCATGCAGAATCGCGACGGCGGACTCGGCTACTGGCCCGGTGGTTCCAGCGAAATGTGGACGAGCGCGTATGGCGGAATGGGACTCGTGATGGCGCAGCGGGCAGGATTTAGCGTGCCGCCGGAACCGCTCAAGAAGCTCAGCGATTTTCTCAGCAAGGGACTTCGCGGCGCAGCGGAGACCGACGACGAAGCCAAGCTCTCGGAGCGTGCATTCATCTGCCACACGCTCGCCATCATGGGGCGCGCGGAGCCGGCCTACCACGAGTTGCTGAACAAAAAACGCGCGCTTCTTTCGCAGGAGAGCCGCGCATTGCTGGCGCTCGCGATCCTCGAAAGCAAAGGCTCGCAGAAGACCGCCGACTCGCTTCTGCGCATGCAGGACAAGGCGGTGAAGGCCGACTGGTGGTTCGGCAGCGTTGCGCGTGCGCAAGGAATCCGGCTGCTCGCGTGGAGCAAGGTGACCGGGAAATCCGCCGCGGCCGATGATGTCGCCAATGCACTGCTCGCACTGCGAAATCGCGGACACTGGGGCGATACACAAAGCAACGTGTGGGCGCTGCTCGGTTTCGCCGAATACGTGCGCAAGACCGAGGCAGGGCGCAAGGAGTTGAAGGGCACACTCGTTTACGGCGCGGACAGCACGCCTTTCGCGATTCCGGCAAAGGGCGGGTATTTTGAAAAGGAGATGCCGCTCAGCGGGAAGACGCCGCTGCAATTCAACAACCCGGCGAAAGTCGCGGCATTTACGCAGGTCGCGGTTTCGTCACGTCCGCGCACGCTTGTCACGCAGCGGCAGGATCGCGGCTACTCGATCGAGCGCACCTACCAGCGGATCAACGACGATGCTTCGCTCGCGCCGCTCGGCGAGCCTCGGGTCGGCGATCGCGTGCTGGTGACCATCGACATCACGGTTCCGAAGGCCATTCGCTACGTGGTCATCGACGATCCGCTGCCCGCGACTTTCGAGGCGGTGAATCCCGAGTTCCGCACGCAGGCCGCGCAGGGAGATGAGTTGGCGCGCGCGTGGTGGAGCCACCGCGAAATCCGCACGGATCGCATGCTCTACTTCACTAATACCTGGTCCTCCGGAAAATACCGGATGCGCTACGTTGCACGGGTGCGCGCAGCGGGTTCAGCCACGGCTCCGCCGACTAAGGTGGAGGAAATGTACACGCCGTCCAGTTTCGGCCTCGGCGAGTCGTCGATCATCAAGGCGGCGGCGCTTCAATAGATGGCGCGACTTCTTCTGCGCATCGTGCCGAATGCGCGCCGTACGGAAATCGTCGGCGCGCATGGTGCCGCGGTGAAGATCAAGGTGCAGTCGCCCGCGACCGACGGAAAGGCGAACGCCGCTCTGCTGGAGTTTCTCGCCGAAACGCTCGGCATCCCAGCGCGTTCGACGCGCATCGTCGCAGGCGAAAAATCGCGCGACAAATTGATCGAGTTTGATGGACTCGATGCCGACACGGCGCGCGACCGGTTGCTCTCGTGTGCGGAAAAATAGCCTTGTTTTCCGCGTGCTCCCGGCCGCGGCCGCGCTAGCATTCGCGACGCCGCTAACAAAAGCGTCGCGCCACACGTCTTAATACTCCCGGGAACCATCAAAATGAAAAATCAGCGCCTTCTTCTCGCCCTTGCGTGGATCGCCACGGTCGCCATCGCATACTTCGCCGGCTCGAGCGGCGGAACTTCAAACCCGCCCGTCACCGGCAGCTCGCAATCTGCATCGAACCCCGGTGGTGTTGGAACAGATGCAGCGCGGGGCGCTCGTGAAGTCGTTCGCAAAATCGAGCCGGGCGAGGAGGAGTCGGCGGATGGCCGGAAGAAAGACATCGCGCTGATGATTGCGCGCGCCCGTGTCGAGATGGGAAGCGGGATGGGAGGCATGATGAACATGCGCGGAATGATCCGCGCAATTTCGCCGCTCATCGAACTGAACGATGCGCAGATTCAGGAGGCGCTCGCCGAGGTCGAGAAGACCGTGAAGGATCCGCAGGGTCGGATGATGTTTTATTCCATCCTGCTCTCACAATGGGCGGAGCGCGACGGACGCGCGGCACTCGCCTACGCCGAGAAGAACGTGGAAAAAGGCTCGATGTTCGGAATGGGAATCAAGGGTCCGATTCTCGGTGCATGGGCGCGAACAGAGCCCGAAGCCGCGTGGCGGTGGTTTGAAACGGAAGGAAAGAAGGGCGATGACAGCGGTCAGGGGAACATGCTCGTCCATACCCTGTTCGCCGGCCTTGCCAGCCGTGACCTCGATGGAGCTCTGGCACGAGTTGAGGGTCTTGAACCCTCAATGAAGGCGATGGCGCTCAACGGCATTGCCATGTCCGGAATGAACGCGGACAGCCGGAAGCGGATGCTCGATCGCTCTGCCTCGCTGCCGCAAGAGACGCGCGACACGCTCCGGCAGGGGGCGCTCGCTCAATGGGCGATGATGGAGCCCGAGGCCGCGATTTCATGGCTGAAAACACTCCCTTCCGATGAACAGAAGCCACTGCGTTCGGGCCTTGCGAATTCCGTGTTGATGATGAATCCGAAACAGGGAGCGGATTTGCTCCTCAAGGATGCCCCAGCCGAGGAGCGCCCTGCGATTTACGATCAGGTCGTGTCGCGGATCGCCTGGCAGAATCCGAAATCCGCAGGCGAGTGGCTGCTTGAGCAGCCGCAGGGACCGGAGTTGGACAGCGCGCGGATGACGTTTGCATCCATCGTCGCGCGAAAGGAGCCGGCTACCGCCATGGACTGGGCAAAGAGCGTCACGAAACCGGAGCTTCGCGAGTCCTCCATCTCATCGGTGTACGCCGCTTGGAAGCAGAAGGATGCTGCTGCCGCAGATGCTGCGGTGGCCAATATTGGCCTCAGCGCCGAAGCCCTGGAGCGGGTGCGGAGCGCGACGTCGCAGGACGTACGCTCCACCGACACGATCTTTGCTGCACCCGTGATTGAGCGGGCGGTAAAGGAGGCGCGCTAGACGCCAAGCTCACGTGCGGCGGCGAGGATTCCGTCGAGCAGGCGCGCCCAGTCATCCCACGTCGTCGCCCATCCGCTGCTGAATCGTAGAACACGCCCCGCTGCGCCCGGCTCGATTCCCATCGCAAGCAGGACGTGTGAAGGCTTTTCTTTCCCGCTTGAGCACGCGGAGCCGGTGGAAACCGCGAAACCAAGCCGATCGAGCACAACGACCCACCGGCGGCGGCAGTCGGCATGCTCGGGCATGATTGCGGCGACCGTGTTCCAAAGCACAGCATCGCGCGGCCCGAGCAGTCGGACGCCCGGCAGTTTGCGCAGAAGTTCGCTCTCGAACCAAAGTCGGTCTTCGGAACATCCGGGCTTGCATGCATCCAGCGCGGCGACCATCGCAAGCACAGACGCAACGTTCTGGGTTCCGGCGCGTCTGCGCTCCTCCTGCGGACCGCCGGCGAGCAATGAGCGGAAATTGCGGGGGCACTTGAGGAAGCCGACTCCAACGGGCCCGCCGAATTTGTGGGCGCAGCCGGAAACGAAGTCGCACGCGCCGAGTCCGGCCGCGGGCATTTTTCCCATCCACTGTGCAGCGTCGCAAAAGAACGGGACGCCGTGTTCAGCGCAGAGTGCCTGCACTTCACGCCAGGGCTGGAGCACGCCCGTTTCATTGTTTGCGGCCATGAGCGCCACGAGCGATGGACGCTTGTGGCGCAGTTCAGCTGCGAGAAACTCGGTGTCGAGAAGTCCGTCGCGCGTGACTGGCAGCAATCGGTGTCGGCCGTGATTCCACTGCGATGCAGCCTCGATCACACACGGATGTTCGATCGCCGAGATCCACACTTCGCCGTCGATGGCGTGGAGGACGGTATTCGCGGATTCGGTCGCGCCACTGGTGAAAACAATCGCATCCGCCGCGCAACCGAGATGCGCCGCAAGTGATTCGCGTGCAGCGTCGAGAGCCGCGTCTGCGCGCTGGCCGGCGCGGTGGGGCGATGATGGATTTGCTGGGAATCGCTCGACGGCATCCAGCCATGCATTTCTCGCGGCCGCGGTGAGTGGATGTGTTGCGTTGTGGTCGAAATAGAGCACTTCCACCCTCATAGCCCGCCGCATTGGCCGCCCGCAAGCTGCGATGAGGGAACGGCCGGGCGGGCACGAAATTGCAGCACTCCGTTGACACTCCCAGCGCCATCCCGCTACCGAAGAGTGGCAATGAGCGACCTCGAATTATCACGCAGCCGGCTATTGGAGCTTTTGAAACGCGACTCCGTCTTTCACGGCGAGTTCATCCTCGCGTCGGGTGCGAAGAGCAACATCTACGTTGACTGCCGCATCACGACCATGAATCCCGAGGCCGCGGTTCTGCTCGGGCAGGTTCTGTATTCCAGAATCCGTGCCGCTCTTGGCGATCGCAAGCCGGTGGCAGTCGGTGGTCTGACGATGGGGGCGGACCCCGTGGCGATGGCGGTGGGCATCGCGTCGTGGAATGCCGATGCGGATCGCGGCTTGAAGGTATTTTCAGTCCGCAAGCAGGCGAAGGATCACGGCCAGGGCCGTCGAGTGGAGGGCAATTTCAAAAAGGGCGATCATGTCGTGGTTGTCGACGATGTCATCACGAGCGGGAAATCGACGCTCCAGGCCATCGAGGCAATTGAAGCAGAGGGCGGGATCGTCGATCTGGTCGCATGCCTCGTGGACCGCGAGTCGGGCGGACGCGAGAAATTTGCGGAGAAGGGATTTCAGCTTGTCTCCGTGTTTTCCAAGGCGGAGGTTTTCGGGAGTTGAAAAACCCTTCGCAACCAATTCTGCCGGGCGCGGCGCTCGGAGTGATGGGCAGCGGGCAGCTTGGGCGCATGTTTGCGATCGAGGCGCGGAAGATGGGTTACCGGATTCATACGCTCTCGCCGGACCGCGACTCACCCACAGGACAAATTGCCGAGCGCGAGGTTGTGGCGAGTTATTCCGACGAGGCGGCAGTCCGCGACTTTGCGAAAGGGATATCGGTGCTGACTTTCGAGTTCGAGAATGTGCCGTCGCAAACGATTGAGTGGGCCGCGGAGCATTGCATCGTGCGGCCCGCCGGACGTGTGCTTCACATTTGCCAGCATCGCCTTCGGGAGAAGGAATTCCTCTCCTCCGCCGGCCTGCCGGTCGCGCCTTTTCGAAAAGTCACCTCTGCCGGTGAACTCGTGCAGGCTGCCGCGGAGCTTGGCCTGCCAGGCGTGCTGAAAACCGCGGCGTTTGGCTACGATGGCAAAGGGCAGCGGAAACTGTCGCCCGGCGACGACCTCGTGGAGGCGTGGCAGCCCTTTGACGGTGCGCCGGCTGTTCTCGAAGGCTTTGTGAAATTTGAACGGGAAGTCTCCGTGATTGTCTGTCGTGGTGTGGACGGCGCGATGGCGACTTGGCCTGTCTGCGAGAATGAGCACGCGAATCACATCCTCGATATCACCTACTGTCCGGCGCGGATTCCGGATCGAATTGCAGAAGATGCCCGGGCACTTGCACAAAGGGTTGCACTCGCACTGGACCTTGTCGGTGTGCTGGCGGTGGAAATGTTCCTGCTCGCAGACGGAGACCTGGTGATCAACGAACTCGCGCCACGTCCGCACAACAGCGGGCACTTCAGCTTTGACGCCAGCGTGACTTCGCAATTCGCGCAGCAGGTTCGCACCGTTTGCGGTCTGCCGCTCGGCTGCACGGATTCGCTGGCACCGGCGGCGATGTCCAACCTTCTCGGAGACGTTTGGCTCGAAAGCCGGACCGGCACGCCGGACTGGGCTGCCGCTCTGGCAATCCCGGGGGTGCATCTTCATCTTTACGGAAAAGCGGAACCGAAACGTGGTCGCAAAATGGGGCATATCACCGCGACCGGCAGGGACGTCGAGGACGCCGCAGCCAGAGCTCGCGCGGCCCGGAGCGCGCTCCTCGGCTGAAGCGCGATACAATCAATGGAAACAATCATCGCACCAGCAACGACGCCCGGGGAACTGGAGGCTGCAATTGCGCCGGCGGTGCTCTATCTTGAATCCGGACAGACCGTCGCGTTGCCCACCGAAACCGTGTATGGACTCGCCGCCGATGCTCTGAATCTCGATGCTGTGCTGAAGATTTTCCAGACCAAGGAGCGCCCGCTTTTTGATCCGCTCATTGTGCACCTGCCGACGCGCACATGGCTCGAAAGGATCACAAACATCCCGGCGGACGACCGGACTCTGGTGGAGAAACTGGCGAATCAGTTCTGGCCCGGTCCTTTGACGCTCGTGCTGCCGCGGCAGCCGATTGTGCCCGACATAGTCACCGCCGGTCTCGATACCGTGGCAGTCCGCATGAGCGCGCATCCGGTTTTCGACCAGATCGTTCGCGCCTTTGGCAAACCGCTCGCAGCACCGAGTGCGAACCGCTTCGGGCGCATCAGCCCAACATGCGCAGCGGATGTCATGGAGGAATTGTCCGGCCGCGTTCCGATGATCGTGGACGGAGGACGGACCACGCATGGGATCGAGAGCACGATCGTGATGGTCCGGAATGGCGCGATGATCCTGCTCCGCAGCGGACCGGTGACGCCGGATGAACTGCGTCGATTTGGCGAGCTCACGACATCCGGACCGCAGGCCAAGATGGTCGCTCCCGGGCAGCTCAAGAGCCATTACGCGCCGCGTACGCCACTCACACTCCTCGCGCCCGACGCGGAACCGCAGTGGGACGGACCGGGCAAGGCAGGATTGCTCGCTTGGTGCAGCGCTGACGCAGCCGAGGGTTTTGCTGCTGTCGAGGTGCTCAGTAAATCCGGCAGCAT
Source organism: Verrucomicrobiaceae bacterium (assembly GCA_005791535.1). Lineage (GTDB taxonomy): Bacteria > Verrucomicrobiota > Verrucomicrobiia > Chthoniobacterales > Chthoniobacteraceae > SXWH01. Next base: position 26,342 of record SXWH01000045.1, on the reverse strand, counting down.
CCGCGAGGCAGCGGCCACGCTTTTTCAAAAACTCAGAAGCCTGGATAATAGCGGGCTCGCGCGAATAGTCGCCGAGTCCGTTCCTGAACAGGGTATCGGCATCGCCATAATGGACCGCCTCCGAAAGGCCTCGGCAAATGGCTGAAGCGGAATCCACGCAAATTGCGGGACGTCCGCGAACCGGACGTGCTACAGCCATCGTGAGCGTGGCGGTGATGTGCTCGCGAGTCCTGGGATTGATCCGTGAGGTCGCGTTCACGGCTCTTTTCGGAACGCGCGACCTTTCGATATTCATCGCATCCTTTCGCATTCCGAACCTCCTCCGCGATCTCTTTGCGGAAGGCGCGCTTTCCACAGCATTCATCACCGTATTCTCGAGGAAGATTGCGAAAGAGGGCGACGCGTCAGCGTGGCGGCTCGCCCACAAAATCGGTACGCTCACGTTCGTGGTCATGGGCATCATTACGCTGCTCGGCATCTATTTTGCGCCGAATCTCGTGAGTCTCGTTGCAGATGGATTTGAAGGCCAGGATGCGGTCCTCACCGCACAGCTTACGGCCACGATGTTTCCTTTCATCCTGATGGTGTCCGTCGCTGCCCAGGTGATGGGCATGTTGAACGCGAAGCACGTCTTCGGCTGGCCCGCGATGGCGTCGTCGTTTTTCAACATCGGCAGTATCGTCGGCGGTCTCACCATCGGCTGGTTCATCGACCGCGGATTCGGCCAGCGCGCCCTCTTTGGTCTGGCCTATGGCACGCTCATCGGTGGTTTCCTGCAACTCGCGGTGCAGATTCCGCCGCTTCTGAGGGCCGGCTACCGGCCCCGGCTCGATTTCAGGTTCCGCGATCCGGGAGTGTTCGAAGTCCTGAAGATTATGGCTCCCGCAGTAATCTCCGCGGCGGCTGTGCAGGTGAATGTCATGGTGAATACCAGTTTTGCCGCCGACCTGCGGTATGTGCCCGGTCAGGAAGGCGCGATCGCGTGGCTGAACAATGCGTTCCGGCTCATGCAACTGCCACTGGGCATTTTCGGCGTCGCCATTGCCACCGTCTCTCTGCCGCTTCTCAGCAAGAACATCGCTCTCGGCAACCGCGATGACTTTAGAGCCAATCTCGCGAAAGGCATCCGGCTCGTCTTCTTCCTCACAATCCCCTCGAGTGTCGGCTTATGGATGCTTGGCGAGCCGATCATGAGCGTCATTTACCAACACGGCAGCAAAGTGACGCATCACGACGTCGTCCAAAGTGCACACGCGCTTCGGTATTACGCGCTCGGACTTACCGCATACGCCGGGATGAAGGTGCTCGCCCCGGCGTTCTACGCTCTGGACCGTCGCAAAACGCCCATGATGGTGAGCTTCTTTTCGATCGCGTTGAATTACGGACTGAACGCTTACTTCGTCCGGCTTGGATGGGGTCATCAGGGACTCGCCATGAGCACCGGTTGTGTGGCACTCACAAATTTCGCGCTCCTCTATTGGTTGATGCGCCGCGAAATCGGGCAGCTCGACACGCGGCGTCTGATCATCTCGCTGGTGAAGATTTTTCTCGCGGCCGACGCCATGGCGCTCGTGTGCCTGGGCTGTGACTGGCTCTTCCTTTCGAAGTGGGACAAAATGGGATTCCTGCTTCAGGCGCTTGCTCTCGGATTGACCATCACGCTTGCAATAGCGGCATTTGCTGCGGTCGCACGCGCACTGAAACTCCGCGAGATGCAGGACGTGATCGACGCTGTTAATCGCAAGCTTTCCCGGAACCGAAGCACCTCGAACTGATCGGCCGTTGCGCGCCGCCGACTCCGCTCAACGATTCCATCGCCGGATACGGTCCGCCGCGATGACGACCGCCGCCGTAAATACAATGAACACCGTGGAGACGGCATTGAGCATCGGGTTCAGCCCCTTTTTCACGTTGTCGTAGATCTCGAGCGGCAGCGTTTTCGATTCCGGGCCGTTCACGAAATAGGTAACCAAAACTTCGTCCATCGACAGAGTAAACGACATCAACGCCCCGGAGATGATGGCGGGCATCATGTAAGGAACCATTACTTTGAGGAAAGCCTGCAATGGCGTCGCGCCCAGATCCATCGCAGCCTCCTCCAGCGAAGGATCCACATCCGCGAGACGTGCCTGCACTGCAACGAGAACAAACGGAAAACAGAACGTCACGTGTGCGATGATCACAGTCAGAAATCCAAGCCCGAATCGTTGCGAGCCGGTCGTCCCGAGCAGCGAGTCCAGTGCTTGATTCAACGACGGACCAACCGCGCTGAAAAGAATCAGGAGCGACACACCCATGATGATCTCGGGAATCGCCATCGGGATGAAAAGCAGAGTCTCCCAAAGCTTTTTGAAACGGTAGCGATAGCGATACAACAGCCACGCGCCCGTCGTTCCGAGCACGACGGAAATGCACGTCACCCACACGGCGATCTTCACGCTGTTTCCGAGCGCGCGGCGGATCCCGTCGTTCGCCCACATCTCGCGATACCAGTGCAGTGTGAAGCCCTCAAAATTGACGTTCAGCTTTGATGTGTTGAACGAATAGATGATCAGCAAAAGGATCGGGATGTAGAGGAACGCGAAGACAAGACCGGTCCACCACCCGCAGAGCAGGTTTACAAGCCGCATTCCCGATGGCAGACGCATGAGCGCGTGATGCTCCAAATCGCGCGCCTGCGCAACTCCTACGTCGCAAGCCGGGCCATATAAAACCCGTCGCCACCGTTTTCACCGGGATGCAGGCGGCGCTCCGCCTCCAGCTTCCATTCAGGGTTCCCGGCGAGGAACGCGTCCACCTGCTGCTCTCCCTCGGAAGGAAGCACGCTGCAAGTGGCGTAAACGAGCTTGCCGCCCTTTTTCACAAACTGGCTGTAGTCCCGCAAAAGCTGAAACTGAAGTGCACGCAGACGTTCGAGTTCCTCCATCGAGAGCTTCCATTTGATGTCCGGATTCCGCCGCACCACACCCAGCCCGGAGCACGGCACATCCAGGAGCAGACGATCCGCAGTGCCGCGAAACCGCTTCGTCGATTTCGCGTCGGAAACGATGTGGGTCTCGATTGTGTCGGCGCCTGCACGTGCGGCACGGCGGCGCAATTCCTCGAGCTTCCATCCTGCGACATCGAGGGACACGATCCTCCCCTTGTTGTGCATCAATGCCGCGAGATGAAGCGACTTTCCGCCAGCACCGGCGCAGGCGTCGGTCACCCGCATGCCCGGTTTCACATCGAGAAACGGCGCGATTTGCTGGGAGTTCACGTCCTGCACTTCCACCCAGCCGTCTTTGAATGCCTTTGTGTCGTAAATATCCCGCCGGCCGGTGACTCGAAGCGCACCGGTGAGGCCCGCAGGCTCGCATGCGTGAGGCGTGTTTCGGAGGGATTCGAGCACCGCGGAAGGTTGTGCGCGGAGTGTGTTGACCCGGAGAAACAGTTCCGCCGGTTCTTCCAATGCCGCGCGCACTGCCAGCCATGCATCACCGATTTCCCGCCGACCGACCGCGTTCAGCCAGTCCGGCATGTTTGCTCCCCGCCGTGGAATCCTCTTTCCCGCGAACAGTGCGCAAATTTTTTCGAGCCTCGGCTTCGTGCACGCGAGCGGGCTCAGAAAGATCTCATCCGGAAACCCCGCACTCGTCCAAACGTTCCGCCAGGAACGGACCAGCGCGTGAATCGCCGCAACAAACGCCCCGCGCGTCGCCGGGTCCCACGCACGACGCGATCGCAGAACTGCCGTGACGGCCCGATCCAGCGTTTGCTTCTCCACAAAGACCGAGCGCAGAGCTTCCGCGCAGGCAGCCTGCAACTGCGACTCCTCCGGCCCGCTTCGCTTTGCATGTTTCCTGCGCTCAATACCCATGCGTTCACCAAGCGTTCGTGGAGCAGAACAGTCAAAGCTAATCCGTCCCGCGTATTTGTAGCCGGACTGTAGGGACAAGCATTTTGACAACGCTTTGAAATCAGCCACTTCTCCCGAATACGGGTATGTCATTCCTTCCTCGAATCATCATCGTAGCGCTGCTGGCGCTCTGTCCATGTGTCCTGCACGCTCAAAACGTGGCGCTTGGTCGCCCCGCTACCGCGAGCGGGTCGTTGTGGTCCGGCTTTCCGGTCACGAATATCAACGACGGAAACGTTTCCACGTTCACCCATCCGCTCGCGAGTTCCGGCACAACGGGATTCAACTATGAGATAGACCTCGGTTCGGAGCAGGCACTTCACCACATTTCCGTGGTAAACCGCGGAGACGGCTGCTGCCCGGAACGCCTCACAAACTACCGCGTCTCGCTCCACTCCGACAATGGCGGTGTCGCCGGTGCCGTTCTCTGGTCGGCGGACGTGCGGACAAACGGGACCAATTCCGGTATTGGCGGCACGGATGTGCTCTACGCAAACGCCAGCACGAACCCCGCGCACACTTTTCGCGGACGGTTTCTCCGTCTCATCAATCTGAGCGGTGCTGCATACAATCCGCAGGTCGCTGACATTCAGGCATGGGTTGTCTCCTCAAACACGAATCTCGCCCTCGGGCGTCCAGTCATTGCGAGCGGCGCGGTTTACTCGGGTATGACTCCCGGACGCCTCACGGACGGCGTCATTCTCGGCACGCCTGCGATCGTGCATCCGGCGGACGGCGCGACGCTCGGCTTTTATTACCAGACCGATCTCGGCGCGGAGTACACGCTCAATCGAATCCTTCTCTACAATCGCTCCGACTGCTGCCCGGAACGGCTCACAAACTACCGCGTCACACTTTACGCCGACAACGCCGGAACGCCGGGCGCCGTCCTGTGGCAGGCAGGAATCCGCACCGATGGAACCAACAGCGGCAGCGGTGGTGTCGACACTATTACAAAAACTGCGAGCACCAATCCCGCGCACGTTTTCAAAGGTCGATTTATCCGCGTGGAGAATCTAAGCGGCGCGGCTTACAACCCGCAAATCGCCGAACTTGAAGCCTACCCGGAACCGCCGCCGACCATCCGGCACTTCCTCACCGACGCCGGAAATATCGGCGGTCCCGGCCTTCCTTCGTCGGCCCAGCTTTCGTGGGTGGTCGAAAACGCAGACTCCGTGAATATTAGCGGAGGCGTAGGGACCGTTCCGCTGTCGGGAACGGCGGTGGTCACGCCATCGGGCTATACGACCTACACGCTCACCGCCACTCGCGCCGGTTCCAGCAATGCCGTCGCCACGGTGGTTATCGCCGTAAACGCAGCGACACAGCAGCCTGTGATTTCGGAGTTTCAGGCAGCCGACGGCTTGCTCGAGGATGAGGACGGCGACCGCCCCGATTGGATCGAATTGCACAATCCGAACAACTACACGCTCAACCTCGGTAATCACTCGCTCACCGATGATCCGGCATTGCCGGCGAAGTGGACATTCCCGCTCGCCAATATTCCACCGGCTGGTCGTTTGGTCGTGCATGCATCCGGGAAGGATCGCCGCGTAATTGGCGCACCGCTGCATACGAATTTTTCCCTCACAGCGGCCGGCGAGTATCTCGCGCTCCGTTCGCCCGCCAACACCCTCATCCAGCAATTCCCGGCCGATTATCCGACGACACTCACGTATCCGAAACAATACGACCGTGTGAGCTACGGACTCGATGCGACCGGAGCGGCGAAGTACTTCAAACCTGCAACGCCCGCCGCTCCGAACGGTGCGGCTTATAATGGAGTCGTGGGTGATACCACCTTCAGCGTGAAGCGCGGCATTTACACCTCGCCGCAAAGTGTCGCCATCACCACTACCACACCCGGCGCAACAATCCGATACACGACCACAAGCACCGAGCCCACGGAGACGACCGGCACTGTCTATACTGGACCAATTACAATCAGCAGCACCACCACGCTGCGCGCCGCGGCATTCGCACCGGGTTTCGTGCCGACCAACACCGATACGAATACCTACATTTTCCCGGCCGATGTCGTGACGCAGCCAAACATGAGCACGACGATCACCCAGCATGCCACCTACGGCCCGCAAATGATCGCAGCGCTCACGGACCTGCCGAGTATTTCCGTGGTGACTCCTGCGACGATCGTGGATGGGGTAAGTGCACTGTGCTCTTTTGAATACATCCCAACCACCGGGATCGGGGTGCAGGAAAATGCCGGCATCGAGAACTTCGGTGGTGCCTTCACCAACTTCGCGAAGAAGAGCTTTCGCGTTTCCTTCAGCTCGGAGTTTGGTGCGACGAAGCTCTCCGTCCCCGAGCTCTTTGCCAGTCACGCACGCGGCCTGAAGCCCGTTGGGAAATTCGATCAACTTGAACTGCGCAACGGATCGCACGACATGGCCCAGCGCGGCTTTTACATGTCGAATATCTTCACCGACGGCACCATGCTCGACATGGGCAACCTCGCTCCACATTCGCGGTTCGTGCACCTTTACCTGAATGGCTCGTATCACGGCATGTATCACCTCCGTGAACGCTGGAGCGCTGCACAGCAGAGCGCTTACCTCGGCGGCCCGTCGGGCAGCTACGAGGCGATCAATGGGAACTGGAACGTCGGCGGCTGGGCCGATCCCGGCACTGCGTACGATGGCGATGGGACCGCGTGGCAGAACGCAAAAACACTGCGTGCAAACTACGCAGGCATCCGGCCATTCGTCGACGTGAAGCAGTACGTGGATTACATGCTCATGTTCATGTTCGGGAACAGCGAGGACGAATACCGCGCCGTTTCACCGAAAGCCGCCGGCAGCGGATTCAAGTTTCTACTCAACGACGCCGATGGCTTTCTCGCAACTCAAAGCTACATGACAAGCGTGGCGGCGAATCGCGTCGCGTTGCGCTCGAATCCGAACCCCGGACGCCAGAATGGCGATGGCCCGGGGAGCATTTTCAGCCAGCTCTGGCAGCAAGGAGACCCGGAGTACAAAACGCTGCTCGCCGATCGCATTCATGCCCACTTCTTCAACGGTGGAGCGCTCACTCCCTCCGCAAATACCGCTCGACTCACTGCGATGTGCAATGAAATCCAGCGCGCATTTTACGCCGAAAGCGCACGATGGGTTGCCAGCGGACAGTCGCGAACACCCGACACCTGGCTGACCGACCGGAACTACATTCTGAACACCTGGTTCCCTTCGCGAAGCTCCGCATATCTCGGCTACCTCCAAAGCGCGGGCTACTATCCAACGACCGTCGCGCCCGCATTCAGTGGTGGAGTTGTTGGAGCGGGAACGAATGTGAGTTTCCCGGTTCCCGGGGTGGCTGTTTACTTTACCACGGACGGCTCCGATCCGCGGTTGCCCGGAGGCGGTGTGAATCCGTCCGCCGTTTCCGGTTCCAACACCACGATCAACGTCAACACTTTGCTGCGTGCACGCGCACTCATCGGTTCGACGTGGAGCGCGCTCAATGAGGCGTTTTACACCGTAACAACGCCGCTCGCGCCGGGTGATGTGGTATTCAGTGAGATTCATTACAACCCGCAGGGCGATGATGATACCGAATTTATCGAACTGTGGAATCCGACGAACCGAGCCATCAATCTTCGCGGCGCAAAGTTCACTGCGGGCCTCAGCTACGATTTCCCCGACAATCGCGACGTCCCGCTCGCACCGGGCGGCCGACTCTTGCTGGTCTCGAGCCAGTACAGTTTTCAGCTTCGGTACGGGCTGAACATTCCGGTTGGCGGTGTCTATTTCGATCGTCTCGGCAACGATGGTGATACGCTGATGTTGTCGACTTCGACAGGCACGGCGCTCATTTCGTTAAACTATCAAGACCTCGCGCCATGGCCTGACAGCGCCGATGGGAACGGCTACAGCCTCGTTCTTTCGAACTCTGCGCAACCGGCTGCGGCATCGAGTTGGCGCACGAGCATCGCCGCCAACGGAAACCCTGGCTCGGGCGATGCGCTCGCGCCCTTCAGCGGCACCGCACTTGCCGATGCCGATAGCGACGGAATTCCCGCGCTCATCGAGCATTTTCTGGCCGGTAACGATGCTGTGCGAAATACGACTCCGCTCGCGGCGACGCGTACGGTAGATGGACGTCTGGCACTCACGTTCCCACGCCGCCTCGGCGCGGACGATCTTAGCTACGTCGTCGAGGCGAGCAGCGATCTGACGAGTTGGAACGTCGCCGTGAGCCGCACTGCACACATTAACAATGGCGACGGAACGGCAAATGAAACCTGGACGACAGACGTGCCGGGTTCCGCGCAGTTCATGCGCCTGCGCGTGGTGAAGCCGTAGCTCGACTGCTAAATCGCCAGCGCGCCACCCGCGCTGAGGTCCTTGTTTCCGAAAGTCTTTAGATCGTGACCAAAGGCCTGCGCGATTCGGAGCCAGAGCCGGTTGTGCGGGACATTGTCGTATTTCAGCGCCCGCCCGCTCTCGAGTCCGAGCCCGCCGCCTACGCAGACGAACGGAATGTTGTCATGCGAGTGGCTGTTCCCTTTACCGAGCTCGTTCGTCCAGATGATCGTCGTGTTGTCGAGCATCGTGCCGCTGCCGCCGGGCTCGGGAATCGAGTCGAGTTTCTTCGCAAGCGCGGCGAGTTGCTCGCAGAACCACGTGTTGATCTTCACGAGTTTCTCCTGCGCCGCGGCGTTGCTGTCCGGTTCGTGTGACAGGCCGTGGTGGCCTTCGTCGATGCCCAGCCAGCGCATGCGGCACTGGCCCACAGAGTTTGTGAAATCAAACGTCGCGACGCGCGCGAGGTCGTTTGCAAACGCGTTGACCATCAGGTCGCTCTGCATCGCGCTGACCTTCGGCATCCCGTCATTGTCGGTCGGCACGCCCTGCTCCAGCTTCGGTGCAGGAAAGCGCAGTTTCTTCGCGCGTCCGGCCTGAATCTCACGTTCCATTTCGCGGACAAAGGTCGTGTGTTTTTCCAGCGCCGCGCGTTCGTCGGCGGGGAGTTTCTTTGCAAGGGCTGCGAGTTCGCCGCTGACTTCGTCGAGCACGCTTCCGAGGTTTTCGCCGTCCTTCATCTCCCCGTACAACTTCTCGAAGAGCTCGTATGGATCGCTGACCGGTGCGACCGGCTGATTCGGCCCGGCGTAAGACCAGCGCGTCCATGGGTCGGCGCGATGGGGGACGTTGATTCCCACTTCGAGCGACCCGAACCGTGTCGCGGTCGCCGGGTTCTTTTGCAGAAAGTTTTTGAGTTCCTGATCGATGGAAATGCCGCTCGCCCATCCCGCCGGGCGATCACTGCCGCCCTGGATATTGCCGGGGAAAAGCTCGATGCCCGTTAGCAGGCAGCTCATTCCGCGCATGTGCCCGTCGCCGTCGCCACGGACCTTGTTGGAGATTCCCTTGAGCGTGAGCGTGCGGTTTTTGAAAGGCTCGAGCGGCGCAAGAATTCGTTTCAATTTGAAATCCGCGCCCGTTTCGTCCGGCCAGAAATCCGGCTGAACGACGCCATTCGGCGAGAACATGAAGATGATGCGCTGCACCTTCGTGCCGGATGCCGCGAGTGACGGCATCGCTGGTAAAAACGGAAGCACCGCGGCGGAGATGCCTGCGTGGCGAAGAAATTCACGGCGTGAGATAATCATAATTTTGCGCTGGCTTTAGCCTGCTTCGGAAGCGCGGCTACGATGTTCGATTCCAAATAAAGATTCCGGATGTGAAAACCGTTGGCGAATTGTGTGTCGAGGTTCAGCAGCGTCTCGGGCCCGAATGCCGCGGGCGCCTGCTTGATGGTGTATTGGAAGAGGTGTCGCACAAATCCGCGGCGCGCCGCATCGTTGCCCGCGGCATGCGTGGCGATATCGCGCGGCCCGCTGAGTTTTACGGTGTCGCCGTCGGACGTAATGTAGTCGCTCACGGGATTCACGGGCTTTGAGTTGTCCGTCGTGCGGAATCGTCCCACGGCGTCGAAATTCTCCAGCGCGAAGCCCAGCGGATTGATGGTGACGTGGCAGCTCATGCACGACGTCTTGTTGGTAATTTCGGTGACCTTTTCGCGCATCGTGAGTGATGGATCGAAGCGGTCGTCCTTGAATTCAATCGCCTGCGGTGGCGGCTTGAGCATGCGGCCCATGATGCTGCGTGTCAGGAAGACGCCGCGGTGAATTGGGGACGTGGACTTTGAATAGGAGTGCAGGCTCAGGAGGAACGGATGCGTGAAGATGCCCGCGTGCTTTCCGTCCTCAAATTTCACCGGCGCGAAGTCACCGCCCTCAGGTGCCGGGGCGCCGTAGAACTTCGCCAGCCGCTCGTTCATAAAGACGTAGTCTGCGAGAAGAATTTCGCGGTAGTCGGACTTCTCGCTCCACACGACGTGTTCAACGAAGCGATCCAGCGAGCGACGCAAATCCGCGATCATCCCGGCGTCGAATTCCGGAAACGCTTTCGGGTCCTTCGCGAGAGAATCCGCCTCGCCCGTTCCGAGCCAGTGGTTGAAGAAGGTGGCGAGTTTGGCCTTGGTGCGGGGGTCGTTCATCATCCGTGCGGCCTGGGCGCGGACCTGCTCCGGCGTGCGAAGTTCTCCCTTTTCAGCGGCCGCGAGGAGTGCTGCGTCGGGCAGCGAATCCCACATGCCCAGCGCGAGTCGGGCTGCCGTCGCGAAGTCGTCGCCCTCGGTAAACTCCGGGTACAGAAAGCGGGGCGATTTGAGCACGGCAATCACCGAGCGTTTCAGCCCGATTTCAGGCGCCACATCCGGCGAGAAGACGCGGTTCACGTAGAGTTCGCGCAACTCCGGAGTGAGCGGACGACGAAATGCACGGTGCGCAAACATCGTGGCCCAATCCTTCAGCCGGTCGGCAATGTCCGGTGCTTCCTTCGCAGGACCACCGAGTCGCGAGAGCCGGGACACCACTTCGTTCGCGGCTTCGATGGCCGCTTTCGTCGTCGCCGCATGCCACTCTTTGGAAATCGACGTGCCTCGCTCGAAGCCGAGACTGCTGTCGTCTGCGGGAAATGGCGTCGTAATCACCGCGACCCGCGGCACCACGACCGGCGTGATATGCGGTGCGCGCAACACCGACCACGCGCCGTGCGGCGGCTTCCACTCAAGGCGCACCGAGCCGCGCTTGTCCTTGTATTTGAAATAATCGAGCCGGATGGAATAGGCGCGTCCGCCGAGCAGGAAAATTCTCGCGCTCTCCTCTCGCACAGTGTCGCCGCTGCTGACCCACGCATCGATCAGGGTGTTCTCCCGTTTTGCATCGGAGTCGTCTCGCGCATTGGTGTCGCCCGAGCGGAAGTCGGCGTTCACGTAAAGCCGCGCGCCGTTCGGCGTGACGATCTTGAACTCGTAGAATCCGGTCTCCTGCGCGAGCAGAGAACCGTTCCACGCGATGGAAAACTGGTCTGGCTTGATTCCCTCGCCCGGACTGCCTTCGGCGAAGTCGAAATCGAGCGCCTTATCCTCGCGCTCGAAAATGCGCTTCTCCTTTTTGTTCATCCCGTTCGATTGAAAATACTCGGCCTTCAGTCCGGTGGGCGGACCGGGTTGCGCGACCGGGCGGAAACTGCCGATGAGGTCCGCGACGGATTCCTGAAACTGCCTGTTCGTCAGCCGCGCGAGTTCGTGCTTTGGCGGATGATTCCTTGCCCGGGCCTCGGGCGAATAAAACGCGCCGTAAATGTAGCGCGCGACGGCCTCCGAGCCCGCGGCGTCCAATTTCTCCGGCTCGTCCTCGGGCATGGTCTTGTCGATGTACTTCGCGAGCGAAGCGAGTGATCGCTCGCCGAAAAGCGGCTCGTCATACTTCTTCGCCACACCCTCGCCTTTCGAACCATGGCAGTCTGCGCACAGGCGTTTATAAACTGCTGCACCTTCCTCTTTTATCGCATCCTCCGCGTGAAGTCCGCTGAATGCGAAGGCCCCACCGGCCAGAATCACTGCCAGTATTTTCATCACCGGAACAATCGCCCTGCACATCGCTGACTTAGGTGCGATGCCCTTTACACGGCTAAGACAAAAAGAAAGCCGGTGCCCTTGCGGACACCGGCTCTCGATTCTCAATGCGAGAAATGTTTACTTCTTCGCAGGCTTTTCAGCGGGCTTCTCGGCCGGCTTGTCAGCCTTCGGAGCCTTCGGGCCGAACTTCGTGATCTTCACCACCTCGTATTCGGTGCCGTCCGCATTCTTCTTGTTGCGGAGACCAGCGACGGTGTCGCCGACCTTGATGTCTTCGAACTTCGCGGCGGCTTCGCCATTCTTGATCTCCGTCGCGTCCGAAATGACATGCTTCACCTTCTTACCGTCCTTGTTCACCTGCGTGAACGTCTTGCCTGCGGCGTCGATTTCGTCGGCGCGTGCATTCATCGGAAGCGGCTTGGCAGCCTTGGCTTCTGGCTTCTTGGCATCAGCAGCTGGAGCGCCGGCTGGTGCTGCTGCAGGGGCGGCCGGTTCCTTCTTCTTCGCCTGGGCGAAAGCTGCGGGGCTGGCCACGATTGCGAGGCCGAACGTGAGTGTGAACAGGAGTTTTTTCATGTGTTTGTTTGTGTCTTGGGTTTATTTTTGAATGCCAGCATTCCTGTTCCCTGAGGGGACACGAAGTTGGCTGGGCGCGCCTTTATGCCCGCCTTAAAGCGCGGTCAAGCGGGAATCTTTTGGCTTCATGAACCGTCGATTGGCTTGCAAGCGTGCGCTTGCTCATCTTCGTTTGCCGGAACTTATGCGTATCGTCCGACTCCTCGCCGCGGGAAATCCCGTGCTAGCCACCGAACATGCCGACGGAACATTCACCGAACTTGAAGGTTCACTTTTCGGAAAGCTCACCGACACAGGCCGGCGCGTAACCGGCCCGCCTCTCGCGCCTCTCGATCCAGCGGTCGTCTTTTGCATCGGGCTGAACTACCGCCGCCATGCCGAGGAGACGAAGGCGGAGATTCCGAAATACCCGGTCCTTTTCATGAAATCGCCCGCTGCCGTGCAGCATCCCGGCCAGCCGATTCTCCTGCCCCGCGCGCTGCGAAGCGACAAGGTGGACTACGAATGCGAACTCGCCGTGATCATCGGGCGCGCTGCGAAGAACGTCTCCCGCGCAAACGCGCTCGACTACGTCCTCGGCTACACGTGCGCAAACGACGTCTCGGCGCGCGACTGGCAGAAGGAAGGCGGCGGCGGCCAGTGGTGCCGTGGGAAGACGTTCGACACATTTCTCCCGCTCGGACCCGCAATCGTGACGGCCGATGAAATCCCGAATCCCAACGTGCTCCGCATCGCCACCCGCGTGAATGGCGAGACACTCCAGGACTGGAGCACGGACGACATGATTTTCGACGTCCCCGCGCTCATCGAATTCCTCAGCGCGAGCACCACGCTGCCCGCTGGCGCGGTCATCATCACCGGCACACCGCACGGCGTCGGCATGGCGCGCAACCCGCAGCGCTGGCTCCAGCCGGGCGACATCGCCGAGGTCGAAATCGAGCGCATCGGCGTGCTGCGGAATCCAGTCGCGGAGGAAAGCGCGGTCTAGTTGCGCGCTGTGAACAAGCCTCGGGACAATACTGGCAAACTGTTGCGGCGTCTTCGCGGATGGCGTGTCCCGATGATTCTTGGTGTGGCCCTCCTTCTGGTCATCTTCACGGGGACCCGGTCCTTTTTGGAACTCAGCTTCACTCGAGAAATCGCTGGGATGGCGCACGACGCACATTTTCGCCTGCGCGATGGAATCGTTCCGCATTCAGACATTTCCATCGTGGGTATCACCACGTCCAGCCTCGACCAATCCTCGAAAGGTCTAAAACGATGGGCGGATCGCTCCGAGACCATCAAGCAAATGAGCGAGAACATATGGCCGTGGCCTCGAAGCATTCATGCGCGCGTAATTGAGCGGCTTTTTGCTGAAGGCGCCAATGTTGTCGCCGTTGATATTGCGATGCCGGGTGACGGCAGAGGAGATGAGGAACTCGCAGAGGTTTTGAGAAAATATCAAGGAAGAGTCGTGCTCGCCTCGCTTCTTCAGATTCAGAACCGCGCAGTTCTTCAGTACGAAAACCCGACCTACGAAGTTAGTATTTTCCACCCGAATCCAATCTTCGTGGAGGCAGCGGGCGAAAACTCAAAAGGACTGGTTGTCTACAAGGATCCCGTCAAGCGGCGTTACGACTCACACACATCGGAGCTTCGAGAAGCTGCGCCGGATATTGATGACGGAAATCATGATCTTGTTCACTTCGCTGTCAGGGCCGTCGAGAGATTTGAGGGAAAAACAATCTCGCCCCGCTATGGCGAAGTGATTCCATTTCAAGGCGGGCCAGCAACATATCACTACATCCCGGTGGAGGAGCTGTTTATGGATGCGCAGTTCAGGGAAAGTAGCCCGTATTTTAAGGGGCGGGATTTTTTCCGCGACAAACTCGTGTTCTATGGTCCGATTGCGGAGATATTTCACGATGTCCATGCGACCCCGCTTGGAGTGATGCCGGGTGTGGAAATTCACGCGCAACTTGCAGCATCGCTGCTCCGGGGGCAGCGCATTCTTGATGCATCTTCGTGGGCTGCCGGGCTGCTCACGGCATCTGTCGCACTTATATGCGCGGCACTTGTGCTCCGGATTCGCAACCCGGTGGGACAACTTGCCGCCGTCTTCGCTGTGCTGCTCGCAGCCTTTGGATTCACCCACCTCGCTTTCTGCCGGGATTTGCTGTTTCCCACGGTGACATGGCTATTTGCAGGGTTCGCGTCGGGACTCGTGGGGATCGTGTATCTGTTCGTCGTGGAGCGAATGGAGCGGGCGCATGTTCGGAAAACATTCGGGCGCTTTGTGTCCAAGCGCATCGCCGAGGTGGTCCTCAAAAACTCCGAGGAATTTGACCAAGCCCGCGCGGGCGGGCGTCGTTCTGTAGCGGTCTTGTTTTCGGACATCCGCAGCTTCACGACTTGGTCCGAAAGTGCGACGCCGGAGCATCTCGTGGGACAGCTCAATGAATACTTCGAAGCCATGGTGCCGATTATCGAGGATAGCTACGGCAACGCACAGAAGTTCATAGGTGATGCAATTCTTGCAGCATGGGGCGACACACATTCATCCGGTGAAAACGAAGACTGCCGCCGCGCAGTCTCAGCCGCGCTGAAAATGCGCGAAGTGCTTCGCAGCTTGAATGCGCAGTGGGACAATCGCTCTGACCGGATCGTGATCAGCATCGGCATCGGCATCAATCACGGCACCGTCGTGACCGGAGAAGTCGGACATTCGGAGCGCAGGGAATTCACCGTGCTTGGCGACGGCGTGAACTTCGCTGCGCGGCTGGAGTCGGCTACGAAGCAGTTTCACACGGATTGTCTCGTCGGCGAAACCGTGGAGCAACTTACCAGAGACCATTTCACTTTTCGCGAAGTGGGCTTTCTGCGGGTGAAAGGAAAGACGAAGCCGGTTCACATCTTCACGCCGCTTTCCGAAAAGTCGGCACCCGAACCCGCATGGCTCGCTGACTACCACAAGGCGCTCGCGCTTCATCGAGCCCGCGAATTTGCGGGTGCGGCGTCGCTGTTTGAGTCCGTGAAACAACGAATCGGCGGCGATGATTTCCTTTGCGATTGGTATGCGGCTCTCGCCCGCCGGTACCAGGTTGACCCTCCCCTTGCGGACTGGGACGGCTCGGAAACACTGACGGAAAAATAGTATGGATGTGAAGGACGCGCCCCGCCGGAGGAGCCGTGCCGCAATGGAAAGAGGGCGACGCGATGGATCGGGAGCAGCGCTCCTCAAATCCCTTTGCCGAATGGCCGCCTGAATCGAAGCCCCGGTGCGCTTTCCGCGTTTTCCTCCAAAAGAAACACTTCCCACAAGATACTACGTGTGCGTAAATACGCCCGCATTTCAAAAATCGCCATGAAACTCGCCATCGCCTGCGCCGCCGTCATCACCGCCACCGCCACCGCCCAAGACTGGCCCGCATGGGGCGGGTCCGACCCGGGGCGCAACATGTATTCGCCCGCGAAGGGCATCCCGGCGAAGTTCAATCCCGGCAAGTTCAAGAAGAACTCCGAGGAGATCGACATGTCCACGACGCAGAACGTGCGGTGGATTGCGAAGCTCGGCTCGCAGACTTACGGCAACACAGTGGTTGGCTACGGGACGGTGTACATCGGCACCAACAACGCCGGCGTGCGCGACCCGCGGTTCAAGGACGACAAGTCCGTGCTGCTCGCACTGGACGAGAAGACGGGGGATTTGAAATGGCAGTTCACCGTGCCGAAGCTCGCGAGCGGCAAGGTGAATGATTGGGAATACCTCGGCTACCTCAGCGCTCCGTTCATCGATGGGAACACGCTCTACTCGGTTTCCAGCCGCTGCGAAGTGGTCGCGCTTGATTCCGCAGGCCAGTCAAACGGCAACGACGGCAAGTTCAAAGACGAAGGCAAATACATGCCGGGACCTGCGAAGCCCGCCGTGGAAGTGACGCCGAAGGACGGCGACATCCTCTGGCGCTACGACATGATGGACGAGCTGGGCGTCTTCCCGCACAACGCCTCGAACAGCTCGCCGCTGGTTCTCGACAACAAAGTGTTCGTCTGCACGAGCAACGGTCAGGACTGGTCTCACGTGACGATTCCCGCGCCGCAAGCCCCGAGCTTCATCGTTTTGGACAAGACGACCGGCGAATTGATCGGCGAGGACGACGCGAAGATCGGGCCGCGGATTTTCCACGGCCTGTGGACATCGCCCAGCGCGGGCAAGGTGGACGGGAAGTGGCAGGTGTTCTTCGGCGGCGGCGACGGCGTGCTGCACGCGTTTGATTCCGAGCCCGTGAAGGAAGGCGACACAGGCGTCTTCAAGACAATCTGGTCGTTCGACTGCGTGCCGCCGGAATACAAAACGAAGGACGGCAAGCCGATCAAATACCCGGCCCCCGAAGGACCGTCGGAAATCATCGCGACGCCCGTATTTTACAAAGACCGCGTGTTTGTCGCCATCGGCCAGGACCCCGAGCACGGTGAGGGCGTTGGCCGGCTGCTTTGCCTGAACCCGAAAGGCGCGAAGGGCGACATGACGAAGACCAAGGGCGCGCTCGTGTGGGACTTCAAAGATATCAAGCGCAGCATCAGCACCGTCGCCATCGATCCCGCGACGGACCTGCTCTTCATCGGCGACTACAGCGGCTTCGTGTATTGCATCGATTCAAACACAGGGAAGCTGCAGTGGCAGCACGACATGCAGGCCCACATCTGGGGAAGCGCGATGATCGTGGACGGAAAAGTGTTCATCGGCGACGAGGACGGCGACCTGCTCGTTTTCGCAGCGAAGAAGGAAAAGGAAATCCTCAACGAAGTGAACCTCGGTGCCAGCATCCTCGCGACGCCGGTGGTGGCAAACGGCACTCTCTACGTGAATACGCAGACGCACCTCTACGCCATCGCCGAAGGCGCAAAACCCGAGGAGAAGCAGAAGTAAGCTGCCTTACTCGACGATCGTCACCTCAGTGCCCACGGGCAGTTTCGCGTACCAGCGCTTTGCGATTTCTGCGGGCAGCCGGATGCATCCGTGCGACGCGGGCGCGCCAGTGACGACGCCTTGATGCAGGCCGAAGTCGCCGCAGTTCAGCCGCATGAACCACGGCATCTTCGCGCCTTTGTAGATGTTTGAAACGTGGTCCGGCGTCTTGTCGGTGATCAGGAACCGGCCGGCTTTCGTTTCATTTCCCTCCACGCCGGTGGAGACCATCGTGCTCTCCACAGCCTCGCCGTTTTTATAAAGCGTGGCGGTCTGCGAACCGAGCGAGATTTCCACACGGAGCTGCGACGGAAGCGGACACGGGCCGATCAAGACGCGCATCATGTCGTGATTGTTGGTCTTCGCAGCAAAGCTCAACGCAGCCATTTTGTGCCGCGTCGTACCTGTTCCCGTGCGCGCACCGCGCTCGACGAGCAGCTTCGCAATCTCGGTGCGCCCCATGCCGGCGGCCAGCATCAGGACCGTCACGCCGCGATCGTTCATCACGTAGAAGCGAATGAAGCTCTGGGGAATCCGGCTCGCGAGGTCGGGGTCCGCGAGGTTCCCGATTCGGGTGTTCGGGTCGAAGCCGCAATCGAGCAGGAATTTCGTGGTCTCCACATCGCCGCTCACGACTGCGTGCGCGAGGATCGGATGCCGGCTGCCTTCCATAACCGGCTCGCGCCAGCACTTCGCAACAAGCGCGGCGACCTGCTCGGCTTTCCGGGCATTGATGGCTTTGGCGACGAAGCGCCGCGTCGCCGGGGTCCAACCGAGATTGTCGCGTCCCGCGTCCAGAATGGGGCGGATCAAGGCCCAGTCGCCCGAGGCGAATGCGGCATCGAGCGCATCGCGACCGAGCGGACAGCGGGCGGGACTCGCCTTAGCCTTTTCCAGCAGCAAACCGAGCGCCGCCGGCTGGCGTCCTCTCACCGCGTGCCACACCGCCGTGCGCCCGCGGGCATCGGAACGATCCACTTCCGCACCGTCGCGAAGCAGCGCCGCGACCTTTTCCAAATCTCCGGCCGCCGCTGCGGACATCAGCGGCGTCACACTTTCATCCGCCCGCGCAGCAACGTCCGCGACGAGAAGCACGGCGGCTGCGCAAATGAGAAGGCGGACGGATGCACGCATACGGCGGCCCCGAAGAAAGCCCATCGGCCCGCATTATCAAGCCCTGCCCCGCGGAAACGAAGGATTGCGCAGAGGCGGCGTGCGTGGGACCTTTCGCGCATCATGAGCCGCCGGATCGCCGCCATCGTCATCTCCCTGCTCGCCGCCTTTTTCGCGCCTCGCGCGGAAGCTGGAGCCATCAGCGATGGAAGCACCTTTCCTGCGAAGGACACGCTCAACTGCCAGCCCGATGCAAACGCCGACGCCAACGATTGTATCGCAGGCCTGCAGTGGAAGACGGGAACATTCGACGTGCGGTGCGAGCCCGCAAAACAGGGAAATGGCGACTGGCTAGTCCGCTTCCCCTCCCCTGTTCCGAGCGGCGATGCGGTGAACGACTCCGTCTCGATGGAATGGCACATGGCCCGCGATCGCGACGGCAATCCGGCGAAAGCACCCGCGGTTGTCATCGTTCACGAATCGGGCCGCGGAATGGTCGCGGGCCGCATCTTCGCGAAAGGACTGCGCCCCTACGGGCTGCACACATTTCTCGTCCACCTGCCGGGCTATGGCGAGCGCACATCCACGCTCACAAACAACCCGAAGCTCATGCTCCCCGCGCTAAAGCAGGCGATCGCGGACGTCCGCCGTGCGCGTGACGCCGTCGCCGCGCTTCCGTTCGTGGATTCAGGAAATATCGGACTTCAGGGCACCAGCCTCGGCGGATTCGTAACGGCGACAGTCGCGGGGCTCGACCGCGGATACGATCACGTCTTCATCCTGCTCGCCGGCGGGAACATCTCGGAAGTAATCCTCACCGGAGCGCGCGACGCCGCGGGATTGAAAAAGCGCCTGCTGCAATCCGGGATTACCGATGACGACATCCGCGCCGGCGCAAAAGTCATCGAACCCATGCGCCTCGCACACCGCGTCGATCCAAAACGCGTGTGGCTTTACACCGGAAAGAACGACGAAGTGGTTCCGCCCGCGTGCTCACGGGCTTTCGCAAAAGCGGCGAATCTCGACAAGGACCACCACGTGGAACTGCCCGTCGGTCATTACACCGCCGCGGTGCTGATGCCGCTTATCCTGCCCAAAATTAACGAACTGATGCGGGCGACGCCGGCTCCGTAGGGCTCTGTCGGCAGATTTCCCGACACATTCCACCTTCGCCTGCGGCTGAAAAGCGGCGATTATCGGATCATATTTCGACCACAGACTCTCCATGATCCCGCACTCGCTCAAGACCGCCATCATCCTCACGCTCGCCGCGCCGTTTGCACGCGCGGAAAAGGTGAACTTCAACCGCGATGTGCGCCCGATTCTTTCGGACACCTGCTTTCACTGCCACGGACCGGATGAAAAGGAGCGCAAAGGCGGGCTGCGGCTCGATATCCGCGAGGCCGCGCTGAAGGGCGGGGAATCCGGCCCCGCATTCGTGCCCGGAAAGCCGGACGAAAGCGAACTCGTGAAGCGTCTGCTGCTGCCGCATGACGACGAGGATTTGATGCCGCCGAAGAAGCTGAAAAAGCCGCTGAAGCCGGAACAAATCGCGACGCTGAAAAAGTGGATCGCAGAGGGTGCGGAATATCAGGGCCACTGGGCTTTCATCAAACCGGAGCGCCCGCCGGTGCCCGCGGGAAGCGCGAATCCGATTGATGCGTTCATTTTGAAGAAGCTTGAGGAAAACGGACTGAAACCCTCGCCCGAGGCGGATCGTGGGACACTCATCCGCCGCCTTTCGCTCGACCTCACCGGCGTTCCGCCGACGCCGGAGGAGACAGCCGCATTCATCGCCGACAAAGCGCCAAACGCCTACGAGAATATTGTGGACCGCTTGCTCGCCTCCCCTCGCTACGGCGAGAAGATGGCGCATCAGTGGATGGACTTTGCGCGGTATGCAGACAGCAACGGCTTCCAGAGCGACACCTCGCGGCAGATGTGGCACTGGCGCGACTGGCTCATCGGCGCCTACAACCGGAATCTTCCGTTCGACAAATTCACAATCGAACAACTCGCCGGCGACATGCTGCCAAACGCAACGAAGGATCAGATCGTGGCGACCGGATTTCACCGGAATCACCGGCTGAACGGCGAAGGCGGCCGCATCGTGGAGGAATGGTTCGCCGAGACAGTGATCGACCGTGTCGAGACGACGGGCCTGACATGGATGGCGATGACGCTGAATTGCTGCCGCTGCCACGAGCACAAATACGACCCGATTTCGCAGAAGGAGTTCTACCAGCTCTTCGCGTATTTTAATTCCAACGACGAGAAGGGCGTGCTGGACGAATTCGGCGGCGCGGGCAGGACCCGGCAGGGCGGAAACTCCTCACCGGTGCTGGATATGCCCAGCCCGGAACAAGCCGCACGCCTGGCGAAAGCCGAGGCCGCCATCGCTGCCGCAAACGCGAAAATCGATGCGTTAAAAAAGACCGCTCCGCAGCGCGTCGCGGCCTGGGAAGCCACGCTGCTAAAGGAAGTCACCAACGACAAGCCGTCGTGGAATCCGCTCAAGAACGAAGCCGCGAAAAGCGAAGGCGGAGCAACTTTGACAAGGCAGCCCGACGGCTCATGGCTGGCAAGCGGGCCAAATCCCGACCACGACGTTTACACAATCACCGCGCCAATTGCGCCGGGCGTTTTCACCGGGCTGCTGCTCGAAACCCTCCCGGACGCATCGCTTCCAAATCAAAGCCTCGGAAGATTTCCGAACGGAAACTTCGTCCTCACCGACGTGGACGTGGAAATCACCGCGCCCGGATTGCAAAAGCCCGCGGAGGCGATGTTCACGCGGGCCGAAGCAGCGTATGAGCAAAAGGGCTACACGGTCGCAGGCATCGTGCAGGACAAACCGAAGCGCGGAAAAGGTGCCAAGAACAAAACCGGTTGGGCCGTGGACGGACCGACGCGACGCGACGCAAACAAAGCGATGTTCGTTTCGGCGGCACCCGTAACCATTCCGGCAAATGCGACCATCAAGGTCACGCTGCGCCACGACGCGATTGGCGGACACAACATCGGACGCTTCCGCATTTCGACGACATCGCTTCCCGCAAGCGTCATGAAGATCGACGGCGGCAGCGTTCCCGAGAATGTGCGCGTAGCGCTGACGACCGAGGCAGCGAAGCGCACACCTGCACAGAAGAAGGAACTTGAGAAGCTCTTTGCCGCAAGCGGCGACAGCACCCTGAAGGCCGCCGAAGCCGAACTCGCAGCGGCAAAAAAGGAACTCGGCGACGCGGACCGCGACGTACCGAGCACGATGGTAATGCGCGAGATCGCGACTCCGCGGGATGCCTTCATTTTAAAGCGCGGGGAGTACGACAAGCACGGCGAGAAAGTAGCCCGCGCAGTGCCCGCAGTATTCCCGCCGCTGCCGACTGGCGCGCCGAACAACCGGCTTGGCCTCGCCCAATGGCTCGTGAGCGGCGAACATCCGCTCACGGCGCGTGTTTGGGTAAACCGTGCATGGGAAAAGTTTTTCGGGACGGGAATTGTGAAGACCTCGGAGAACTTCGGTTCGCAGGCGGAATGGCCCAGCCATCCGGAATTGCTCGACTGGCTCGCGACGGAATTCGTCCGGCTGAAGTGGGATATGAAAGCGATGCAGAAGGCCATCGTGATGAGTGCGACTTACCGGCAATCCTCAAAAGTGACGCCCGAATTGCTTGCGAAAGACCCCGAGAACCGGCTGCTCGCCCGCGCGCCGCGACTGCGGCTTTCCGCGGAAGTGCTGCGCGACCAGGCTCTCGCCATCAGCGGATTGCTTATTGAGAAAATTGGAGGACCGAGCGTGAAGCCCTACATGCCGGAGGGCGTGTGGGATGAGACCAGCGTCTATGGCGACATGCGCGGCTACAAGGCAGACACCGGCGAAGGCCTCTACCGTCGAACGCTTTACACGATCTGGAAACGCACTGCGGCGCCTCCTTCAATGCTGCTGTTTGATTCACCAAACCGCGAGATTTGCACCGTAAAGCGCAGCCGCACCAACACGCCGCTGCAGGCGCTCGCCCTGCTCAACGAAGTCACCTACGTCGAAGCCGCGCGTGTTCTCGCCCAGAAAATGATCCTCGAAGGCGGCACCACACCGGAAGCCCGCATCGCGTGGGCCTTCAAGAAGGCCACAGGGCGCACGCCGACGGAAAACGAAGTCAAAGTGCTCGCAACCGGCGTCGCCAAACGCGCAGCCCGGCTGCAACAAAACGCCGAGGAGGCGAAGAAGATCGCGACCGTCGGCATGGCCAAAGTGGATCCGAAGATCGATCCGGTCGAACTCGCGAACTACACCGCCACGGCGAACGTCCTGCTGAATCTCGACGAGGTTATCAACCGCGAGTAGCACCGCCGCTATCGGAAGCGGTCCGGATTCATGAGAGTCAACGGGAGCGACGTGGGCTCGTCACTCAGCAGTTCGCTCATGAGTTGCCCTGTTACCGGACCGAGGCTCAGGCCCATCATCGCATGGCCCGAAGCAGTCGATAGATTCGCGTATTCCGCGAAGCGTCCCATGTAAGGCATCCCGTCCGGCGAGCACGGGCGCAGACCGCGCCACGGCTGGATGCCCTCGAAATCCGAGACTTTGAACTCCGGGAAGTATCTTGGCGCCGCGTTCACAATCCCCTTCACGCGCCGCGCAGTAATGTCCTCGTTCAGTCCCGCGATTTCCATCGTTCCGCCGAATCGCAACGTCTGCCCCATCGGAGTCACAGCCACACGCGCTTCGGTGAAAATGGAGCACAACCGCGGGAGCTGGCGGGGATTTTCCAACGTCACAGAGTATCCCTTTCCCGCCTGCATCGGCAGGCTGATGCGCAGCGAACGCACCAGCTCCGGCGACCAGGAACCACCGCAAAGCACAAACTCATCCGCCTCAAACTCGCCGCGTGAAGTCTCGAGCGCCTCGATATGACGGCCATTGTAAATCACACCCAGCGCCTCCGTGCCCCACTGAAACTCCACACCCATCCGACCGCATTCCGCCAGCAACCCCGCCATAAACCTGCCCGGAGAAAGATGCGCGTCCTTTGGAAAATAGACACCGCCCGCGACATCCATCGTCACGTCCGGATCGAGCGCAGCCACGCCCTTCGCATCCATCACTTCCGCCGGCACCCCGAGATCGTTCGCGCGCGCAGCCATCAACGCTTCATCATCGAGCGCGTGCTGCGTTTTGCAAAGCATCACCAACCCGCGTTTCACGAGCCCGAAATCATTCCCCGGCAAAGCAGCCAGTTCCTCAAACAGCGCGCGGCTCGCAAACGAAAGATCGCGAATCAGCGGTGCACATTGATCCACATGCGCGCGCGTCGCCGAGCGCATGAAGCGCCAGGCCCATGCCATGAGTTCGAAATCGAGCCTCGGCTTGATGTAGAACGGCGACTCCGGATTCCACATCCACTTCAGCCCGAGTGCCACCATCCCCGGCGCGGCTAGCGGGACGAAGTGCGACGGCACAATCATCCCCGCGTTTCCAAAGGAACAGCCGTCACGCTCCGGCGCATGCCGATCCACGACCGTCACGCGATGCCCGCGCTTCGCGCAGAAATACGCGGTGCTCAGCCCGATGACGCCGCTCCCGATAATGAGGATATGTTTGCCCATCGACGGCAAATAGACCGAACGCGCCACGCTCGTAAACACGGGATTTATCCGAAGCCGTATCCAGTGAATCCGCTGCTTGCCGCGATTCGTCGAGACGCTAGCCTCCGCCGGAATGTCAGAAACGCTCACTCCGATGATGCAGCAATACCACGGCATCCGGCGCACTTTGCCGCCGGACACGCTGCTGCTTTTCCGGCTGGGCGATTTCTACGAGATGTTCGCGGATGATGCGAAGGATGCTGCTGCCATTCTGAATATCGCGCTGACAAAACGGAACGGTATTCCCATGGCAGGCATTCCGCATCACGCCCAGGAAGGCTACATCCGGCGGCTGATCAAAGCAGGAAAACGCGTGGCGATTTGCGACCAAGTGAGTGAGCCACGCCCCGGTCAGATCGTGCAGCGCGAAGTCACCCACATCGTCAGCCCCGGCACTGTTGCAGACATCAACATGCTCGACGCAAAGCGGAACAATTTTCTGGCCGCGCTGCACCCCGGCTCGAAAGGTGGACACGGCTTCGCTTTTCTCGATCTCACGACCGGGGACTTCCGCCTCACCGAGCTCGCAGACGACCATGCACTGGCGGACGAAATCGCGCGCGTTCAACCAGCTGAACTGCTCGTGGCGGAAGAGAATTGCGAGCGTTACCGCGAGTTCGCGCGGACCGTACCGCGCGACGGCTACACCTTCCTCAGCGAGCAGGCGTACTTCATTCTGCGCGAGCATTTCAAGGTGCAGAGCCTCGATGGCTTTGGCTGCGCCGAGATGCCGTCAGCAATCGCCGCGGCAGGCGCGGTTCTCCAATATCTGAAAGAACTGCGACGCTCTCTCACGCACGTCACACGCCTTTCGGTATATCGAAACAGCCAATTCATGACCGTCGATGCGGCGACGCAGGCGAACCTCGAGCTCGTGGTCTCGCGAGGCGGCGGGCGGGATACCTCGCTCCTCGGCTGCCTCGATCGCACGCTCACGCCGATGGGTGCACGGAAATTGCGCGACTGGATTCTTCATCCCATCTGCGATCTCGCCACGCTGCACGAGCGGCAGAATTTGATCGGCGATTTTCTGGGCGAGCCATTCCTGCTCGGAAACATTCGCGAGACGCTCAAAGGAATCCGCGATCTCGAACGCACCGTCGGCCGCCTAACGCAGACCGGCGGCAATGCGCGCGACCTGCAAGTCCTCCGCACGTCGCTTGAACAAGTCCCGCAGCTTCGCGAGGATCTCACCGCATTGTTGCGCAAAGACAATTCAGCCCCGCTCTTGCAAAGCGAGCATGGAGACAGCCCCGAGCCGGCTCCTCCGGTCGTGGCACGGCATTCATCACTGGCCGCCCTGCTCCTTCCCCAACTCCACGCACTCCCTCACATCGTCGAACTCCTCACGAAGGCGCTTGTCGATGAGCCGCCGCTCGCCACGAAAGAAGGCGGCATTTTCCGGCCAGGATACCACGAGCCGCTCGACGAGCTCCGCAACGCATCCATCGCCGGAAAGGAGTGGATCGCTCAGCTTCAGGAGAAGGCGATTGAAGAGACCGGCATCAAGAACCTCAAAATCCGCTACACATCGGTCTTCGGTTACTTTTTCGAGGTCACGAAATCGAACCTCGCCGCCGTCCCGCCGACGTGGCACCGCAAGCAGACTGTCGCGACCGGAGAGCGCTACATCACGCCCGAGCTGAAGGAAGTGGAGAACAAGATCCTCGGTGCCGACGAACGTTCGCAGGCTCTGGAATACGAACTTTTCATCCAGCTTCGCGACGAAGTCATGCGCGAGCTTACGCGGCTACAGGAAACCGCCGCAGCCGTTGCGACCATCGATGTTCTCGCCGGACTCGCAGAAACCGCGCGGCTCTACGGATACTGCAAACCTGCGCTTTCCGACGACCTCCGCATCCGCGTGACCGACGGTCGCCACCCCGTGCTCGACCAGGCGCTCGTGGAGGAAAAGTTCGTGCCCAACGACATCACGCTCGATGACACGACAAACCGGCTCATCATCATCACCGGTCCGAACATGGCGGGAAAAAGCACCTACATTCGCCAGGTCGCGCTGCTCGTGCTGATGGCGCAAATCGGGAGCTGGCTCCCCGCAAAGAGCGCGGAAATCGGACTCGCCGACCGCATTTTCACGCGCGTCGGTGCGAGCGACGACCTCTCCCGCGGCCAGAGCACGTTCATGGTCGAGATGAATGAGACCGCAAACATCTGCAACAACGCCACCGCGCGCTCCCTTGTCATTCTCGACGAAAT